>JACQOI010000304.1 GCA_016202615.1 Betaproteobacteria bacterium
GTCCGACCCAAGTCCGACAAACTCCTAGCCTTGTTAAAAGTAACGGCCATGCTGATATATTCTCCGGGTTCGATTGTGTGCCGCGCGACGCTCAAGCTCGGAGGCACGCCGGTGAGCGTCGACTTCGAACGCATCGAGGGTGTAAGCAAACAGCATTTTTACCTGAATTTTACTGAAGGAGAAATCAATGCCCGCCTATTGGCTCGCGCGCTGCAAAATCAACGATCCTGTCGAATACAAGAAATATACCGACCGCGTGCCGGCCGTCGTCAAGAAATTCGGCGGCAAGGTGTTGGCGCGGGGCGGCCGCTACCAGATCATGGAGGGAACGGACCGGTTCCACCGCTTCGTCGTGATCGAATTTCCCTCGCTCGAGCAGGCGGTGAAGTGCCACCGGTCGGCCGAGTACCAGGAAGCCGCCGCTTTCCGCCGGGCGCCCGGCGTGGGCGAAGTCGAGCAGGTGATCGTCGAGTCGGGCGAAGCAACGGCAGCGTGAAGGGGAAACGGTCAACGAGGAGAAATGTCATGAAGTTCAAGGTAATCCTGCAGGCTGCTCTGATGCTTGCCGCTTCCATCGCTCTTCCATCGGCGCACGCCGCGGCTGCGGACATTGCCAAGGATTATCCCAACCGTCCGGTACGCATGATCGTGCCAAACGCTCCGGGAAGCTCCTTCGGATCAGTCATTGCCGGAGAATCACAGTGGACGTTAACGCCGGCCGCGGCGGTCATGTCGCACGTCAATTCCGGTCGCCTGCGCGCGGTGGGCCACAGTTTGCTGAAGCGCTCGGGCTCAAGATCGAGTAATACGGCCGGTTATCGGGCAAACGAATTCCTGACAGCCGGAACCACCTGAGGAAACAAGCCCATGAAAATCGCTTTCGTAGTGCACAACGAACTGTTCACGCCGCGCGTGATGGAGTTGCTCGACGCCGCCGGCATCGATTACTACACGCGCTGGGAAAGCGTGACAGGTAAAGGCCGCGGTACGGAGGCGCACCTCGGCAAAGGCGGCACCCCCAGCACCAACAGCGCGCTGATGATCGCCTTCCAGGAAGAAGCGCCGCTTGAGGCTCTGATCAAGATCATTACCGCTTCCAATGCCGCGATCAAACGGCCCGACGACAAGATCCGGCTGTTCCAATTGCCGCTCGAGCGCATCGTCTAGGAGTTTGTCGGACTTAGCCCCCGACAAACTCCTTAGCAGCCTGTACGGACTGTTAAGTCCGACAGGCTGCTAGCGGGAATTGATAGCGGGTAAACGGTAAATTCGCGACGGTCACCGCCGAATCGCGGCCGCCCCGTTCGGCGCGGACGGATGAAGCCTCGCGCGTTCGGCACGTGGTTGCAGGACTGCGCGAAGAGCAAAGCGAGAAACCTTACCTGATCAGGTGCCAGCCGAAACCCGCGCACTCGCTGCAAGTCTGGGTCCCCACTTTGCCGGTGGCGTGGCAGGTCTGACACTGATCCCAAACTTCCCCGAGTCCGCTTTTGAACGTTCCGTAGCAGCGCCTGCCGTGCACGGTCTTGTTGCAGCGGTGGTTCACGTACTCGTGCTGATCGGTGTAGGCGCGGCAGACGTTACACACGCCCAGCGGCTTCTCTTTCTTGACGAGTTTCATGCCAATGGGGCAAGATGGCGCAACAGCCGCATGACTACTTCTCCTGATGAGTCGCGACGCGCGCAGCGTAGCACGCCGCGCGAAAACGGGTGACGAAATAAGCGCCTTCTCCCCGCGCCCGGCCGGGCGCTTGCCAGCAGTAAACATCTTCTATCAACGCGTTGCGCGCGCTCCCGGACACCGCTGCCGTGGCCAGCGGAATGCTTCTCCGCAAGTTGTCATGACCCCCCTCCCCCCCTCGAAACCGACGAATCCTTGAGTTAAGTCAAGAATTAGACTGCGCACGAACCGTATATTCGGCTTTCTAAGTTGAATTGGCTTCTCGGCTATTCCGTTGGCAGCGGAAAAGACGACGGGTCGCCGAATACCCAGGACCGATGTGATGACAAATGAAATGTTCGATTACGAGATCGTAGCGCGAGAGGATTTCTCTGACGTCACCTACCTGCTGGAGTTCCATCATCCTCTGATGGCCAAAGCTGCGCGGCCGGGCCAGTTCGTCATCGTCATGTCGCACGAGCACGGCGAGCGTATTCCGCTGACCATTGCCGATTTCGACAAGAAGAAGGGAACGATCACGCTGGTCATACAGGCGGTCGGGAAGACGACCAGGGAGATGCAGCAGACCTGCCAGGTGGGCACCAAGCTGTATGGAGTCGTCGGCCCCATGGGGGATCCCAGTCATACCGGCGGCGCGAAGAAAGTGGTGTGCGTCGGCGGCGGGCTGGGCGTGGCCCCGATTTATCCCCAGGCGCGCGCCTTCAAGGAAAGCGGCGCGTACGTGATCGGCATCGTCGGATTCCGCACCAAGGACCTGGTTTTCTGGGAGGACAAGTTCAGGGCCTGCTGCGATGAGTTCATCGTGTGCACCGACGACGGCTCGGCGGGAATCAAGGGTTTGATCACCGACGGGGTCAAGCTGGCCATCGCGAAACATCCCGATATCGGCGAGCTCGTCGCTATCGGCCCGCCCGTCATGATGAAGGCGTGCGCCGCGATGACGCAGCCTCACAACATCAAGACCGTCGTGAGCCTGAACCCCATCATGGTCGATGGCACGGGAATGTGCGGCGGCTGCCGGGTAAAGATAGGCGGCCAGGTGAAGTTCGCGTGCGTGGACGGCCCGGACTTCGACGGTCATCAGGTCGACTTCGACGACCTGATGTCCCGTTTGCGGCGCTTCAAAGCAGAGGAGAAGACCGCGCTTGAGCGTTGGTCGGAAAGCTGCCGCATGAAGAACGAGATTGAAGCTGCGTCGCTAACCCGGCAGTCGCCGGCTTACTCCCCGGACAACCTACCGGTTGAACCATCTGCGCTGCCCGATCCATTTGAAGAAGTGAAAGGTGGTTAGATGGCCAAGAAGAAGACGATACGTACCATTCCGCAGCAACGGGCCCCCGTACGCGAGCAGGATCCGCGCGAGCGCGCCAAGAACTTTAAGGAAGTCGTCTACGTCTTTCGCCTCGACGACGCGCTGCACGAAGCAGAACGCTGTCTGCTCTGTCCCGACCCGGCCTGTGTCGAGGGCTGCCCGGTCAGCATCGATATCCCCGGATTCATCCAGAAGATCAGCGCCAAGGAATTGCGCGGCGCTTACGACGTCATCACCGGCACCAATCTGCTGCCCGCCATTTGCGGCCGGGTCTGCCCGCAAGAGAGTCAGTGCGAAGGCGTTTGCCCCGTGGGCGAGGCGCTGGAGCCCGTCGCAATCGGCCGGCTCGAGCGTTTTGTCGGCGATACCGCCATCGCGCAGGGCTGGACCAACATCCCCTATATCGAGCCCAGCGGCTTCAGGATCGGGATCGTCGGCTCCGGGCCTGCGGGCATGGCGTGCGCGGCCGACATGGCGAAGGCAGGGTGCGGCGTCACGGTTTACGAGGCCTTCCATCAAGCGGGCGGGGTGCTGAAGTACGGCATCCCCGATTTCCGCCTCCCGAACGTGGTTATCGACGCCGAGATAGAGAACCTGCGCAAGCTAGGCGTGAAGTTCGAGTGCAACACGCTGGTCGGGCGCCTGTTCACGATCGAGCAAATGATAGACGAGATGGGCTTTCATGCAGTCTTCGTCGGCACTGGCGCCGGCTACCCATCGTTGTTGGGAATTCCAGGCGACTCCCTGGGCGGAGTGCTCTCGGCCAACGAACTCCTGACGCGCTGCAACCTGATGCTCGCCCGTGAGTTCCCGAGCTACGACACGCCCCTGCCGCTCGGCCGGAACGTTGCCGTCATCGGGTCCGGCAATACCGCGATGGATGCGCTGCGGGTTTGCCTCAGGCTCGGCGCGGAAAATGTGCACTGCATCTACCGCCGCACCAAGGCTGAGAGCCCGGCGCGGGCGGAAGAGATCCACCATGCCGAGGAGGAAGGCATCGAGTTCCACTGGCTCACCAACCCGGTCGAGATTCTCGACGACGGCAAGGGAAATGTCCGCGGCATGCGCTGCATCCGCATGGAGCTCGGCGAGCCCGACGAGTCGGGCCGGCGCCGTCCGGTCCCGGTCGCGGGCAGCGAGTTTGAATTCGAGACCGATCTGGTGGTGTTCGCAATCGGCACCAACGCGAACCCGATCATGGGCCAGACCTCGAAGTTGAAGCTCAACAAGCGCGGTTACATCGAGACCGACGCTGACCTCGCCACTTCCATGGCAGGCGTGTATGCGGGCGGCGACATCGTCACCGGCGCCGCCACCGTGATCGAAGCAATGGGCGCGGGCCGCAAGGCGGCACGCAGCATGAAGGCGTATCTCGGCATACGCGATACCGATCTCCCGTATCTCACCGACGGCAGGGGCAGCGCCGACAGACTGTTCGGGATCGATCTCAGGGAGCGGAACTTCGCGCGCGTTCGCGTAGCGGCTACGGCGAAATCATGAACGATACTTCCATCAAGCAACTCGTCAAGGAAACACCCCGGCAAGCGCGCTCGCCCGCGGGCAAGAAAGCGGTGACGCTCAAGGAACACATCGTCGAGATCATCAGCGATTCCGGCGAAGGCGCGCAAAGATGCGGCCAGTCCCTCGGCTCGATCGCCGCGCGGATGGGTAACGGCATTTGGACCGTCGAGATCATCCCCGCTGAAATCAGGCCTCCGGCACGCAGCGTCGCCGGCGCCAGCGGCAACCGCATTCGCCTGGGATCGGAACGAATCACCACCGGGGGCGACAACACCGACCTCGTCGTGGCTTTCAACGAGCAGGCACTGCTCGGCCGGGTGCGCGCCGGCGCGCTTAAGCCCGGCTGCACCATTCTGCTCGAAAGCATGTGGCGGGATGACAAGGATCCGAAGATCACGGCGGCGTACATCGAAACCTACAATCAGCTGGTGGCCTCGGGCTACAAGGTGCACGAGGTCCCGATGGAGCGGGAGTGCCTGTCGCTTGTCGCCGATGCGCGGCTTGGCAAGAACATGTTCGCACTGGGCATGCTGTGCAGCATCTATAGCCTCGACATGCAGTTGGCGCGGGAGCAGATCGCGCTCACCTTCGCCAAGAAGGGCCAGAGCGTCATCGAACCCAATATCAGGCTGCTCGAAGCAGGTTACACGTGGGCTGAGGTCAACCTCGACTTCAAGTACCGGATACCGGCGGTCCGCTCCAAGGTGCCACAGGTCGTGGCCAATGGCAACACCGCGCTGGCGCTCGGTATCCTCGCGTCGGGCATGGATATCTGCGCGATGTATCCGATCACGCCCGCCACCTCGGCATCGCATTACCTGAGCGAGGTCTTCGAAAAAGTGGGCGGCATAGTGCACCAGGCGGAAGACGAGATTGCGGCGTGCGCGTTCGCGATCGGGGCCTCGTACGCCGGCAAGTGCGCGGTCACGATCACGTCAGGTCCCGGCTATTCGCTCAAGCAGGAAGGCATCGGCCTCGCGGTGATGGCCGAAATTCCGCTGGTCGTGATCAACGTCCAGCGCGGGGGTCCGAGCACCGGCCTGCCGACCAAAGCGGAGCAGGGCGACCTCATGGCGGCCATTTTCGGCAGCCACGGGGACGCGCCAAAAGTAGTCATGGCGGCGAGCACCATCGAGGATTGTTTCTACTCCGTCATTACCGCGCGCAAAATCGCCGAAACGTTCAACATGGTGGTGGTGCTGCTCACGGACGCCAACCTTGCGACTTCGCAGCAACCGTTCCCGCGGCCGCAATTCAACAAGGAATGGCTCGCGCCGCCAGTGGACCAGAGCGCCATTCCCGCGGGGGCAAAGCCGTATGACTGGGATGCCACGACCGGCCTTGCCCGGCGCTTCATTCCCGGCCAGCCTAATGGCATGCACACCGTAACCGGCCTCACCCACGATCGCCTGAGCCACGTTGCGTATGACGCGGAAATCAATGAGGAAAGCATCCGCGCCCGCAGCCTGAAGCTCGCCGCGTTGCAGAAAACGCTGAAGACACCGCCGGTGTTCGGCGATGAGAAAGGCGACTTGCTGATCATCGGCTGGGGCAGCACCAAGGGCGCCATCGAGGAAGCAGTCGAAAGCATGCGTGCCGAAGGCTGCAAGGTGTCGTCCATGCACCTGCGCTTCCTCCAGCCACTGCCCCCGGGAATCAAAGAGGTGATGCGGCGATTCAAAAATATCATGACGATCGAGGGTAACTGGAGCGACCGCCTGCAAGACGAAATGATCGACGAGACCAATCGCCGCTACTCGGCGGTTGCGACGTTGCTGCGGGCACGCTACCTGATCGATGTCGATTGCTGGAGCGAAGTGATGGGCCAGCCAATAAAACCCAGTACGATTTGCAGCGTGATCCGCGATAAATTGAAAAAGTAAACAAGGCAGAACAATCATGACGATGACCGCCACCCAGTGCCTGCTCCAGATGTACGACGAGCATTACGATCTCGAAGACTACCAGAGCGGCGTGCCGCGCTGGTGCACCGGCTGCGGTGACAACGCGATCCTCGCGGCCGTGCAGCGCCTGTGTCGCGACGAAAACCTGCGCCCGGAAAAAACCGCCTTCATATCGGGGATCGGCTGCTCGAGCCGGTTTCCCCATTACATGAAGACCTACGGCTTCCATGGCATACACGGACGCGCGCTGCCGATCGCCGAAGGCGTCAAGATGGCGCGGCCGGATCTGCACGTGTTCGTCAATACGGGCGACGGGGATTGCTGCAGTATCGGCGCCGCGCACTGGGTCCACGCGATCCGCTATAACATGAACCTGACGTTGATGCTGCACGACAATCAGATCTATGGGCTCACCAAGATGCA
>JACQOI010000300.1 GCA_016202615.1 Betaproteobacteria bacterium
CCTTCGGGGTGGCGGTCGTTGGTAAGGCAGCCAGTGCGGGTGCTTTGTGGATCGTTGCGCCCCGCAAGGTGAGAAGGGTCCGGAGAAGCCCCTAGGAGTTTGTCGGACTTGAGCCCGACAAGCTCCTTTGAGATCAATCCCAGCCTAAACATTCGGGGAACTCGTCAACTTCAACCCGCACGTACCCGTGTTCGCCGCCGACGGAGCATTCCTCCCCGATGGGCGCTTTGTCACGCTGCCGGCTGTGCCGGGAAGTCTGCTTGCTGAGGGCTTTCGACGCGCCGCGCTCCGTTTTCTGGTGAAGAACGAGGCACTCGCTGATGAGCTTCGCAAGCGCATGGTCGCCTGGGCCATTCCGGCTTCTTAGCGTGCGACGGGACCCGGAACGATGACAGTCACTTATGCGGAATCTGACACCACGACAGCAGGCTGACCGCACCACGCTGCTGCTCGCCGCGATACTTGCCGGGCTGGCGACGCTCGCCCCGTTTTCGATCGACACTTACATGCCGTCGTTTCCGTCGATCGGGCGCGCGTTCGCCGCGACGCCGCTCGAGATGCAGCAGACGTTATCCGCCTATCTGCTTGCGTTTGCTTTCATGATGCTGTTTCACGGTGCGCTCGCCGACTCGTTCGGCCGGCGCCCCGTGATCCTGGTCGGGCTGGTGATTTTCGCGCTGGCTTCGGTCGGCTGCGCGCTGTCGCAGAGCCTGCCGCAGATGCTGGTGTTCCGCGCGTTGCAGGGAATGTCGGCGGGCACCGGCATGGTGGCCGGGCGCGCGATGATTCGCGACATCTACGCCGGGCACCACGCGCAGCGCGTGATGTCGATGGTGACGATGATCTTCGGCCTGGCGCCGGCGATCGCGCCGATCATTGGCGGCTGGCTCGAAACCGGGTTCGGCTGGCGCTCGATTTTCGTGTTTCTGACGCTGTTCGCCGCGCTGCTTTACGTCAGTTGCTATTTCCGGCTCAAGGAATCCCTGCCGGCGGCGGCGCGGCAACCTTTCGCGCCGCGGCCGCTGATGTTGAACTACCTCAAGCTGCTCGGCAGCCTGCGCTTCGCGCTGCTGTCCTCCACGATCGCGTTCAACTTCGCGGGATTTTTTCTCTACATCGCATCCGCGCCGGCGGTGATCTACAATCTGCTCGGCCTTAATGCAAATCAGTTCGCGTGGCTGTTCGTGCCCGGTATCTCGGGCGTTATCTTCGGCGCGTTCCTGTCGGGGCGGCTCGCCGGCAGGCTGTCGCCGCGCCGCACCGTGCGCTACGGCTATGCCGCGATGTTCGGCGCCGCGGCTTTCAACCTGGCTTATCACTCGATGCTGCCGCCCGCGCTGCCGTGGACCGTATTGCCGGTGATGGTTTACAGCACCGGCATGGCGCTCGCCACGCCGAGTATTACACTGCTCGTGCTCGACCTGTTCCCGCAGAACCGCGGCCTTGCCGCGTCGTTGCAAGCGGTGCAGCAGGGGTTCTTCGCCGGCCTCGCCGCGGGCATGCTGTCACCGCTTGTTTCCGGCACCGGGTTCGGGCTCGCCGGCGGCATGTCGGCGCTGGTGATATGCGGAGCCGCATGCTGGTTCGGCTATGCGTGCATCGCAAGACAAGGGAGTTCAAATCAGGATGAACGAGCTAGATAACTGGGTGGAAGAAAAGCGCGCGGCCTATTTGTATCGCGTCGTATCCGAGGTCGAGTCGGGTACGCCGCGTGAGAGCCTGTTCCGCGAACTGGCTGGAGCGGCTGATGAGCAGGCGGCAATCTGGGCGAATGCGGCGCGCAACGGCGGCGCGCGAGTGCCCGAGAGCTACCTGCCGGACTTGCGCACGCGCATCGTCGCCGCGCTGGTGCGGCGCTTTGGCCCCTACGCGTTGCGCACGATGCTGGCCGCGATGAAAGTGCGCGGGATGGTAATCTACGCCAAGAGCATGCCCGGGCATTTCATGAGTCCGGCCTTGCAGGGTCCGGAGCACCGGCACCGGGGGGTGGCGGGCGGCGGCAATCTGCGCGCGGCGGTGTTCGGCGTCAACGACGGGATCATATCGAATGCCAGCCTGATCCTGGGCGTGGCCGGCGCGGGCGCTGACAACGCCTTGATCGTGCTGACGGGTATAGCCGGACTGGTGGCGGGCGCGTTCTCGATGGCGGCCGGCGAATACGTATCGGTGCGCTCGCAGCGCGAAATGTATGAATACCAGATCGGGCTCGAGCGCGAGGAGCTCGATCAGTATCCGGAAGAGGAAGCCGAAGAGCTCGCGCTGATTTACGCCGCGCGCGGCGTTGAGCCCGCTGCCGCAAAACAGCTGGCGGACAGCCTGCTTGCGGATCGCGAGCATGCGCTCGATACGCTGGCGCGCGAGGAGCTCGGTTTGAATCCCGACGAGCTCGGTTCGCCGTGGGGCGCGGCGATGTTTTCTTTCGTATCGTTTGCCGCAGGCGGCGTGGTGCCGCTGCTGCCATTTCTTTCTGGCGTCGGGGAGGCCAGCCTGCCGGTGGCGATAGTGCTGACTGCGACCGCCTTGTTCGGAGTCGGCGCAACGCTGTCATTGTTTACCGGCCGCAGCGCGTGGACGGGCGGCCTGCGCATGCTCGCGATCGGCGCAGCCGCAGGCGGCGTTACCTACCTGGTAGGGAAACTACTGGGCGTCAGCCTGACCTGATCGAGAGGGGAGAGGGGAGAGGGGAGAGGGGAGAGGAGACAAGGCGGGAAACCGCGTTCCGTTGTACGCGCCTCACTCTTCTCGCCTCACGCTTTCCGGCGTTGGCATCGTTCCCACGGCAGCCCTTCATGCCGCCAACCCGCCCTGGTGCCGCGATGATGGTCTGCGTCGCGTTCGCCTTCAAAGCCGTGTAGGACATTGAAGACTTTGATGAAGCCGGCTCCCTCAAAGCTGCCAGCCTGCTAGAATGATCCTCATGACGGAATCCACGTTCGATCAACAGCCAATCGCCAGGGTGGTCGGTCGGCGCAAGCCGCAGCCGGTAGGCCGTCCGCCTTCGCCTGAGGCGCGTTCCGCCTGGAGCGCGATGGCCGAATATCGTACGCGTGCGCCCAAAGGCGTGTTCGTTTACCGTCGCCACGACGAGATGGTTCGCGACCGCGAGCGCTGGCTTGCGGAGGCGATGGCGGCCAAGGCCAGATAGTGTGGCGGAATTCACGCGACCCGCGACTTGGGAAGACGTCAAGCGTCTCGCGCAGTACTTCGAACAAGCGGGCGTCGAATACGCGTTGATCGGCGGCTACGCGCTGGCCGCGCACGGACTGGCGCGATTTACCGAAGATATTGATGTGCTGGTGAACCCGGCTTCGGACAACAGCCGGCGCTGGATCGTTGCGCTGTCGCGGCTGCCCGATGGAGCGGCGCGCGAATTGGCGAAAGAGCCTGACGTATTCGCGGCACAGCAGCGCTACGCGATTCGCATCAACGATGAAATTACCGTCGATGTGCTCCCTGCGGCGGCGGGGTACGCGTGGGAAGACCTCAAGCAGCACATTGCGCAGGTGGAGGTTGACGGCGTGCGGATCAAGGTCCTGACGCTCGAAGGCTTGCTCAAGACGAAGCAGGTCGCGCGGCCCAGGGATCAGGCCGACGCCGAAGCGATTGAGCGCGCGATTGCGCACTTGCGAGAGCGGAAGTAGCGCCGGGGGGGCGTGACTTATCTCGTAGGCAAACTACTGGGCGTCAGCTTGATCTAGGTCAGAGTTCCTCGTCACGGAACGCCTAGACTGGCACCAACCGCTGCATCGATGGGAGGAGTAGCCATGAAATACAAGGATCCGACATGTGCCTATTGTCCGCCGACCGTCCGCGCCTGCCGCCAGGGGGAATCGGAAGAGCGCGGGCCCGGCTTTTGCCCGACCAAGGTCGACCCCGATATCCAGCATGTGGCGCGCGCGCTGTATGACGACCCGGAAACTCGCAAGATCTCGCGCGAATCGGCGCTGGTCGAGTCCGAGGGTTACTGCAAATGGACGCGGGTCGAGGAGGTCGTGCAGTTCGCCAAGCGCATGGGCTACAAGAAAATCGGCATCGCGAACTGCATCAGCTTCGTCGATCACGCCTACGTGCTCTCCGGCATCCTCGAAAGCCACGGCTTCGAGGTCGTGTCGGTCGCCTGCAAGAACGGCAGTGTTCCCAAAGAAGAAATGGGGATCGCCGATCACGAGAAAGTCCGTCCCGGCCAGTTCGAAGCGATCTGCAATCCGGTGAGCCAGGCCGAGCTGCTGAATGCCCACGGCTGCGAGTTCAATGTCGTGATGGGGCTGTGCATCGGACACGACAGCCTGTTCTTCAGGCACGCCAAGGGGCTGACGACCGTGCTGGTCGCCAAAGACCGAGTGCTGGGACACAACCCGGTGGCGGCGCTGCAGCTGGCAGACACCTATTACAGCCGCGTGTGGGGACCGCTCAAGCCGGCGAAACCGCGGAAGCTTCCGCCCGCGGGCCGGCGCAACAAGCAGGGTTGAGGATTCAGCATTCAGCGTGAAAACGCGTGCTGCTTTACGCGCCTCTCACTTCTCACCTCACGCCTCTCGACCTCAACATTGCTCCCAGGGTAACCCGTCAAACCGCCATCCGGTCTTGGAGCCGCGATGGTGGTCTGCGTCGAGTTCGCCTTCGAAGCCGTGCAGCACGTTGTAGACCTTGGTGAAGCCGGCTTCCTCGATCGCATGGCCGGCGTCGATCGAGCGGTTGCCGCTGCGGCAGATCAGCACTACCGGGCGGTTGATGCTGGTCGCCTTTTTCACGTGCGCGACGAAATCGGGATTGATGTCCCAGTTCGGGCCGTCATTCCACGGCACCAGGATCGCGCCTTTCGGGTGGCCGACGAACAGGTACTCCATCTCGCTGCGGCAATCGACAAACACCGCATCGGGGTTCTTTTTCAGGAACTCGGACGCTTCCTTGGGAGTCAGGTGTTCCATACACGCACCGGTCTCAAACAAAAAAGACATTATAGTCGCAGACCGCGCCCGGCTGCCAGTTGCAGCCTTTTTCCGACGCTTCCGTTCGATTTGAGAAAGGACTTTGCGCCGATCACGCTCGCGGGAAGAGCACCCAATGTCCTAGCAGCCTGTCGGACTTAAAAGTCCGCACAGGCTGCTAAAAGCAAAACCGGCCGAATATGCAGATCAAAAATCCCCGCGGCAGTCGAACGGCAAGAAAAGCGAGGGTAAATTTGCACGTTGGTCATCTTTTTGCCTCTTTTGCCCGCGGCCGGTTTTGCCTTAGGAGTTTGTCGGCGCTAAGTCCGACAAACTCCTAGTGGTCCATCCCTCCGTCCCTGCCTCCACGGTGAAGGAATTGATCGCGCTCGCGAAGTCGCAGCCTGGCAAGCTCAATTACGCCTCGTCCGGCATCGGCCTCACACCGCATCTCTCCGGCGAGCTATTCCGAAAGATGACGAAGGTGAACATCGTACACATTTCCTACAAGGGAGCAGGACCCGCTGTGAGCGACCTGCTGGGAGGACATGTCGATCTGATGAGTTCGTCGATTCCGTCCGTACTGGGTCAGATAAAAACTCAGCGGCTCAGGGCTCTCGCGGTGACTTCCCGTCAGCGTCGTTGATGTTGCCAGACGTCCTTACTTTGAGCGAAGCGGGCGTGCCGGGATACGACTTATACGGGTGGTGGGGCATGCTTGCACCGGCGGGAACGCAGTCCGGGATCGTGATGAAGCTGAATGCGGCGTTGGTGAAAGGCCTGAATGCCGCAGACATCAGGAAGCGGTTCGCAGACGAAGGTGTCGAGGTCGTCGCCAACACGCCTACGGAGTTCGGGGACTTCTTCCAGAAAGAGATTACAAAGTGGGACGGCCTGTTCACAGGCGCGGCGAAACCGTCCATGTGAGCCAGCACCTTCCAATCGAGGTATGAGTCTGAGCGGGGTGGTTTTGAGTAGGTTCAGGCGGCTGATTTAGATTCACGTGGACCTGCCGCGCGTCGGCTTCCGTACCGCTAACTTTTCACCGGCGGCCAGATGCGGCGCGCCACGTTGGGCGAGCCGGGTTCGTGAATGAGTTTCGGGATGAACCGGTCGGTCCAGGCCTCCATCTCGGGATACAGCTTCGAAAGCGTCGGAAGGTGCTCGCCGCGGGCTTCCAGTGATAGGAATTCGTACAGAACGCCGTGCTTCGCCCAACCGGAAACCGAAACCAGTTTCCGCATCCCGATGCAGCCCGGCAACTTGCTCAACGCGGGCATGCGCCAACGGGCATACCAGGCCAGCAGCTCGGCCTCGAACGAGTTGGCATTGAAACTGCCGAGCTGGATGCAAGGGCCGGGCGCCGTGCCGGCTGCGCGTTGTGCGGCTTCAGGCCCGTCCACCCGCGCTTCCTCGACCATGATATTGACGCGCTCGCCGCGTCGCATCGCCAGCATGTTCCGGTCGTCGTCCGACAGGTCCGTGTCCGGCTGGCGCGGGACGAGTTCGACAAACACGCGCACATCCTTGGCAAACGGATGCGAATTCCCGGCGCCAAGCAACAATATGTAATCGGTTCCGCCAGGAACCGATTTATCGTCCGTAAAGCGTATGCGGGGGTGCGGGGCGATTTTCGCGGAAGCGTAATGTGCCGCCCACAGCACGCCCGGCTGCTTCAGGATTCTGGGCAGATAGGACCCGTGCAGCCACGCCAGATAAGCATCACGGCCGTCACCGGGCAGGTTGTACCAGCTAATCCAGAGTGCTCGGTCCACAACGCATCTTCTTCAGGTAACGAACGGCCCGTGGCGTGCTTTTAGAACTCAGGACGCGCCAATGTTCTCAGATTCGGTGCGCGGTGACCGCCTCGAAATGCTCGGCGACCGGCGGCTCCGCGAAAAACCCGCCTAGCAGCGCCCGGAATTCCTGGAATTTCGGCGACTGCCGGAAGTTGATCATGTGCGCGTCTATGTTTTCCCAGCGAATCAGGAAATGATATCTGCCCTTGGTTTCAATGCAGCGCTGCATTTCGTGGGAGATGTAACCCGGGATGCTGCTGATGATGGCTTCAGCCTTCGGAAACGCGGCCTCGAACTTCGAGATTTCATCCGGCTTGATTTTCATGATGGCGACTTCGAGAATCATTACCCCTCCTCTCCTAGTACGGTGATGTGTCAAGTTCCCTGTGACGGTCCAAACAAATCAGTCTATCTTCGGCGGGTCAGAGGTGTCAAACTGATGTCGCGCCAACTGATCTAGCAGTCGGTCAATCTAAAACAAAGCGATAGATTGTGTTATTGATATATTGTCGGTGCGAGAGCTCTTATTCCCATTTGCGTTCAAAACAACAATAATCCTGTAGGGTGCGTTCCACGCACCATGACTGCCGGTGCGCACGGCGCACCCTACAATATTTCATTTTTGATTGCCAAATGGAATTAAAAGAACACTCTCAAACCGTGGCAGAAGCGGAAGTGGTGCATTCCGGAGGTCAGCGCGGATTACGTCGCGGCGATGGAGGAAGCGCTTGACCTGTACTTAGGAGTTTGTCGGACCTAGCCCCGACGAACTCCTAATGCAAGACCGGGGCCAGTAGAATTGCGGAAGAGATCCCGCAATGCGCATCATGGGCCTTATGTTCATGCTTGCTTCCTCCTCCCCGGGTGAGGACCGCAGTCCGAGCGCGTCTCAAGCGGGATTATCGGTCAGTTCAGACTCATACCTCGATTGGAATGTACTGTTGCGCCGCCGTCGCGTGATAAAATCCGCCCTTTTCACTCCGCCGTGCGGCGCTTTTGCCAGCCATGAAGAAAAAACGCAGCGCCCAGCTCGAATCCCTGCTCACCGAGCGCATCGTCATCCTCGACGGCGCAATGGGCACGATGATCCAGGGCTACAAGCTCAGTGAGGCGGGCCATCGCGGCGCGCGCTTCAAGGACTTCGCGCGCGAACTCAAAGGCAACAACGACCTGCTCACGCTGACGCAGCCGCAGATCATCCGCGAGATCCACGCCCAGTATCTCGCGGCCGGTGCCGATAGCATCGAGACCAACACCTTCAACTCGACGGGACTCGCGCAGGCCGACTACGCGCTGGAGCACCTGGTGCACGAGTTGAACTATGAAGCGGCGAAGCTCGCGCGCGCGGTCGCCGACGAATTCGAGCAAAAAGACGGCCGGCCGCGTTTCGTCGCCGGCGCGCTCGGGCCAACGCAACGCACCACTTCGTTTTCCACCGATGTCAACGACCCGGGTTTCCGCGGCACCAGCTTCGACC
Source organism: Betaproteobacteria bacterium (assembly GCA_016202615.1). GTDB lineage: Bacteria > Pseudomonadota > Gammaproteobacteria > Burkholderiales > SG8-41 > PALSA-1004. Next base: position 8,205 of record JACQOI010000300.1, read on the forward strand.
AGCTCGTCGCCGCATACACGGAGGCGGTGCGTGGCCTCAGCGAGGGCGGCGTCGATCTGCTGCTGATCGAGACCGTTACCGATACGTTGAACGCAAAAGCCGCTCTGTTCGCCATAGACGAGTTTTTCGAGCACCGAAAAACTCATCTGCCGGTCATGATCTCGGGCACCATCACCGACGCTTCCGGGCGCACGCTGTCGGGCCAGACCACGGAGGCGTTCTGGAATTCGGTGCGCCACGCGCGGCCGCTCGCAATCGGCTTCAATTGCGCGCTCGGGGCGCAATTGATGCGGCCGTACATCGAGGAGTTATCGGGCATAGCCGATACTCATGTATCCGCGTATCCGAACGCCGGACTGCCGAACCCGCTGGCCGAAACCGGCTACGACGAGACACCGGAATACACGGCGAGATTGATCAAGGAGTTCGCGCAGAGCGGTTTCGTCAACATCGTCGGCGGCTGCTGCGGCACGACACCGGCGCACATCAAGGCGATCGCCGACGCGGTGCGCGGCATTCCGCCGCGCCAGGTTCCCGAGATCGAGAAGAAGACGCGGTTGTCGGGGCTCGAGCCACTCAATATCGGCGACGATACGCTGTTCGTCAACGTCGGCGAGCGCACCAACGTCACCGGCTCCAAGGCGTTCGCACGCCTGATCCTCGCCGGCAATTACGCCGAGGCGCTGTCGGTCGCGCGCCAGCAGGTCGAGAACGGCGCGCAGATGATCGACATCAACATGGACGAGGCGATGCTCGACTCGAAGGCGGCGATGACGAAATTCCTCAACCTGATCGCGTCCGAGCCCGACATCTCACGCGTGCCTGTGATGATTGACTCGTCGAAATGGGAAGTGATCGAAGCGGGCCTGAAATGCGTGCAGGGCAAGTGCGTGGTGAATTCGATCAGCATGAAGGAAGGCAGGGACGAGTTCGTCAGGCAGGCAAAGCTCGCGCGCCGCTACGGCGCGGCGGTGGTGGTAATGGCGTTCGACGAGCAAGGCCAGGCCGACACGCTCGAACGCCGCGTCGGCATCAGCAAGCAGGCGTATCACATCCTGGTCGACGAAGTCGGCTACGCGCCGGAAGACGTGATCCTCGATCCCAATATTTTCGCGATCGCAACCGGAATCGAGGAGCACGCCAACTACGGCAAGGACTTCATCGAAGCCACCCGCATCATCAAGCACACGCTGCCGTACGCGAAGGTGAGCGGCGGGCTGTCGAACATCTCGTTCTCGTTCCGCGGCAACGATGCCGTGCGCGAGGCGATCCATACCGCGTTCCTGTACCACGCGGTCAAGGCCGGCCTCACGATGGCGATCGTCAACGCCGGGCAGCTCGGTGTTTACGAGGAAATCCCGCAAGACCTCCTTACGCACGTCGAGGACATCATCTTCAACCGCCGGCCCGATGCCGCGGAGCGCATGGTCAGGTTCGCCGAGACGGTGAAGGGCGGCGGCCGCGCGCAGGTCGAAGACCTCGAATGGCGCAAGGGCACGGTTGAAGCGCGGCTTACGCACGCGCTGGTGAGGGGCATCACCGATTTCATCGTCGAAGATACCGAAGCAGCGCGGCACAAGGTTGAGCAACAAGGGGGGCGCCCGATCCAGGTAATCGAGGGCCCGCTGATGGACGGCATGAACGTGGTCGGTGATCTGTTCGGCTCGGGCAAGATGTTCCTGCCGCAGGTGGTCAAATCCGCGCGGGTCATGAAGCAAGCGGTCGCGCACCTGGTGCCGTATATCGAAGCCGAGAAGGCGAAGTCGGGCGACGTCAGGCACAAGGGCAAGATCGTGCTGGCCACCGTCAAGGGCGACGTACACGACATCGGCAAGAACATCGTCGGCGTGGTGCTTCAGTGCAACAACTACGAAGTCATCAACCTCGGCGTGATGGTGCCGTGGCGGAAAATTGCGCAGGTCGCGCGCGACGAGAAGTGCGACATCATCGGGCTTTCGGGCCTGATTACGCCCTCGCTCGAGGAAATGGCGCACAACGCGAAAGAGATGGAGCGCGAAGGTTTCGACATTCCGCTGTTGATCGGGGGTGCCACGACCTCACGCGTGCACACCGTGGTCAAGATCGCGCCCGGCTACCGCGGCCCGGTGATCTGGGTGCCGGACGCGTCGCGCAGCGTGAGCGTGTGCAGCAACCTGCTGTCGGACGAGCTGCGCGACAAATACGTCGCCGAGGTGCGCGCCGAATACGCGCGCATCAAGACCCAGCACGAGCGGAAAAAAGGCCCGGGTCCGCTGCACAAGCTCGCCGACGCGCGCAAGCATGGGCTCAAAACCGACTGGAGCGCCTACACGCCGCCGGTGCCGTCGTTCCTCGGGGTCAAGCAGCTCAAGAACTACAACCTCGCCGAGATCGCGAGCTGCATCGACTGGGGACCGTTCTTCCAGACCTGGGAGCTCGCCGGGCCGTATCCGGAAATCCTCGACGACAAAATCGTGGGCAGCGAGGCGCGCAAAGTGCTCGCCGACGGCAAGGCGATGCTGAAGAAAATCATTGACGGCAAGTGGCTCGCCGCCAACGCCGTGTTCGGCATTTATCCTGCCGCGAGCGTGAACGAAGGCGACGACGTCGAGATCTACGCCGACGAGAAGCGCAGCCGCGTGCTGATGACGTGGCACAACCTGCGCCAGCAGAACGTGAAGCCTGCGGGGCGCCCCAACCTGTGCCTCGGCGACTTCATTGCGCCGAAAGGCGCGGGCGTGCGTGATTACATCGGCGCGTTCGCGGTGACCGCCGGCATCGGCATCGAGAAGCGCGTCAAGGCGTTCGAGGACCGGCACGATGACTACAACGCGATCATGCTCAAATCGCTCGCCGACCGCCTGGCCGAAGCGTTTACCGAGCTTCTGCACCAGCGCGTGCGCAAGGAATTCTGGGGTTACGCCAGAGACGAAAATCTCGAC
>JACQOI010000010.1 GCA_016202615.1 Betaproteobacteria bacterium
CACGACAACTTCGAGCTGCGCACGCACGCCAACGTAATCAAGGTGAACCTCGATTCCGAGAAAAAGCGCGCGGTGAGCGTCACTTACATGGATGCACGCGGCCGTGAAGTGGAGCAGCCCGCCGAGCTGGTGATACTGACCTCCTATGTGTTCAATAACACGCGCCTGATGCTGCTCTCCGGCATCGGCAAGCCTTACGACCCGGTGAGCAACCAGGGCGTGGTGGGCAGGAACTACGCGTATGTCGTAACCGGCAAAGTATCGTTGTTCTTCGAGGACAAGGCGTTCAACCAGTTTATGGGCGCCGGCGCGATTGGCATTTCGATCGATGAATTCAACGGCGACAACTTCGACCACGCGGGTCTCGGCTTCATCGGCGGCGCCTTTTTAACGGTACTCAGCCGTGGGGCAACGCCGATCCGCTTTCATCCGGTGCCGCCGGGCACGCCGCGTTGGGGGTCGGGCTGGAAGAAAGCCGTGGCGCAGTATTACAACAGCTCATTCCAGATCGACGCTTACGGCGGCTGTCAGAGCTACCGCACCCACTATCTGGACCTCGACCCGACTTACCGCGACGCCCTTGGCCTGCCGCTCATACGCATGACCTTCGACTGGCATGAGCACGAGCAGAAGATGTCGCTCTACACCACCAACAAGGCAGCGGAGATCGCTAAGGCTATCGGCCCGTCAAAAATGAATGTGAATTCTGTCACTGACAAGTACAGCATCGTGCCGTATCAGAGCACGCACAATACGGGGGGTGCGGCGATGGGCGCGGATCCGGCAACCAGCGCGGTCAACAAGTACTTGCAATCGTGGGATGTGCCGAACGTGTTCGTGATCGGCGCCAGCGCGTTTCCGCAGAACGGCGCTTCTCCCCCGACCTGCACGGTGGGGGCGCTCGCGTGCTGGGCGGCTGACTCGATCAAGGACCACTACCTGAAGCGGCCGGGGGCATTGGTGTAATTTCATTTCAAAATCAAAACAAGCATTATTTGGAGTAGGGTGCGCTTGCGCACCGATTGCCGGATGGTGCGCAAGCGCACCCTACACCTCTTCAAAAAAGCGTCCGAAGCCGGCTCTAACCGTTTTTCCGCGCCGTGAGTTCGTGCGCCGCTCCGTGGGCGTCGGCCGTGTGCAGTATCACGGGGCGGCGCCATACGCGGCGCAGATATTCGAGCACCCTCGTCGCACGATCGAGATCGAGCCCCCGGCCGTCGCCGTGATGGTCGTGGCCGAGCACCAGGGTGCCGTCGTGGCGCAGCTCGGACACGTAGATGCGCGGCGCCCCGAAGTTGAATTTCGGCGCGAGTATCGCTTCGCGCACGCCGTCGATGTCGCGCGCGGTGATTTTTATCTCGCCGTCTTCCCGCGCCTGGAAAACAAACAACCCCAGTTTTTCCGCCAGCTCGCGGTCGAGATAATTGCGGACGAACCCGAAGTCGTCTTCTTCGCGGCAGATCTGCCGCGCCTTTTCGATCCCCTGTTTTTCGATAATGTTTTCCCACATCGAGAAACCCAGGTGGTAGGGATTGACCGCCAGCGCGGTTTCCTGCTCCGCCGCGAACGGGCGCACCACGTCCGAGTGCGCCTTGATCGCGTCGAGGTACATGCTCTCGGGCAGGAAGTCCGCTTCGCGCAACAGCCGCGCGTGCCAGTAGGTGGCCCAGCCCTCGTTCATGATCTGGCAGGCGAACAAGGGGTAAAAATAAAAAGACTCCTCGCGCACCGCCAGAAAGACATCGCGCTCCCAGTCTTGCAGCTCCGGCCCGTAGTGCGCGATGAACCACAACAAATCGTATTCCGGGTTGGGTGGAACGGGTGTGCGACCGGGCTCTTTTGAGGTTGCGGGCGCCCCTTTCTCCCCGGGCAGCCCTTTGAAGCGTTGGTGAAACGGGTCCTCGGGAGAGGCTGCCGGCGCGGTTTCCGGCCGCGCTGGATAAAGCGGCCGGTGCAGCTCGGTGTTGGTGTCGACATGGGGCTCAAGCGCCAGCGCCGCGTCCAGCACGGCCTCCACGCGCTGCTGGCCGAATTCAGTAACCGCCGCTTCGATCCGGTGGGCCTGCGCGGCGGCATGTTCGACGATGTGCGTCCCCGCCATCTGCTCGAATCGCGCAAACAGCTGATTGTTCCTGGCGAAATCGGCGTGACCCAGCACGTGGGCGGTCACCAGCGTGTTTTCGGCGAGCGTGTTGGTGCTGACCAGATAGGCGTGGCACGGATCGCCGGGAAACATCACCTCGAAGATCCGCGAATGTCCCATGCCGCGCCGGATCAGCTGGTGAATGTAACGCACGCCGAATGACCAGTGCGGCATCCTCACCGGCAGACCGTAGACCGCGACTTCCATCATGAAAGTCGTCGGCACCAGCTCGAAGTCCACCGGGTGATAATCGAGCCCGAGCTTGCGGGCGAGCGCCTCGAGGCGCGGCGCGTACTCGGCGACGGTCGCGGACATGTCTTTAGGCCGCCTCGGCTTGCCCGGCTTGCTGCTGGAAGAATTCGCGCAGGGCAATCCAGATGTCTTCCTGGCTGGTGACCCGCGCGACGCCAACTGCAGGATGGTCGTGCCTTAGCTCGGTCAGAATGGCGCTCATCTCGGTTTCCGAGGACCTGCCGTGGGAAGGCCGGATTTCCACGTAACCCATATAGTTGAGCTCGGGAGTCAGCTTGCGTAACGCTGCAGCCGCGTTGTCACGGTCTTCCACGGCATTCTCGCCGTCGGACGCGTAAAAAAGGTAGCCGTTGTAGCGCGCCGGGTCGTAGCGACTGTGCAGCAACTCGAAGCCCAGGTTGAATGCCGAGGACGCCGCCGTTCCGCCGGTGCCGCTGGTGCGGAAAAATTCTTCTTCTGAAAACTCCCACGCATTCACGGTGTGGGCGAGAAAGGCCGTTTCCACCTTGGGGTACTGCCGGCGTATGCCTTGCAGGGCGAAAAAGAAGAACGTCTTGGCGAGCCTGCGTTCGGTTTCGCCCATGCTTCCCGATACGTCGAGGGCGAACAACACCGCTGCATTGGTCGCGGGTTTCTGGCGCCGCACGAGCTGCCGGAAGCGCAGATCGTCGTCGGTGAAAGGCACGGGGTGTTCCTGAATGGCGCGGCGCTTCACCGCTTCCTTGACGGTGCGGCGGCGATCGAGTCGGGAGCGGGCGCCATGCCGGTCCCAGCCCTCACGCACCAGCTCGGTGTCCTCCACGGCCGAGCTCTGCTTAGGCTTGAGCTCGGGAAGCTTCATCTCGTCCCACAGCCAATCGAGGATATCGTCGATCTTGAGCTCGACGACGAAGTTCACCTCGCCTTCGCCGGTGCCGCCGCGACCCGCGCCTTCATCCTTGCCGGCTTGCGGCTGCGCCGGGCGCAGAACCTGACCCGGTTCGCCCGCGCCCTGGCCCGCGCCCGACTCGGTTTCGGGATCACGCAAACGGAAACGGGCATGCTCGAGCAATCGTACCGGCACCAGCACCGTGCGGCCTTCGGCGCGAGTCAGCACGTCCGGCGCGGAGATGAACTCCCGCACGCGCTGCTTGACGGCTTCGCGCACCTTTTCGTTATGGCGCAGCCAGTCCCGCGCACCGCGTGAGAACAAGTCGTACCATGAGACTTCCGCGGAAATCCGGGACGGCGGTTGACCGTCGGGAGTCACGAGATCATCGGACATGGTGGGTCACCGGTGAACATCGCGCCCGCTATTCCTGCGCCAGCAGCGTGGTCACATAGTTGAGCGCCTCGCGGGCGCTATGGGCGTCGTAACCGTACTCTTCGACCAGGCGTTTTTCGACCACCGAGATTTTCTGTTTCGCTTCCTCGTCGGGACGCGTGGTCGAGCTGACCAGCCGCAGCACGTCGCGGCGCTGCTCGAACAGGTATTGCTCGATCGCGTCCCGTAGTCGCGCATGGCTGCTGAGCGCGAACGTCTCGCCGCGCTTGTAGGCGCCCATCGCCTTGCGTACCACTTCCTGGCGGAACGACTGTTTCCCGGAATCGGAAATGGTTATCTTTTCCTCCACCGAGCGCAGGAAACGCTCGTCGGGTTTGCGTTCTTCGCTGGTGATGGGATCCTTGACCGGGCGGTTATCGAGCGTGGCTTCGACCTCGTCCAGATATTTGTTGAGCAGGTCCTGGGCTTCCTGTTCGAACGACACGAACAGCGCCTTGTGGACGTCTTCCTTGACCCAGCGGTTGTAGAAGTCCTTGCGCGCGATGACCAGGAAATCCACCCATTTGCGCTTTTTCTTCGGGTCGATCCGGGCGTCCGACTCGATGGCGTCTTTTATTGCCAGCAGCACGTCCATCGTAGTCAGGCTCTCGACGGCGCTTTGAATGATGGCGTTCGAGAGCGCGTTGATGACAAAGCGCGGGCTGACGCCGCCCAGGCCCTCGTCCGGCATCTTGGCCTTGATGCGTTCCGCGTCGGCGCGGCTTACGCCTTCCACGTCTTCTTCGGCGTGGACCCGCACTTTCTTCGCAAACTCGGCTTCCTTGTCTTCGCCTTCGTGGAGCCGCGTCAGGATCGCAAATACCGCCGCTGCGTGCAGCACGTGCGGGTCGAGATGCGCCTCCTTGAACGCGGTGGCGGCCGATATGAGCTTCTTGTAAATCCGCGCCTCCTCCTTGTAGCTCAGGGTATAAGGCACCTGGATGATCACCATCCGGTCGAGCAGCGCCTCGTTCTCGCTTTCCTGCAGAAACTTGCGAAACTCGGCGAGGTTGGTGTGGGCGATGATGGCCTCGTCCAGATAAATCAGCGGGAAGCGCGACACTTTGACGTTTTTTTCCTGCGTCAGGGTCAGCAGCAGGTAGAGGAACTCGCGTTTGACCTTGAGGATCTCGATCATCTCCAGCACGCCGCGGCTGGAGGCATACATCGCCCCCGACCACGACCACGCGCGCGGGTCACCCTCGTCGCCGTATTCCGCCACCTTGGAAAGATCGACCGAGCCCACCAGATCGGCGATATCGGCAGTGGTGGGGTCGTGCGGAGCGTAGGTGCCGATGCCCACGCGTCCGGCCTCCGAGATGAAAATGCGGTGCACCGGCATCTGCATGAAATCGCCGGCGATTTTTTCCTCGCGGCGGTGCGAGGGCGGATCGCCGACTTCGTTGCGGACGTCGATGCGCCGTTCCTCGAGACGCGCCCGGCACAAAGGGCACAGATCGCCGATGATTTCGACGCCGTAGGTTTCGCGGAACTGCGGGCGCATGGTGTAGGGGACGAGGTGCAGCGGCGATTCATGCACCGGGCAGCCCTGGATGGCGTAAAGGGCGCCCTCGTCGGTGTGGCTGTACTCCTCGAGCCCGCGCTTCAACAGTATCACGATGCTGGATTTGCCCCCCGAAGGCGGCCCCAGCAGCAGCAGCAGGCGCCGGCCCACTTCGGAGCCTGCGCTCGCCGCCTTGAAGTAATCGGCGAGGCGTTCCAGCGCGTCATCGATGCCAAACAGCTCGTCGGCGAACAGCTTGTAGCGCAGCTTCCCTTCATGGTTGGTCTCATGGCCCTGCCACCGGATCATGTCCCACATGTACTGGTGACTGTTGCGAGCGATTCCCCGCGGATCGCCGGGGAGGATTTTTTCGAGAAACTCACCGAACGCCCCCGACCAGTGGGTGGCGCGGTGTTGTTGCGCAAAGGCAACCAGGTTCTTGACAAACTCGCTCTGACGCTCGAATTGATTGGAGTTGGCCGGCATCGTTTTATCCTCCTACTGTAAGCAAACTACCGTCTATGCAAATGGACACAAAAAAACCCGCATGGTTCCGTTCATGGCCAGCTGATTCTTGCCGGAAATATGGCTGACCTTCATCGGCCACCTCAAGGACAGTCGGTGGGGCATCGACCTATTCCGATGCGAATCGATGCTGGACCCCGGGGACTTTGTTGCTCGCAAAATCGTATGCAAACGCACGGCTGCTGCGGGGCAAGCGCGGCATGATGTGCCGACCGAAATCCGTATCACCGCGCCGGCTGCTCTCCTCAAGCAGCTCCGCGAGAACACCCGGATTGAGCAGGTAATTATCCATCGCAGCGTAAGCACGGCCCGGATTTCCGGGAATCGGCACCGGCCGCTCGGGCTTCTCCTGGAACTCCCCGACGCGGCCACCCCGCGCCGTGACAATGATCCCGATCCGGTTTCACCGTTTGTTTCCGGAAGCACCACCGTGATGAAACGCTCCACACCCCGCGACCCGGGCGCCCGTGCAGTGCGGATACGTTTCATGCATCTGGCCAAAATAAATGCGAGTTGTCAAGTCCGAAATTCGGTCGGATTTTAGTGTGGATTTTGGCAAGAAAAACGACCGCAATTCAACTGAACAAGCCGATGAATTCAATAGTAATTACGCATTTGACATAGCACTGCCCTCGCGCATTTATCAACTAGGTAACAAAACTGACCGTACTGCGGCAAGTCGGTTTCGCAACTGCAATTGATTCCAGCGATGGTCATGCGGCTCGCGCGGTTCCCGGCATCGCCTGAGCGCAGGGCGCGTTTGACTTGGCGCGCCCGGGAACTGCATAATTTGCCGCAACGTCCGTTGCGAAGCGCCCCGGCAGCGCGGATCGGACGGGGGAGCACGTGCCGGCAGCCCCGATCGCGCGCCATCGGGCGCACCGAGCACCGATCCGGCATCACTTCGGGACCAATCATCATGAAAAAAATATGGGGAAAAGCCGCCATGGGTCTCCGGCATGTTGTCGCGGCTTGCATGATTAGCGCATGTATGCCGTTATTGATACCGGAGGCGGCGGCTGCGGACGCACAATTTCCTCAGCGACCCGTGCGGCTCATTGTTCCGACTTCGCCCGGCGGGGGTGTTGACTTCATTGCGCGGCTCCTTGCGCGGCAATTGAGCGACCGCTGGGGACAAAACGTAATAGTGGACAATCGTGCCGGGGCGGCCGGCTTGATCGGGCTCGAGTTCACGGCGCGCGCGACGCCGGATGGTTATACGCTGGTCTTGGACAACACCGGCCATTTGTTGACAGCGCGACTTACGGGCAAGCTTTCCTCTGATTTCACCCCGATCGCGCTGCCAGCGAACAGCCCGCTACTGTTTGTCGTGCATCCAAGCGTACCTGCTACCTCGGTGAAGGAACTCTTCGACTTAGCACGAGCAAAGCCGGCTGGTGAGTTCAATTATGCGTCGGCGGGAGAGGGCACGTCGTCGCATCTTGGGACTGAACTTTTAAGCAGCATGGCTGGGATCAAAATGACGCACGTTCCCTACAAAGGCACCGGTCCGGGGCTTCCCGATCTCTTAAGCGGAAAGGTGCAAGTCACCCTGACCAGTGTTGCCGCTGTTACCCAGCACGTACAGGCGGGCCGGCTCCACGGTCTGGCAGTCACTGGTGTAAAACGCCTGACCACCTTGTCCCAAGTCCCAACGTTCGCAGAGGCTGGATACCCACGTTTCCGGATGTCGGTATGGTATGGGGTATTTGGCCCAGCGGCGATGCCAACGCCAGTAGTGGGACAACTCAATGCGGATATTAACTGGGCAGTGCAGCAGCCGGGGGTCATTGATCGATTCGCCAACGCGGGAATCGAACCCGCCACCGGATCTCCGGCGCAACTCGCCGACTATATGGCGATTGAGGCCGCCACCTGGAACGCGGCCCTTAAGGCCGCCGGAATGCGTTGAGCGTAGCGAGCTTCCCCCGAAATTTCGTCTTCCAAAGATAAGCGGATAGGATAACGAAATTGGAGGGAGCAAATGTTCAAGATACCGAAGCGGGAATACACGGCGGAGTTCAAGGAACTGGCGGTCAAGCGCGTCACGGACGGGCAAGCAATCGGGCCGGTGGCGCTCTACGCCAGCGTAGGGCCCGAGCTTACGCACTACGATGTGGACGCCGAAGGCGCTGCCCTCATCAAGCGAGGCTCGGTGATGCTGCCGGCCAACGTGCAGGAAGCGTGGCAGCATGCCTCCAAACGGTTTCTGTACGTGATCTCGAGCAACAGAGTTCACAGGGGGAACAGGACCCTTGGCGACACGCATCACCTGGCCGCGTTTCGCATCGAGCCGGCCACAGGAGCGCTGCAGGCGCATGGCACGCCGATGGCTCTGCGCCACCGGCCGATCCACATGACGACCGACCTACCATCCGAAAATGTGCTGATTGCCTACAGCAACCCGAGCGGAGTGTCGGTGCACCGGATCAATCGCGATGGGACCGTGGGCGAAGAGGTGGTGCAGCCGGGCTCGCTCGACACTGGAATCTACCCTCATCAGATACGCGTGGCGCCGTCAAATAGGCTGGTGATACTCGTGACGCGGGGTCACGACACAGATGGCGCGAAAGCCGAAGAACCGGGCGCGCTCAAGGTATTTGACTACAAGGACGGATTGCTGACGAACAAAGTATCGATCGCTCCGGGAGGCGGTTACGGCTTCCGGTCGCGGCATCTCGATTTCCACCCTTCGCAGCCGTGGGCGTACGTTTCTCTGGAGAGCCAGAACAGGCTCGATGTCTTCAAGCTGGATGGAGATACTCTCAGCCCTGCGGCACTGTTCAGCAAAGACATGCTCATCGATCCCGGCAACGTGCGGGGACGCCAGCACGCGGGCACCGTGCACGTGCACCCGAACGGCCGCCTCGTGTATGCGGCCAATCGTGCCGACACGACTGTTGAATTCGAAGGCAAGCAGGTTTTCATCGGTGGAGAAAACAACATTCCGGTCTACGCGATCAACCAGAGCACCGGCGAGCCGACCTTGATCCAGCACGAGGACACCCGTGGGTCGTACCCGCGCACTTTTTGCATCGATCCGAGTGGGCGCATTCTAGTCGCTGCGAACCAGGCGCCATTGCTGGTGAGAGATGGCAACAGCATTCGGATCCTGCCCGCGAGCCTTGCAGTGTTCCGGATCGGCGGCGACGGGAAGCTGGAGTATGTTCGCAAGTACGACGTCGAGGTACGCGGTCAGGACATGTTCTGGATGGGTATAGTTGCGCTGTAATGTCGTAGGGCTGCAGCCCGTTTTTTCTTTCCGTTTTCTTAGGCTAAGGATTGTCCCATGATGAAATTGTCTACCGCCGCTGCGCGAATATTGACCGTAGGCGTGCTGATGGCTTTTGCCGGCACCGCCGCCGCCCAGCGGGCTTATCCCAACAAACCGATCCGCATCATCGTCACCGTAGCTCCAGGAGGCAGTGTCGACTACTTGGCACGTCTTGTCGGCCAGAAGCTGGCCGAAAGCTGGGGCCAGCAAGTGATCGTGGACAACCGGCCCGGCGGCAACAACGTCATCGGCTCCGAAGCCTTGGTCAGATCCCCGCCCGACGGCTACACGATCATACTGGTGTCCACCGCCCACGCGACCAACCCTCTGCTGCTTCCCAACCTGCCTTACGACACGGTCAAGGACTTCGCTCCGGTGGCCAGTGTGAGCAGCAGCGTGTTCGTTCTGGTGCTTCATCCCTCGGTACCGGCCAAAAATTTGCGGGAGTTAATTGCCTTGGCCAAATCCAGGCCGGGACAACTCAATTACTCTTCGGCGGGCAGCGGAACAGGGAACCATCTGGGAGCTGAATTCTTCAATATCGTGGCGGGGGTCAAAATACAACACATTCCCTACAAAGGAGGGGGACCGGCCATCCTCAACCTCATTGGCGGTCAAGTAGACTTGTCCTTCGGATCCGCCGTTTCCGTCATCCCCCACATCAATAGCGGCAGACTCAAGGCCATCGCCATCACCGGTGAAACGCGCTCGTCGGCCCTGCCCCAGGTACCCACCTTCACCGAGGCTGGTCTGCCGGGTTTTGACGTGAAAAACTGGTATGGGGTCCTTGCGCCGGCCCGCACCCCAAAGGCAATCATCGATATGTTGTCCACCGAGATCGCCAGAATTCTGACCACGCCCGACGTCAAGGAAAAACTGGTCAGCCAAGGGATGGAGCCCTTAATCTCGAACCCTGACCAGTTCGCCGCGCTGCTGAAAGTGGAGACGGCCAGGTACGCCAAAATCATCAAGGCCGCCGACATCCAGCCCGAGAAGTAGTGCGGCGTCCCAGGATTGCCGCGTTATTCGACTTCAATCCGATCGATTGGCTCCGGGGCCTTGCGGCCCTTATCCTATGCTTTCCACAATGACCGGGCTTGGCGTCAGAACGATTCCGGAAGCCGGTTTGATCTCCTCCCTGCCCATATAGTCCGTTACTTTCACCGTCCCGGAGAGTTCGCTTGGAATCGAACACCCTCCCCCATCGCACCACAAGACAAGAACGTTTCGACCATTGACGCTGAATTCGTACTGGTTTTTTGCAATCCTTCTTGCCGAGCTGAACCCATTCAATTTGGAAGTCATGACCCCGTAGGCCGTGTAGCCCGGACGGGGATGAAACTCGCGTACCGCCTTACGGCCCCAGGCCAGCGCCATATAGAGCATCTTCTCGGGTTTCCTGCTGGCTGTATCCGAATATTCATCCGGCGCGGGCGGCGCCAGCAAGGGCCACCAAAACACTTTTTCAATGCCTTCGCCAAAGGCCATGACGTATCGTTTGACAACACCTCTGGCCACTCTGCCTCGCCAGTCCCCTCCATCAGCTTCAGGGCTCGCCAAGGTGCCTGTCTCCGTGATCCATATCGGCTTGTTCACGCCAAAAAACTTCATCCGTCCTTTGATATATTGTGTCGACTCGATGATCTTCTCGTCATTCCTGCTGTAACTGTGGAAATTGACGATGTCAAAATACTGGTGATAATTCTTCAACATCCTGTCGACAAACTTTCTTACGTCCAGGGGATCGACGAAACCTCCGATTAGGACTTTCGCCTGGGGATTGCCCTCTTTCACCCCTTCAAACCCGTTGATCAGCCAGGGCTCATAATCCGTATTCTTGAGGTCGAAGAAGGGCGGGAACGTAACCTCGTTAAGGATCTCGATATATCTCATCAGGCCGTGGCCGTGCCTGCCGTCATATCTTTGAGCCACCGCTTTGGCGAACTCTCTAAAATCGTTGATATCCTTGGGCGCGGAAAAATCAAAGGCCTTGTTTTTTTGGTTAGGCGCAGGCGCGTTCTTTTTTTCGAAAAACCGAAAGTCACTCTTGTCTCTCTTCGCCCAGGCGGGCATATTGGTGAAATAGCCGAGGATTTCGATGCCCGCGTTATTGGCGATCCTGACTTTTTCGTCCATGGCCGACCAGTTAAAACGTCCTTTGGCCGGCTCGATTTGTTCCCAGAGAATCCATTCCCGCGATATCCCGACTCCGGCCTTTTGCAGCTCACGCGGGAATTGTTCAATACCCCCGTTGGTTCCAAAACGGCTTTCGTTCGTGCCCTCGCGGTTCGACTGAGCGATAATGCCCGATGACGAAAGCAGGAGCGCCAAACACGTCAGCACAATACCTTTTTTCACAGGACACCTCCCGTTTCTCCAACCACCGAAAGACGCAACGTGTGCCCGCCCCCCGGCCGCGATTGCGCGTCGACCAAGGTCGGCCGAGCTAGCAGGCTGTCGGACTTAGAGGG
>JACQOI010000302.1 GCA_016202615.1 Betaproteobacteria bacterium
ATCTGCTCGAACATGACGCCATAGTCGAGCATCTTGATGCCCGACCCACCAGCCGACTCTGGGATGCGCGGCGCCGTCAACCCCAGTCGGGCGACTGCTTGAAATATATCGAGGAAGACGGGCTTCGCCAGTGCGTCATCGCGATCGTGCGCGGAAAGTCTAGGCTCGATTTCCTGCTGCACCATGCGACGCGCGGAATCGCGCATCAACTCTTGTTCGGACGTCAACTCGAAGTCCACAGATCCTCCACGAAGCGCAGCGGAGCCTGCCGGGTCAGGGCACGCGCGATGTGCGCCGTGACAGTTGGCGTGAAGTCATTTAGCGTTGTTCCACTTTGCGATACTATGTTCTACCTTTATTCAAGGTTAAACATAAAGCTCCGGTTCGTCAAGGTCTAGTCTTTTCCAATATCGTATGAGTCTGAACTGGGGAACGTATTTCCAACGAGGTATGAGTTTGAAGCGAAATGATTGGCTCGATCATACAGGGCATGGTGATCGACATGAACGAAACGCGACTTTGCGCGCTGGAGCGGTTGCAGGCTTTTCTGGACGGAAGGCGGAGGTCCAGTTCTTGCCCTTCGAGGGCGGCGACGCGAGCTTGACATGTCCCACAGGTGCGTGTTACATACTACGATACGTCGTATCGTAATATAGAACATACAGAACACGAGAAACGCACGGGCCCGTTCAATATGAGAACACCGATCGAACGCATAGTGCCTGGCGTCGCAGTACCGCTCGCCGACGGCACCGTTCGGATCACGGCGTCGAATCCCGGCGTGATGACCGGTGCGGGCACGAACACGTATATCGTTGGCGAGCGTGAGCTCGCGGTCATCGATCCGGGGCCTGAGATCGAATCGCACATCGCACACCGCTTGAAACGCGAGCAGAAAGTGATCGATGCGCTCGCGCACCGGCATCGTGCTGCGCTCGACGAGCTGGTGCCGCTGGCATATGACGATGTGCCGGCGCGGCTCTATCCGGTAGCGCGCCGCTCGCTGCACGCGCACTTGATCAAGTTGGCGCGTGAAGGCAGAGCCAGCGAGGACGCTGCAGGCTGGCAGGCGCTCTACCGTACTGCGTCAAATAGATCGTGATGTTTATCGAGCCGGGTTCATAAGAGAGGACAACATGGATTTGAGACTGAAAGACCGGGTGGCATTGATTACTGGAAGCGGCCAGGGGATCGGCCGCACCATAGCGCTCGCCTTTGCCGCAGAGGGCGTGCGTATCGCCGTGAATGACGTTAATACGAAGGGGATCGACGAAACGGTCAGCGCCGTGCGAGCAGCGGGAGGCCGCGCGATGTCCGCGCAGTGCGACATCACCGATCTTGCGGCAGTGCACGACATGGTCCGCAAGGTCGAAGCGGAATACGGCCGCATTGACGTGCTGGTGAACAACGCTGCGGTATTGATCTCGCATGAGATGTTTCTGGAGACGAAACCTGAGGATTGCGACAAGGAGATCAAGGTAATCCTGTATGGGACGATGAATTGCACACGCGCTGTCCTGCCAGGGATGGTCCAGCGCCAGTTTGGCAAGGTAATCAACATAGTCACTGACGCAGCGCGCGTTGGACAGGAGCGGCAATGCAACTATTCAGCCGCAAAGGGTGGCGTGATTTCGTTCACCAAGTCGATTGCCAAAGAAGTCGGGCGTAATAACATCAACGTTAATGCGATCTCGCCCGGAGCGACTAATTCTCCAATGCGCATGGAAATGCTGCGCCAGCTTAAAGAGAACATCGGCGAGCAAAAGGCCGCGGAACGCGAGGAAAAGGTGAAGCGGGCCTATGCGCTGCGACGCGTTGGTGAACCCGATGATATTGCTAACGCGGCGGTATTCCTATCCTCAGAACCGGCGCGTCATATCACAGGCCAGATTCTGAGCGTCAATGGCGGGTTCGCGATGCTGGGTTGAGGAGATGATGAATGTCTGGGCATCTACTGATTGAACGCCGGCTTCCTGCGGCAATCGTCACGCTGAATCGTCCCGACAAGCAGAATGCGTTGAGTGCCGCGCTCCTCCGCGCGATTGACGAAAAGCTTGCGGAACTGGACGAAGACTCCGAAGTTCGTGGAATCGTACTGACTGGCAATGAGAAGGTGTTTTCCACGGGCGGGGATCTCAAGGAAGCACTGGAAACCAAGACGATCGTCGACACACGTAAATGGCTCGAGCTGTTCCAGCGCGCAAATAGCCGAATCGAGTCGTTGAGCAAGCCCGTTGTTGCTGCAATCAACGGACACTGTCTCACTGGCGGTCTCGAACTCGCACTATGCTGCGACATTCGCATTGCAGGAACGGGAGCCCAGTTTGGCGTCACCAGCTCGCGCATCGGCACGGTTGCCGGCGCCGGCGCGCCGGCCAGGCTCGCGCGACTTGTCGGCCCTGAATGGGCTAAAGAAATGCTGTTCAGCGCAAGCTTCATTGACGCGAATACGGCGTTTCGAATCGGTCTCGTCAGTGAACTGGCCGCACCGGAAGTAGTGCTGGAGAAAGCGCTGGCAAGGATCAAGACGTACGCTCAGCGTGCCCCTCTCAGCATTGCCTACTCAAAAATGGCAGTCAACAAAGGCCTGCAGATGGACCTCGAGTCGGCATTGCATTACGAGCGGCAGATCACGACGACTTTGTTTACGACGGACGATCGGCGGGAAGGCATGGCTGCTTTTCTTGAGAAGCGCGCACCAAACTTCAAGGGCCGATAGACCGACACCTCGATTTACTTTTGCAAAGGAGAACTGCATCATGGCGACGACAAGAATGGACGGCTACCAGGACATCATCTATGAAAAGCGCGACGGCGCGGCATGGATGATCATTAATCGCCCGGACACCTATAACTCACTGGTCAAGCGCACGCTCGAAGAGCTGACCGCCGGCGTGACCGATGCGGCCGAAGACCCGGAAATCGGCGTGATCGTCATCACGGGCGCCGGGGAAAAATCCTTCTCCTCCGGAGGACACGTAGGCGTGCTGAAAGAACGCACTTCGGCGGATAGCAGAGATCACATGCGGCGCCTGGCCCACCTCGGAATAGCGATCCGCACAAGCGGGAAGCCGGTAATCGCGGCCGTAAACGGCTACGCGGTTGGGGCGGGGCACGAGCTGCACTTGATGTGTGATATGACGATCGCGGCGGAACATGCAAAATTCGGGCAGGCTGGGCCTAAAATGGGCGGTATGCCGGTGTGGGGCGCAACTCAAATGTTGCACCGGATGGTCGGCGAGAAAAAAGCCCGGGAAATCATTTTCATGTGCCGCCAGTACACGGCTCAACAGGCGCTCGACATGGGCATGGTAAACCTCGTCGTGCCCATGGCCCAGCTGTACCCCACGGTCGAGCAGTGGTGCAAGGAGATACTCGAAAAAAGTCCACAATGCATCCGTGTGATGAAGCTGGCGCTCAATCAGGAGTCCGATACGAACTTCTGGGCAAGCTTCTTCTCGGGAGCTGAGATGTTCGCACAGCACACCGGGACACCCGAATTTCTCGAAGGAACTTCGGCGTTCATCGAGAAGCGGAAACCTGACTTCGCGCAGTTTCGTGCCAAGCGGAAATCGAAGGCTGTAGCGGCAAGTTAGTTGGTACGGGGGTACGGTCCGGGCTTACCTGACTGAATTACTCCCGAAATATTACCGAAAGCTTCAGCGCTATGCGCCGCATGCCATCACCAGCTTCGAGAAGCCGAGGACCGAACTTGCGTCGGTACGCAAGCGGGGCTATCCCCAATGGCACTACCTTAAGCCCTTTCGGTGCGGATTCAGGCGGAATTCCCCTGTAAGAGAGACGGCCCAGTCGATCCTCTGACAAACGGCTTTCGCCAAGCCGAGCGAAGTAGGTCGGCAATCCTTTGCCGACGATTGATGATGGCGGCATGGGAATGCCGCCCTACTACTTGCGCTCGATTCCCGCATCGCGCACGACATTAGCCCACAGAATCAACTCTTTTCGGTAATAGCGATCCATGTCTTCGGCGCTGCCACCGAGCGGGTCGACGCCGATCTGCTTGAAGCGCTCACGTATTTCCGGCAGGTTAAGCACGGCATTCATATTGGTGTTGAGCTTCGCGACGACGGCGGCAGGCAGGTTGGCGGGTCCCATGATGCCGATCCAGTACTCGGATTGTAGGTCGGGGAAGCCCTGCTCAGCGATGGTAGGAGTTCGCGGCAGCACGGCCGATCGTGTCGCACTGAAGACGACGAGGGGCTTCAATCGGCCGGCCTTGATGTAGCTCTCCTGCGTCGCGACGGACCCGATCATGGTGGAGACGTGGCCCGCCATGGTATCGATGACCGCCGGTCCGCCGCCTTTGTAGGGCACGGGCAGAAACTTGACCCGCGCGCGCAGCGCGAAGTGCTCGATCAGCAAATGCTGCGAGGAGCCGGCTCCAACGTGCGCATACGTGATCTCGCCCGGCCGTGCCCTCGCCAGCGCGATCATTTCCTTGAGAGAGTTCGGCGGAAAAGAGGGGTTGGCGGAGAGGAGATTCGTAGCAGCACCGAGCAAAACTACGCTAGTGAAATCTCGGAGCGGGTCGTAAGGAAGCTTGGCGATGACGCTCGGGTTGGTTGCATTGGTGCTGTTCGCAAGCAGCAAGGTATAGCCATCCGGTTGCGCTTTGGCAACTGTGTCGGTCGCGATGATCGTGTCCGCGCCCGGGCGGTTTTCTACGACGACCTGCGTGCCCCACCGCTCGTTCAGGCGGTGCGCGACCGCGCGCGCGACGATATCCGTGCTGCCGCCCGGTGCGTAGCCAACGACGAGCCGAACAACCTTGACCGGATAGGCGTCTGCACCGGCTGGCTGCGCCTGCGCCGAGGCACAGATTAGAGTGAGACAGGCAGTCACTACGATGCGAATAAACGACGAGTCCATATCGCTCTTCTCCTATTTCCGTGCTTGTCGAGTGTGCCCATTTCTCCTGGTACGAGCGGGTCGTACCACGCGCCGGTGGCGAGCACGACTATGTCGTCGCGGATGCCGGTATCGAGCCGCACGCCGGCAAGGCATGCGCCGCGGTCAATAAATCAGAATACGATACAAGAAAGGATACCTACGGGCAGTGAGCGTGTCAACTGCAACAGGCAACCGTCCGGGTCGGGTGCAGATGAATTCTGCCCTACCAGCCTGTCGGACTTAACAGCCCCGATAGGCTGCTAAAAGCAAAACCGGCTGACCATTCGTTATAAATTCCGGTTCATCCGGGTCTTGCGTGGGCCGTTAGGGGCGGATAGTGTACGTGAGTTAGGCCGTGTTAACATTAATGCGTTTGCAACCACCAAGAGGAAAGTGGAGAACAAAATGACAGTGTTTCTTCGATCAACACCCGGAAAAATCGAACTGAAAATAACGCGCGCAATTGCAAGCTTTGCGTTTTTCTTTGTTCTTTTTTCTCTTGCGTTCGCGGACTATCCGGACAAGCCGATTCGTTTTGTCGTTGGTTACCCGCCAGGCGGCGCCACCGACATCATCGCGCGCACTCTCGGGATAAAACTTACCGACAGCCTTGGTCAACAAGTTCTGATAGATAACCGGCCGGGCGCGGGCGGCATAATCGGAACGGACATCGTTGCCAAGGCCATACCGGACGGTCATACCATCGTGCTCGTTACCACTTCGCATGGTGTGAATCCCAGCCTCTACGGCAAATTGCCCTACGATACGGTGAAAAGTTTTGCTCCGGTTACACAGGTAGCTTCGCTGCAGGTAGTATTGGTGGTGAACCCGTCGCTGCAGGTGAAATCCGTGAAAGAACTGATCGCGCTCGCGAAATCGAAACCGGGCCAGCTCAATTTCGCTTCTTCAGGCAGCGGACAGTCGCTGCACCTGTCAGGTGAATTGTTCAAGACCATGGCCGGCATCGACATCGTGCACATCCCGTATAAGGGCAGCGCTCCCGCGCGCACGGACTTGCTTGGGGGGCAGGTACAAATGATGTTCGAGTCGATGATCGCCGTGTTGCCTTTCGTCACCAGCGGAAAATTGCGGGCGCTTGCGGTCGGCGGCGCCAGGCGTTCCCCCGCCGCGCCCGATATTCCGACCATGGCGGAGGCCGCTCTTCCGGGCTTCGAGTCCAGCGGCTGGGTAGGCGTGCTGGCGCCGGCCGGAACGCCGAAAGCGGTTATTTCCAGGTTGAATACCGAAACCGTGAAGGTACTAAAAATGCCGGACGTTAATGAACGCTTTTCGAGCAATGGCGCGGAATCGGTCGGCAGCTCGCCGGAACAGTTCGGCGAATTCATCAAGTCGGCGCTCAATAAATGGGCCAAGGTGGTCAAGATTTCCGGCGCTCGCATCGATTGACATCGATACGATGCGTTCACGCGCCGCGCCACGATGGAATCCGTGGATTTCGACGCGGATTCAGTCCTTGCGTCTGTCCAGCAGCCGTTTTGCTTTAGTGACCTGCGACACGCCGGTATACTGGTCAAGCTCGTTGCGCTGAACCACTTTAACCAATACTTTCACCGCGAGCGCATCGTGCAAACGCCGCTCGAGATCCTGATGTAACGCGCGAGTATCGACGGACGGATCCGCCGCCTCGACCAGTACGGTCATTTCGTCGCGACCGACCGCACCGACACGATCGACAATGCAGAAAAACTCGCCTGTCGAGCGCGGTTCTTCGGCAACCAGCGCACCGATTGCCTCGGGAAACACGTTCACCCCACGCAGCTTCAGCATGTTATCGCTGCGGCCGAATATTTTTTCCAGGCGGACCAGCGTGCTGCCGCAAGCGCAGGTGCCCGGCATGATCAGCGAAACGTCGCAGATGTTATAACGGATCAGCGGCGCGCTGTACTTGAACAGCGACGTGATGCAAATATTGCCTTTTTCGCCTTCGGGCACGGGCTTGCCGGTCACCGGATCCAGGATTTCAACAATGAAGGCATCTTCCTGGATATGCATGCCGTTTTGGTAAACACAGTCGGCCGCTATCATTCCCGACTCATGCGCGCCATAGAAGTCATGGCACGGCGCACCCCACAACTCTTCGATCGGCTTGCGATCCTCGATGCCGAGGTTGGAGTCCAGGGCGCGGATGCCGAGGCTGCGCGGATCGATCTTTAGTTCGTCACGCGCCACCAGCGCCATGTGCCGCAAATAGGCCGGGAAGCCGATGAGGACGTTGACGCCCCACGCCCGCATGATCTCGATCTGCCTCCGCGTCGGAGTCACGTTGCCGCTGCCCGTCATCACGGGCACGGCCCCGGTGTATTTCCAGAGCGCCTCGCGTATATGAAACCCGCCGTTCGCAAGGCCAAGCGCGCGCGTCACCTGCACGAGATCGCCCGGACGCACGCCATGCATCGTCAGCCGGCGTGCGCCGAGTATCGCCATGATCTCGCGGTCCTGCGGTGAATAGAGCATCGGGCGCGGCAAACCCGTCGTGCCGCCGCTGGTCTGAATAACGAGCGGCATGCGGCGCCCATCCTCGGGCGAAACGCCCATGAAATCACCGAACGGCGGATTGCGCGCGATGCTGTCGCGAATGTCATGCACCGTATACGGCGGGATTTTCGTCAGGTCGCTCACGCTGCGAATATCGCCCGCGCCGAGTCCCGTCTCGCGCCAGCGCCGTTGGTAAAACGGGATCTCCCGCGCGCGCGCAATCTGTGTCATGAATCTTTTTTCCCGGAGCTCGCGCAGTTGCGCGCGCGGCATGCGGTAGACGGTGTTGAAATATGCCGGCGGCGGCGGGTAATCCGTCATCAACCGCGCAAAGTCCAGCGACTGCCAGTAATAAGGCGGTTGCTCCCGGCTCATCCGCTTGATTTCGGCATCAGCGCTCATTCGGCCGCTCCGGCTCAATACACGCTGCGCAATAAACCGCCATCGACCTGGATCGCGGTGCCGGTAATGAACGCCCCGCGTGGCGACACCAGCAGCGCTACCAGCCCCGCTACATCATCCGGCGTGCCCAGCCGCCGCAGCGGGACCTCATGTAGAAGTTCTTGCATCATTTTATCCGGGTCCTGCCCCAGCTGTTCAGCCCGCTTCCGCGTCACCAGTTCCAGCCGCCCGGTATCGATGCGCCCCGGGCATATCGTATTAACGGTGATTCCGGCGGGCCCCAGCTCGAGCGACAGCGTTTTTGCGTAGCCCAACACGCCCGCCCAGGTGGCGACCGACAAACCCAGCCCCACCAAGGGCTGCCGTGCCGATACCGCAGTGATATTGACGATGCGCCCGCCGCCGACCGCCTTCATGTGCGGCACCGTCTGGCGCACCATGCGAATGACGCTGTAAAGATTTTGCTGAACCGCCTTGTCCCACGCGGCGTCATCGAAATCCTCGATCTTGCCCAACGGCGGCGCGCCATCGTTATTGATCAGGATGTCTATCCGACCGAACGTCTTGACTGCGCCATCCACAACCCGGACGCAATCCTCGGCGCGCCTGACATCGGAAGGCACCGCGAGCACGGAACCGCCCGTCTTCTCGCGGACGGTTTCGGCCGCCGCGTTGAGCGGCGCCTCGCGCCGGGCGGTAATGACCACTTTGACACCTTCTTCAGCCAATGTACGGGCAACCGCGAAGCCGATACCCTGACTCGCCCCGCCTACGATCGCGACCTTGTCGCGCAGATGCAGGTCCACGCTAGGCCGCCAGTCCTGCGAAAAATGATTCAGCGTTCCTGTAGAACACCTTCTCGAGGATTTCCTGGCTGTAACCCTCGGCCTCCCAGTCCGCAAACAGCCGCTCGTACTTGAAGAGCGGATAATCGCCGCCGAACATCACTCGGTCCTTCAGGCGGCGTGAGATCTCTTTTTTCAGGCTGTCGGTGAAATATTTGGGCGACCAGCCGTGCAGCTCATACCAGACGTTCGGTTTGTGCAGTAACACGGCGATCATATCGTCCTGCCAGGGCCACGCCGGCCTGCCGGCGAGGATCCTGAGACTGGGATATCTCACGGCAACGTCGTCGATATGGCGCGGATGACACAGCTCCAGCCTCACGCCGCCGCCTCCCGGAAGCCCGGCGCCCGAACCCGTGTAACCCGCCAGGATGAGCACCGGGATGCCTTGGTCCCGGCACAACGCGTAAAACGGATCAAATACGGGGTCGCTTGCGGCAACGCCCAGCGACCCGCCGGAGATCATGAAACCGATGAACCCCGAGCCGACCGCGATACAGCGTTTAACCTCATCGAGCGCGGCTTGCTGATTTCTGGGGTCGATATTGAGCCAGTTGCCGAAGATGACGTCGGAATGTTTCCTTTGCGTTGCCAGCGCATAGTCGTGGAACTCCCTCGCTTCCCCGATGCGCATGGATTTCGTAAAACCCAGATCCAGAATCGCCTTTACGCGGTTCTTCCTGAAGTAATCCGCCATTTCCTGTTCGGTCACGTAACTGGCGGTGGATTTCCAGACCTTCGGCTGCTGGGCGCGTTCGGCATCGCTCCGCAAACGGTAACCCTTCTGCGTACCCCAGTGCGAATGGAGGTCAAAGACGCGCATCTGTTGCCAATCAATCATGTGCGAGAACTCACTGGAAATTGCCCGGCGCCGTCACGCCGCGCGCTTGAAACAACCAGAAGCAGGAAGAGCCTAGCAGCAAGAGGTCAGCACTGCAATGCCGTTGTCTCTGCTCGTAGGCGAAAAAAGTACAAGAAGTGCCCATGAGAAGGTATGATTCGACACTCAAAGCCGTTTCCACGAGTCTTCATACATCATGACAAACAATACTTCCCGCCGCGGGCCGCTTGCCCGCTTCAAGGTCGTTGACCTCACCCGCGTGCGCTCGGGGCCGACCTGCGTGCGCCAGCTTGCCGATTGGGGCGCCGACGTGATCATGATCGAATCGCCGCCCAAGCTCGAATTGTCGGACGGCTGGGGCGATCGGCGTCACGGGCCGGATTTCCAGAACCTGCATCGCAACAAGCGCGCCATTACGCTTAATCTGAAGGACCCGGAAGGAGTTGCGATTTTCCGCAAGCTCACCGACGGCGCCGACGTGGTGGTCGAGAACTTCCGTCCCGATGTCAAGTTCCGCCTTGGCATCGATTACGAGACGCTCAGGAAAACCAATCCGCGCCTCGTCTACGCAAGCATTTCGGGTTTCGGCCAGGACGGCCCTTATGCCAAGCGTCCGGGCTTCGATCAAATCGCGCAGGGCATGGGCGGGCTGATGGCGATTACCGGATTGCCGGGCCAGGGGCCGGTGCGCGCCGGCATTGCGGTCGCCGATTCGAGCGCCGGCCTTTATTGCGCGATGGGGATACTGACGGCGCTGCTCGAGCGCGAGGTGTCAGGTGAAGGACAATGGGTGCAGGTATCGCTGCTGCAGGCGATGATCGCGATGCTCGATTTCCAGGCCGCGCGCTGGCTGGTCGCCAAGGAAGTGCCGCCCCAGGCCGGCAACGATCATCCGACTTCGATTCCGACGAGCGTCTATCCGACCGCGGACGGTCATATCAATATCGCCGCCGGCGAGCAGTCGATGTGGGAACGCCTCTGCAAAGCGCTGGGCGCCGAGCACCTCGTCGCGAAACCTGAATACGCGACGCGCAGCTCGCGCTCGGAGAACCGCGAGCAGATCAATCGCGATATCGCGGAGTGCACGCGGCGCAAGTCCAGCCGCGAGTGGATCGAGATACTCGAAAAGAACGGCGTCGCGTGCGGGCCGATCTACAAGATGGACGAGGTGTTTGCCGATGCCCAGGTCGAACACGTCGGTATTGCGGCGCCGGTCAAGCACCCCGCGTTGGGCGACATCAGGCTGGTCGGCCAGCCGTTCGCGCTTTCACGCACGCCGAGCGAAATCCGCAGCGCGACGCCGGAGCGCGGCGAGCATACGGACGAGGTCATGCGCGGGCTCGGTTACAGCGACGAGCAGATCGCCGATCTGCGGCGGCGTATCGTTATTTGAAACCGGTGGAAGCTATCCCGGAAGCGGGCCGAAACCGCCGCCGCGCGACCGTGATGAATCTTGACGTCATGGCATCGCGGATATTATGTTCTGATGCATGAGAACCACGCTGACATTCGTCATCCTGACGCTCCTCTGGGCGGCCGCGGGGCAGATCGGCGCCCGCGCCGCGGCGCCCGAGGAGGTGGCGTATTCCGCCGCCGCCGGTGGCCTCAAGGGATTCCTCTGCCGGCCCCAGGGCGCGGGGCCGTTCGCCGCCATCGTGTACAACCACGGCGGCCTTGGCACCATCATCGGCGGCCCGCCCGAGGCGACCTGCGCTGCCCTGGCGGAGGCCGGGTTCGTTGGTTTCGCGCCGATCCGCCGCCAGACGGTGCCGATGATCGGCCATCTTGACGACGTGATGGCCGGGCTCGCCTATGTCCGGAACCTCGCCTACGTCGATCCAGCGCGCGTCGCCATGATGGGGTTTTCGCGCGGCGGCGCGCTGACCTTCATGGCCGCCGCCCAGGGCGCCGCGATCAAGGCGGCGATAATCCTGGCGGCCGCCTCGCCGCCGCCCGCGAGCGGCTTCACCCTCGACGCCGCGCCGTCGATTACGGTGCCGCTGCTGCTGCTGGTTGCCGAGAACGACACCGGCTCGCGCACCACCCAGGGCCAGAACACGCTCGAGGGCATGCGGCGGATGAAGGCGGCGCTGGACAAGACGGGGCGGCCGGCGCGGCTGGTCGTCTACCCGGCCACCATGCGCGACGGCCACCAGACCTTTTTCGAGATCGGTCCCTATTGGAAGGACGTGGTCGCCTTCCTCAGACAGCAACTGTAACCGCCGCCGGCTCGAGACGGGCGAGGACGGCCTGGGCACGTCTGATCCGGCAGAGGATAGCCGGTCGCAGGGAGTAACCCCGCTGGGACGGGCATCGAGAGGGAAATCAGAAGGATTTTCCTTTCGCGACTTCGTGATTGGCGAGCTTTTCGAGCGCTTTCACCATTGCCGAGTGGTCCCACTTGGCGCCGCCGTTGGCGCTGCACGCGTTGAAGAGCTCCTGCGCGGTCGCGGTGTTAGGAAGGCTGACGCCTAATGCCCGGGCTCCCGCCAGCGCCAAGCTAAGGTCTTTCTGATGTAATTCGATCCTGAATCCAGGATCGAATGTGCGTTTGATCATGCGCTCGCCGTGCACTTCGAGGATGCGCGAGGCAGCGAAGCCGCCCATCAGCGCCTGGCGGACTTTCGCCGGATCGGCGCCTGCTTTCGATGCGAACAGCAGCGCCTCGCCGACTGCCTCGATGTTGAGCGCGACGATGATCTGGTTGGCAACCTTGCAGGTCTGGCCGTCGCCATTGCCGCCGACGAGCGTGATGTTCTTGCCCATCAGCTCGAACACGGGTTTGACCTTGTCGAACGCCGGCTGCGAGCCGCCGACCATGATGGTGAGTGCGGCGTTTCTGGCGCCGACTTCGCCGCCCGACACCGGTGCGTCGAGGTACTCGCAGCCGGCGTCGTTAATGCGTTTGGCGTATTTCTTGGTCTCGATCGGCGAAATCGAGCTCATGTCGATAACGGTCTTTCCCGCGGAAAGACCGTCAGATACGCCATTCGGCCCGAATAACACCTTCTCGACATCCGGGGTATCCGGCACCATCAAAATGATGATCTCTGAGCGCTCGGCTACTTGTTTGGCGGAATCGCACGCGATTCCGCCAGCGGCGGTCAATTCCTGCGGCACGCCGCTGCGCGAGTTCAGAAACAGCTTGTGACCGCCCTTGAGCAGGTTCGCCGCCATGGGCTTGCCCATGATGCCCAGCCCGATGAATCCGATGTTGCTCATGTGTCGCTCCTTTCGTTCGCTAGGAGAGGTGAGAGGGGGGAGGAGAGAGGCGAGAGGCGACAAAGCCCAAGGCGCATTTACTCCTTTCTCCTCTCCCCTTTCTTCTCTCCGGGTTACCGGAGGTAACCCTTCGCCCAGCCCAGGCCGTCCCCGGTCTTGCCCGCCGGCTTGTATTCGCAGCCCATCCATCCCGTATAGCCGATCCGGTCGATGAAGGGCAGCAGGAAACCGTAGTTGATCTCGCCGGTGCCGGGCTCGTGGCGGCCGGGCGTGTCGGCAAGCTGCATGTGCCGGATTAATTTCAGGTTGCGCTCGATCGTGGGCGCGAGGTCGCCTTCCATGATCTGCATGTGGTAGATGTCGTACTGCACGAACACGTTGTCGGAGCCGACCGCCTTGATGATGTCGAGCGCCTGCGCGGTGTTGGTGAGGAAGAATCCCGGGATGTCGCGCGTGTTGATCGCCTCGATAAGCAGGCGGATACCCGCCTGCTTGAGTTTGCCGGCGGCAAACGTGAGATTCGACACCAGGGTTTCACGCAGTTTCTCTGTCGCGACGCCTTGCGGCGCGACACCGGCGAGGCAATTGACCTGCTTGCAGCCGAGCGCGGTCGCGTAGTCGATCGCCTGATCTACGCCGTCTTCGAACTCGGCGACGCGATCCGAGTGACACCCGATGCCGCGTTCGCCGCCCGCCCAATTGCCGGCGGGCAGGTTGTGCAGCACCTGTGTGAGCTTGTTGTCCGAGAGCTTCTGCTTGAGCACGTTCTTGTCGTAATCGTACGGAAACAGGTATTCGGCGCCTTTGAACCCCGCTTTGGCGGCGGCGGCGAAGCGGTCCAGAAAGTCGACTTCGGTGAACTGGAAGCTCAGGTTAGCGGCGAGTTTCGGCATATTTGTCTGCGGCTCCAGTGGC
This sequence comes from Betaproteobacteria bacterium, assembly GCA_016202615.1. GTDB lineage: Bacteria > Pseudomonadota > Gammaproteobacteria > Burkholderiales > SG8-41 > PALSA-1004. The sequence continues at coordinate 13,633 of JACQOI010000302.1, forward strand.
GGTGGGTCGTAGCAGCGCGGCGTTGATCGGCGCCAGTGGCGTCCGTTCGAACGTCGAAAGAAATTATAATGGCTCCTGCGTCGCATTTTGAGGTAATTTTTGGAAATTGGCGCCATTCTGCTCGCGGCCGGCTCAAGTTCCCGCTTCGGCGGCGACAAGCTGCTGCATCCGCTGCCCGACGGCACGCCGATCGGTGCCGCCGCCGCGCGCAATCTGCTCGCCGCGTTATCCGACGTTGTAGCAGTAGTGCGCCCGGGCGATTTCCCGCTCGCCGATCTGTTCGAGCAGGAGGGCTGTTATGTGGTCGTCTGTCCGCACGCCGCGCGCGGCATGGGCGCGAGCCTGGCACACGGCGTCGCCCAGCGGCGCGGCGCCGACGGCTGGGTAATCGCGCTTGCCGACATGCCGTCGATCAAAAGCTCAACGATTGCATCGGTGGTACGTGAACTCGAAGCGGGCGGTGACCTCGTCGCGCCCACGTATCAGGGGCAGCGCGGTCACCCGGTCGGCTTCGGCAAACGCTTCGGCGCGCAGCTGCTCGCGCTCGACGGCGACGCCGGTGCGCGCGATGTCATCGCCGCGCATAAAGGCGAACTGGTGCTGGTCGAATGCGATGATCCGGGCATTCTGCAGGACATCGATCGACGCGACGATCTCAAATAGGACTGTCAATGACGGCTGGCGCGGCTTCCGGCAATCGCTTCGACCGGCTCGAATGGGCGGGCGCGTTCGGCGATCTCGGCACGCTGATTCCGTTTCTCGTCGCCTACATTTCCCTGCTGCTGCTTTTCGGCGCGGCCGTAGCGGTGGTGCAGGATCCGGCGCTGCTCGACTGGCTGGCTGCAATCAAGGTGGAGCTGCGTTATCCATCGCTCTATCTCGGCGAGATCGGCTGGAACGAGCTCGCGGTCGGCGCGGTGTTTCTCGCGCTACCGCAGGCGCCGTTCACGCTCGGCAGCTGCGGCTTTGGCGAGAACAAGAACGACCGTTTCGTGTCGTTGATGGTCGCCTCATGCGCGATGTGGAACATCGGCGTGGCGTTTGTCTTCGGCATGGCGCTGCATCATCTGCTGAAGCGCGGACTGGTAAAGCTGTGATCAGAAACCCAGTCGGTTTTGGCAAGCATTTTGGCGCGCAAGTGCTTGCGCTTGACCGCGATGCCGCCCGCGATATCATTGCTGCGCACCAAGGTGAGCTGGTGCTGGTCGAGTGCGACGATCCGGGGGTGCTGCATGCTATTGATCGGTGGGAAGACCTTACGACAAGATTCGTGGAGAGGAAGTTTTGAGGCGTATGGAAAAGAATCCGACTCCGGTAAGTCTTGGTTCTGATCTCTCGGATCTAAAACAATGATAAGACCTCGTTTTACGGAATTTCACGGTATATAACCTGCCGCAATATAGCGATGTCGTGCTTGTCTTGTCGCAGTATTCTGCGGCAATGGAACGATTCAAGGAGCGCTATTACGGTTGGGATGGTTCTAACCACCGTTGGTTCACTAACGATCGATGATCTGTGTTGTGAGCGATGTTTCGAATGTATAGACAAGTTGGGGCCGAATCATTCAATAGCGTGATGGAAGAGAGAGTATCGCAAGTAGAGGTCTTCGGCTTAAACTTGCGTCGCTTGTTGCGTGTCTAGTGCCGAGTGCGCGACGGATCGTTAGTCAATCAGTTGTTCTATTATCCCGCTTTGAATATCGGCAACTTCCGATGAAAGACCACCCCGATGCGTTTTGAAGGCACTGAATCCTACGTCGCCACGCACGACCTGATGATGGCGGTCAACGCCGCGCTCGCGCTCGAGCGGCCGCTGCTGATCAAAGGCGAGCCCGGCACCGGCAAGACTATGCTCGCGCGCAAAGCGGCGGGGTTGACATCATTGGACAGGGAACAACGCATTCGCTATAATCCCGCATACACATCACATACACATTGAGGTTCCATGCGTACCAACATAGTGCTCGACGAAAAACTCGTCTCCCGGGCCATGAAGCTTGCCGGGGTGAAGACCAAGCGTGAAGCCGTTCACGTTGCATTGCACGCATTCGTGCGGACCCGCGCGCGGCTCGATATCCGAAAGGTATACGGCATTGGCGGGCTCGATCCTGCCTACGACTACAAGAAGATGCGCGCGGGCTAATAGTGCTGCTCGTCGATACTTCCGTCTGGATAGACTTTCTTGCACCGCGTTCGACGCGTGCAGTCGGCCATTTCCGCGCGCAGCTCGACGCGCGAGAGCCGTTCGCGTTGATGGAGCTGATCTATCTGGAGGTGCTGCAGGGCATCCGTGAGCCCGCAACCGCCCGCAAGGTGGCGTCGTATCTGCGCGGTCAATTGCTGCTGTACCCGCGGCACGGTTTACGCACCTACGAAGCGGCCGCCGATCTGTATCGCCGCTGCCGGGCGGCAGGCGTGACGGTGCGCAGCACCATTGATTGTCTGGTGGCGCAAATCGCGATTGAATACGGCGCGACGCTGCTGCACAGCGACCGCGATTACGAGCGCATCGCGCAGGTCGAATCAAAGTTGAAATTAGCCCCTTAACTCATTAAAGGTTGTGGACAGAAATGTTACGATTCGAAGGCACCGATTCCTATGTCGCCACGCAGGACCTGATGATGGCGGTCAACGCCGCGATTGCGCTCGAGCGGCCGCTGTTGATCAAGGGCGAGCCGGGCACCGGCAAGACCATGCTCGCGCTCGAGGTCGCAAAGGCGCTCAGCCGCCCGCTGTACGAGTGGCACATCAAGTCCACCACCAAGGCCCAGCACGGACTGTATGAATACGACGCGGTGTCGCGGCTGCGCGACTCGCAGTTGGGCGACCCGAAAGTGCACGACATCAAGAACTACATCGTGCGCGGCATGCTGTGGAACGCTTTCGAATCCGACGCGCATTCGGTGCTGCTGATCGACGAGGTCGACAAAGCCGACATCGAATTCCCGAACGACCTGCTGCGCGAACTCGACCGCATGGAATTCTACGTCTACGAGACGCAACAGCTCATCAAGGCGCGCCACCGGCCGCTGGTGATCATCACCAGCAACAACGAGAAGGAACTGCCGGACGCGTTCCTGCGGCGCTGCTTCTTTCACTACATTCGTTTTCCCGACAGGGAAACGATGGAGAAGATCGTGCGCGTGCATTTCCCCGCGCTCAAGAAGTCACTGCTCAGGGAAGCGCTCGAGTCGTTCTTCGAGATCCGCGACGTGCCGGGGCTGAAGAAAAAACCGTCGACGTCGGAATTGCTCGATTGGCTCAAGCTCCTGCTGGCGGAAGACATTCCGCCCGAGGCGCTGACGAGCCAGGACCAGCACAAGATCATCCCGCCGCTGCATGGCGCGCTGCTGAAAAACGAGCAGGACGTGCATTTGTTCGAGCGCCTCGTATTCATGTCGCGGAGAAAATGACTTTCGCCATTTTCTCATTCGGCCTCAAGAAATGACAACGCAGATTTCAGTCGACAGCAATGCATCCTTGTTAGGATTTCCGCCCGTCGTCGATCGACGGGTGGAAGTCCTCATTCTCGGCAGCTTTCCGAGCGTTGCATCGCTCGGCAAGACGCAGTACTACGGACACCCGCAGAATCATTTCTGGCGGCTGGTCGGCGCGGTAACCGGTGAGCCGCTGCCCGAGATGGATTACGAAAGACGGTTGAAGACACTGCTCAAGCATCATATCGGATTGTGGGACATTATCGGCACGTGCGCGCGCGAGGGCAGTCTGGACTCGGCGATTCGCGATCCACGTCACAATGATTTTTCACGCGTGACGCGCGTCGCGAAAAAACTGCGCCGTGTGTGCTTCAACGGCAAGACCGCCGGCAGGATGGAGCCGTTATTTTCCGAATGGGGATTTGAAACCGTCGTGCTGCCCTCATCCAGCCCGGCGAATACGATGCGTTTTGACGAAAAGCTCAGGCTATGGTGGCAGATAGTGCCAGCCAAGCGGGCAGCAAGCTTTGACCCCCGCCCTAACCCTCCCCCTGTCAGGGGGAGGGAAAGATTACCTTCCCCCTTGAAGGGGGAAGGCCAGGATGGGGGTTGGGACGCCTCTCGCCTCTCGCCTCTCGCCTCTCCCCAAAAATGCTGATCGAATTTTTTCTCAAACTGAAGCAGGGCGGGCTGCCGGTCTCGATCAAGGAGTTCCTGGCGCTGCTTGAAGCGCTCGACAAGCGCGTGATCAGCGGCAATATCGACGATTTCTACTACCTGTCGCGCGCATGCCTGGTCAAGGATGAGTCGAATTACGACAAGTTCGACCGCGTGTTCGGCGCCTATTTCAAGGGCATCACCGAGCTGCCCGAAGGCGCGGCGGTGTTGATACCCGAGGAGTGGCTGAAGAAACTCGCCGAGAAACATCTGACCGAGGAAGAAAAGAAACTGATCGAATCGCTGGGCGGCTGGGACAAGCTGATGGAGACGCTCAAAAAGCGGCTCGAAGAACAGAAAGGCAGGCACCAGGGCGGAGCCAAGTGGATCGGCACCGCCGGCACCAGCCCGTTCGGCGCCTACGGCTACAATCCCGAGGGTGTGCGCATCGGCCAGCATGAATCGCGGCAACGCCGCGCGGTCAAGGTGTGGGACCAGCGCTAGTTCAGAAACCTCGACGATTCAGTCGAACTCGGCACGCGCAATATCAAGGTCGCGCTGAAACGGCTGCGCAAGTTCGCGCGCGAGGGAAACCCCGAGGAACTCGATCTCGACGACACCGTGCGTTCAACCGCGCGAAACGCCGGCTACCTCGACATCAAGATGGTTCCGGAGCGCCACAACAGCGTCAAAGTACTGCTGTTCCTGGACGTCGGCGGCTCGATGGACGACCACATCCAGGTCTGCGAGCAGCTGTTCTCGGCGGCGCGCATCGAGTTCAAGCATCTCGAATATTTCTACTTCCACAACTTCCTTTACGAACGGGTGTGGAAGGACAACCGCCGGCGCGCGAGCGAGCGCATGGCGACGTGGGACGTGATGCACAAGTATCCGCACGATTACAAGGTGATTTTCGTCGGCGACGCGACGATGAGCCCGTACGAAATCGTTTACCCGGGTGGCAGCGTCGAGCATATGAACCCGGAGGCGGGCGCGCTGTGGATGCAGCGCATGCTGGCGGTTTACAAGGACACGATCTGGCTCAATCCGCAGCCGGAATCCGTGTGGGACTACCACGAATCGATCCGCCTCACGCGCGAGCTGATCGGCGAGCGCATGTTTCCGTTAACGCTCGCGGGCCTTGACCATGGCATGCGGTTGCTGAGCAAGGGGCATTGAAAGCCGTGAGCGGTGAGGGGTGAAGGGTGAAAACCGAACTACAACCCGCGTTATGCGCAGTCCGGGAAGCCGTTCACGCTTACTCCCGCCGTCTCGGCTCGGCCCGGCGAGAACACGGGCGGATTGAATTTCCTTCGCTCACTGCGACGCCCGTTCTTGCCGGTTGCAAGAAATAACGCGCGATGAGCGGCGCCTTGCGTCCGTTCCATCGCGCGTTTGTAAACCGGCGCGTTGGCGTCCGGCGCATGCGCGATGAACGGCGCACGGCGTCCATTCGATCGCGCATATGTAATCCGGCGCCGTCCCACGGCGTCCGGTATTACAAGTTGTAGCCTTTCTCGTTATGCAGCACGGTGTCGAGCCCCTCCGTTTCCTCCTCCTCCGTCACGCGCAGTCCCGCGAGCGCGTCGCTGATTTTGATCAGGATCCAGGTGACCACGCCGGACCACGCCGCGACCGCCAGCACGCCGGCGAGCTGCACCAGCACCTGGCCGCCCATCGTCACGCCTTCTGGATAACCCACGCCTCCGAAAGTGGTAGCCGCGAACACGCCGGTCAGCGTCGTACCCAACGCGCCGCCGACCCCGTGCACCGGATGCACGTCGAGCGAGTCGTCCACGCCGACCGACCGTTTCATGAAGTTGGTGGCGAAAAAGCACGCAACGCCGGCGGCCGCGCCGATCACGAGCGCCCCCATCGGCCCGACGAAGCCCGAAGCCGGGGTGATCGTGCCCAGCCCCGCGACCATGCCGGTCACGATTCCGAGCACCGAGGGCTTGCCGTAGCGCGCCCACTCGCAGAACATCCAGGCGAGCGACCCCGTCGCCGCACCGATTTGCGTCACCAGCATCGCCATGCCCGCGGAGCCGTCGGCCGCGAGCGCGCTGCCCGCGTTGAACCCGAACCAGCCCACCCACAGCATGCACGCGCCGCTCACGGCCATGGTGAGGTTGTGCGGCGGCATTTGTGTTTCGGGAAAGCCCCGGCGCCGGCCCAGCACCAGCGCGGCCACCAGCGACGCCATGCCCGCGTTCAAGTGCACGACAGTGCCGCCCGCGAAATCCATGAGCCCCATGTTCTGCAGCCAACCGTCGCCCCAGACCCAGTGCGCGACCGGCGCGTAAACAAGCAGCAACCAGAGCAGGCTGAACAGCAGCATGCCGGAGAATTTCACGCGCTCCGCGTAGGCGCCGAGGACGAGCGCCGGCGTGATGATGGCGAACGTCAGCTGGAACATCGCGAACACGGTCTCCGGAATGCTGCCCTTGAGCGTATTGGACTCGATACCGGAC
>JACQOI010000303.1 GCA_016202615.1 Betaproteobacteria bacterium
GCAAAACCGGCTGACCATTCATAATAAACTTACTCGAAACGGTCGAATTTGGGGAAAAGCGCGGGCAAATTCGCATATCTGTTATCCTCTTCTGCAATTCTACTGGCCCCGGTTTTGCATTAGGAGTTTGTCGGGGCTAAGTCCGACAAACTCCTAGCAGCCGAACCGGCTGTATTCCGGTGCCCCCAAAATTGCAAACGATAGCATCGGGACGAACGACGCGAAGAGACCTAACAAAGGAGACGGACAATGGGGCAGACAATAGCGGAGAAGATTCTGGCGCGCCAGAACGTGGCCGGTACGCCAGTCAAGGCAGGTGATTTGATCGATGCTCATGTCAACGGCCTGATGGTCATACAGTGGCCGGCAGTAAGGGCCGCATACAAAAGGATGGGCTTCAAGAACGGGCCTCCCGTGGTATGGGACCGGGAAAAGACTTACCTGATGCTTGAACATCGCCAGCCCCCAACCGATGAACCAGATGCGCGGGGAAATCTCGAAGCCAGAAGAGACGCAGCCAGACTGGACTTGAAGCATTTCTACGATTCGGAAATGGGCATCTGCCACCAGATGATGGTGGATAACGGCCATGTGAGGCCCGGCGAACTGGTGGTCGGCAACGACTCACATACCATTTCCTACGGTGCCTTGAACGCGGCGGCTACTGGAATCGGTAACGACGAGGTAGCCTACGTCTTCGCTTTCGGCCAACTGTTCTTCACCGTTCCGGAGACTATCAAGGTCACTCTGCGCGGCAAGAACAAACCTTACCCTTTCGGGAAAGACGTGATTCTGTACTTGGCCGGCAAGTACGGCGATGCATTCGCTCAGAATCGCGCCCTGGAGTTTGTCGGCCCGCTGGCACGGGACATGAATCTGACGACGAGACTCACTATCGCGGACCACGCCGTAGAGGTTGGCGGCAAGTTTGGTTTCTTCCTGGCGGATGAGAAGACCCTTGAGTTCGTGCGTACGCGTACCGACCTGCCTTTCCAGGCGGTCGAGCCCGACGCTGACGCAAACTACGTGCAGGAAATTGAGGTTGACTGCGACGCGATCGGCTTCCAGGTTGCCAAGCCGTTCCGGTTCGACAATGTCTCACCCGTTGGGGAGGTGGTCGGAATCAAGATCGACCAGGCGCGGATAGGATCCTGCGCCAACGGCCGCTTCGAAGACATCGAGATTGCCGCGCGGATGTTGAAGGGACGAAAGGTCGCTCCCGGCGTTCGCTTCTACATAGCCCCGGCTTCCATGACAGTCTATCGCCAGTGCGCCGAAGCGGGCCTGGTTACGACCCTCCTCCAAGCCGGAGTGCAGTTCCAGAATCCCGGCTGTGCGATATGCGGGCACCAGATCGCTCTCAACGAAGAGGTGTGCATCACCTCGACGACTCGGAATTACCACGGTCGGATGGGGGGATCCACGTGTAGTGAAGCTCAGATCTACCTGGCGAGCCCTGCGACCGTTACCGCGGCGGCGATCGCCGGCAGGATCATCGACCCCAGGGAGGTTCTCAATGTCTGACATCCACGCGGCAATCCGCGGCAAGGTTTGGAAATTCGGAAACTCGGTCGACACCAATCAGCTCGCCGGCGGCGGAATTACAGTATCCAGCGACCCCAACGAGAACCTGAAAGCAAACTGCCTGCGTGCCCTCCGGCCGGAATTTCCTCAGCAGGTGAAGGCCGGCGACCTCCTGGTCGCGGGCACGAACTTTGGCTGTGGGTCCAGCCGGCAAAGCGCGGTCCAGGCATTGCAAGCGTGCGGCATCGTGGCAGTTCTCGCGGAATCGGTGGCGAGAATCCACAGGCGCAACAGCATTGCGCTCGCCCTGCCGACATTCGTCGTCCCCGGCATCACGGAACTCGTGGCGGACGGGGACCCGCTGGAAGTCGACTATCCGGCCGGCGTCGTGCGCAACCTCACGTCAGGGCGCGAGCTGCCGTTGACACGCTTCCCCAGGACCGTTGAGCAGATATATGAGCTTGGAGGCATCTTCCAGGTCATTGCTGACAAGCTCGCCAGCCAGGGCATTGTACCGCAGTGACTCTCGTCCGCGGAACAACGAGCGTTCGGGGATGAATGATGCAGGTCCCCGTTCCCGGCAGTTTCAAAACGTCCGATGGATGCGTAATCGGATACTCGCTGCGCCCCGCGCCAGGCCCCAATGCGCCGCGCGTGGCGCTGATCCATTCGCTCGCGCTCGACCGCAGCTTCTGGAATGGCGTGGCGGCGGAACTGAACGGGCACGCCGGGTTGCTGACCTATGATTGCCGCGGCCATGGACAATCCGGGCGCGAGCCGGCGACGTATACCCCGGCATTATTCGCCCAGGACCTCGCGGAGCTGCTCGATCACGTGGGCTGGCCGGATGCGACCATCGCCGGCTGCTCGATGGGCGGTTGCGTCGCGCAGGCATTCGCCGCCTTGTATCCGCAGCGCGCAAAGGCGATCTGCCTGATCGACACCACGGCCTGGTACGGCGCCGAGGCGCCCAGGCAATGGCGCGAGCGTGCGGCCACCGCCCGCGCCAAGGGCATGAGCGCGCTGATCGATTTCCAGGTCACGCGCTGGTTTGGCGACGCATTCCGCGCGGCCCATCCCGAAGTTTCCGATGCGCTGATCAAGGTCTTCCTCGCCGACGATGTGCGGTGCTACCAGGCCACCTGCGAGATGCTCGGTGACGCCGATCTGAGGCCGTTGCTCGCGTTGCTCAAAATGCCGGCGGCCGTCGTGGTCGGCGAGGAGGACTACGCAACACCGGTCAGCATGGCCGAGACGCTGCACAAGGCGATCCCGCATTCCACCCTGACCGTGCTGCGCGCGGCGCGGCATCTGACTCCGGTGGAGCGGCCAAAGGACATCGCTAAGCTGATACTCGGTCTGGCGCCCAAGCGCCGGGAGCACTCGCGGTGACGACAGCCGCTTCGAAACCAGCAGCGGCCCGAACGAACCACCGCTGCCTCGACATGCACGCCCATCACGTCGGCCGGCCCGTCATCGACCGCATCAACGCCGAGGGCGCGCGCCACGGTACGAATCGAGCCAGTGGTACGGCCGGCAGGCGCCGGCCGGAACGCCGGAGGACATCTTGAATTCCCTCAACGCGCAGGCCGTGAAGATCATGCAGGCCGTGGACATGAAGAACCGACTCGCAGAGCGCACCTACATGTCGGAATAGGCTTAAGTTGAGTAGCCCGGCTTCGGGTCGCCGCTCGAACATCAACCGCCACAAAAGGTGCGGGGCGAGAAGGTGGAACAGCGCCTGCCCGCCCCGAAGCCGGCCCGGCAGGAGAACCGCCCGGCCTGCACCGCTCTGAATGGCGGTGCCGACACCGCTTGGCAGCGGTGTATCTTTCTTCGATTCCACAATAATCAAAACGGGCGGAAATATCTTTGATCAGAGTCAAAGAAAGGTGAGAAATTTGCAGCGGCCCTATTTCGGGGTTGGTTCTGAAACTTTGCAATTCAGGCCGGGATGATGCCGATCGACGTCCGTCGAGGAACCATGGGGACGTGGTATCCGCACCCAACCCAGTCGTGGTTGCTGCTGCAGGAGGCGTCCATAGCCAAGAATCGGCTCCCTGACCCCCGCGACCTGCAGTAAAGCCCGGAACAACGCCAGATTGGAAGAAAGAAACGGGACACCAAAGCCTGTCTCGAATTGGGCTGCCACCTCGATGGTTCGCAAGTTGCAGCCGATGACCACGACCGCGTCGGCGCGTTCGTCAAAAACCGATCTCGCGAGGTTTACTCGAGCTTAATGCGTGCAGCCCGGACCACGTCTCCCATCACAATGGCATCTTTCTTGAGCAATTCCTGAAAGTCTCGTGAGCTACCTCCGATGACCTTGTATGCTCCCGAGACGATCTCCCTTTGCACCTCCGCGGCACCCAAAGCCTTGATAGCTTCTCTGTTCAACCTATCGGTGATCTGAGTTGGGATACCCCTGGGGCCAAGTAATCCATACCAGATGATGGGTGGCTCAAATTTAGGAAGGTCCTCCGTGACCGCCGGCACATCGGGAAATGTCTTGTAGCGCTCATGGTCCATAGCGGCTAACGCTCTGACCTTTCCCGCCTTGATAAGAGGCCCTGCCGCCGCGAGGCTTGTCATACCCAGCGATATATGGCCGCCTAAAACATCTTGAATCATTGGGCCGCCGCCTTTATAAGGTACATGAACGATATCGATGCCGGCCGCTCGCACAAACAACTCCCCCATGATGTGAACGCTCGAACCGGTACCGGCGCTACCGTAAGTAAGCTTTCCAGGATTTGCTCTTGCATATGCAATCAATTCCTTGACAGACTTCACGGGAACTTGCGGACTTACCAATACGGCCGGTACATAACTCGCCAGCGCAGCCACGAAGGTAAAATCTTTGAAAAGACTGTATGGGAGCCTTGGATTTAGGGCGGTCGCTATCGTCGTCGGCCCAGGCGAAACGATGCCGATCGTGTAGCCATCAGGCGTGGCATCTGCGATCCCCTTTACCCCGATTACGCCGCCTGCACCCGTTCTGTTATCGACGACCACCGGCACACCGAGGCCTTCGTCCATTTTTCTCCCCACGAGCCTTGCGAGAAGATCGATACTGCCTCCCGTGGAAAAAGGCACAATCAATCGAACTGGCTTCGATGGGTAAGTCTGGGAATAGGCATTCACCGGAAACCAGGAAAGTGCCAGCGCAATTACCGGTATCCAGCTTAATTGCCAAAAAGCCTCCGCCATTGGCGCGTCCGCCTTAATCTGTCGCAGGAGAGCCGCAATCCGCTCCTCGCCATACCGCCCATTCCTCATCGGTTTCATCGATAATTCCTCCATTTATTGCGCCATCCGTATTTACTGCTTTCCAGGAAGCACTTCTCACCCCAGATCACTGGCCGCGACATGCCGGTTCAGTTATCCACCCTAATATTCGCGGCAGCTACAACTTTGGTCCACGCGCTGATCTCATCCTTGACCATCTCTGCGAACTGCTCGGGCGTGCTCCCGAGTATCTGGAAGCCCGCGCTTTCGAGCTTTTGCCGCAAGTCTTTTGCTTGAAGCGCCTGGAGAGCTTCCGTATTCAGGCGTCGGCTAATAGCCGGTGGCAGGCCTGCGGGTCCCACAAACCCAAACCACGAAATTCTCGGATTGATACGCGGTACCGCCTCGGTAATCGCCGGGACGGTCGGGAGTCCGCCATAGCGCTCGCGTTCAAAGACGGCCAGGGCCCTGAGTCTCCCCTCCCTGACATAGTTTTGCACGCCGGCGGCGCTGATGATAGCCACCGGGATATGCCCGCCGAGCAGGTCGGGAATACTCTGTCCGCCCCCCTTGTAGGGGACATGGACTATCTTAATCTGCGCCGCCTGCTTCAGCATCTCTCCCATGAGATGGGTGCTGGTGCCTACCCCGGCGCTGGCAAAAGAAAGCCGATCCGGATTGTTTTTCGCATAACGCACGAATTCCGACATCGATTTCAGTGGCACGCTGGGATGGACGACCAGCACACTGGTGTACTTGACCAGGGTGCTGATGAAGGTGAAATCCCGGATGGGATCGTAAGGCATTTTCTTGCGCACCGCTGCTGCTATGGTGTGGGTTGAAGGGGCCGCAGTACCCAGCGTATACCCATTGGGCGCAGCGCGCGCCACCGTGGTCATGCCAATAAGACCGCCCGCACCCGTCTGGTTCTCAACATAGAGAGAGAAGCCCGTACGCCGCTGGATTTCTTGTGCGACCAGTCTCGTGAGAGTATCAGTGCCGGCGCCCGGAGAAAACGGCACGATTATTTTAATGCTGCTGGAGGGGTAGTCCTGAGCATGCGCCCAAGACGCGGCTGCGAGCAGTACAATAACAGGAAGCCATGCAATTTTCATAATTATCCCCCGAAGAAATTGGATCCAATCCAGCCCTTCAACCACAGCCGTGACGCCGCCCGAATTCACCCCGGGAAAATCATCAGCTTTGTCAATTTGCCGAGGTCATCAAGCTTTTCCACGTTCCAGCAGGCGTCGAATATCTTCCTGATGTGTTCGTTGCGCATGTGTTTCGAGGCCATTTCGCTGAATTTCTCTTCCAGCTCTTTATCGGTAAGAGAGACGTCGCCAAGGCCATGCGGTACGTCGACGCGCTTCCGAAAGCAGCGGCCATCCTTGGTGAGGATTTCCGACGCTCCTTGAATACGGCCCAAGCTCGGATCAGCTTCTACCGTTATCTTCTCAATCAAATCCAGAACAACAGGATCAGTGAATTTCTCGGGTTCGATCGAGTCCGGGCCAAAAGCCCGCTCCTTGATCGCCAGCGCATTCGCATAGAAAGCGCTGTGATCGGCGCTCTCCGCGTTTCTCGGATACTTCTTTGCCGGAGTGGTCGTGTGGCGGCTTTCGCGTACTGGGGCGCCGATATGCACTGCGGCGATATCCTCAGGCTTCAGATCCTGCTCTTTGACGATGGCCAGCGTGGCAAAAACGTGCCCGTGAGTTGTCGCATTAGCGGGCATGGCCTTGAACTTCACGTCCAGAATTCGCCAGCCGCTGAAATCCATCAGGCGCTCAAGGTCCATCTCACCTTGCGCAATAACGTTGCGAATCCCGGCGTCCGATTCGACAATACGAACGGGCCCGGTAAAGCCTTTCTTAGCCAGCATACATGCCAGGATGGCGTCGTGGGCAACCCAACCGAAACGAAGGTTTTTCGCCATGACGTTTTCTTCTCTGTGGGCGTCCAGGATCCCCAGCGGGAGGGCGTGGCTCAAGCAGATGCCGATTGCATTTGCTATCTGTTCCTCGTTTAGCCCCATCAACTTGCCCAGGGCGGGCGGCTGATTTAACCCTCCCCTTATGTCTCCTGTCCATCCCCTTTCTTCCAGTGTTTTAGGGATCGGTATTTCCGCGGGCGAGCTCATCGCAACGGAATCCCGGAATCTACCTCCGAGCTCGTATGAAATTACCAGCGAGGTCAAAAAGTCCTTGCCGCTGACCTTTCCACGTTCAGACACGGCAAGAATGCTCGACAGAGCGTCGGAATTGTGACCGCCGCCTCCCCAATCATTGTAGTCCAGAAACCGCACGAGAAAACTATTAACCAGCGCGGCATTAAGGGCACTGGTGCGCAAGCCCGAGCAAAAGACGGTGGCTTCCTGCGGTCCCCCAATCTCCTTGACCGTGGCCTCGCAGATAGTGCGTCCCGGCGCCTCGTAGGCCCCGATAGCACAGCCCAGGGCATCCAGCACGCAGCGCTTGGCTTGGTGCACAACAATCTCGGGGAGCATGGAATAGTTCAGGGCAAGGGCATAGCGGGCAAAGTGATGGGAAACACTGGACCGATAGGTAAGGTCAAGCTGCTGCCAGGCCAAGTCTCGTTGAAAAGTCATTTTTAAACTTCCTTCTTTAGGAGATAAACCCTGCCATCGACGTAATCCCCGCGATCAGTGGCATTTAGGTTTGGAGTAGGGGGAGCCTTCAGGTTACAAGGCTTTTCCCGGCGGGTCAAGTCGAAGCGTGTTGAGAGCACATGATCTGTCCGGGTTTGTAACACGTGGTCTGTCCGGTTTAATTGAAAGCCGAAAGGGGGCCGAGATGAATCGGACGATGGTGCTACGGGAGATATCGTTCATCAAGAGAGGCTCGCCGCGCGGCGCCGCTCCTTACCCGGCGCGCCTGACGGTGTTATGCGCGCGAGGAGACGGCCTGCGCCATTCGAGGCGCGAACACACGAACGTGCGCGAGAGGATTACTGAGGTAAGAATCCGCCACAGCCTTGTCGATGATGACCAGTCCCCTGTAGGGCGTTGTGCGGTCGAGTCCCACCACAGTAAGCCAAGTTATCGATAAGTCATCAATTACAACATCGGGCTCCCGAGAGTCAATAACCAATAACCGCGAATCTTCGGGCACAGCCGGAGCACGATCAAGGCCGGTGAACAGGTTGCGGTGCCAAAAAGACAAGTGCTTTCCCCATTTCGGAGTGCCGAGTTTGCCACCACCGGCGCCATCCAAATAGGGTCTGCTCTGCAAGACATCAGCCGAGTCAATGCTGTAGATGGCGAGAGAAGGCGACGGATCCAGGCCAAGGCCCTTGAATCGCTGAGCGGTGTTGAATCCCGGGACTGCGAGGAGTCCGCTGACCGGCTTCATTTCGCTCGTCCAACGATCCCATACCTCGTCCGGTTGGCCGACAGTTAGTGCCTCTTCCACTGTATATATCACTTGGACTTACTCCCCGTGTCCGCTGACCCCGCCGCCCCCGACGACACTACCATCGCGACGTCGCACCGCCTTGGAGTTTGTCGGACTTAGTACCGACAAACTCCTAATGCAAAACCGGCGCCAATGAAATTGCGGAAAAACATAGCGGAGATGCGAATTTATCCGCGCTTTTCCCCAAATTCGACCGCTTCGATTGAATTTATAATGAACGGTCAGCCGGTTTTGCTTTTAGCAGCCTGTCGGGACTGTTAAGTCCGACAGGCTGCTAGCGTATAGTAAACTGGGATATATTCCAATAGCCCAATCGTTATTTCACGCCTGATATTAAATGAGGCGCGGGGCGCGCCGCCCTGCGCTCAGGCGATGTCGGAAACCGGCTGGTGGGTGAGCGGCCAGCCGGCGCGCACCGGCCAGGCCTGGGGACCCAGAATGTTGTCCTTGCATGGCGTGAATTTCGTAATTAGAATTTACTTGCGACTACCTGGAACGAGCCGAAGCGCCAGAGAAACATCAAGGATCACGACCTCGATTTCGTCGAGTGCGAGGAAGACAGCAATGAAGAAGCGGGCACTCGCGGTCTTGCTCGGCTTATTACTGGGCGCCGGAATCCAGTATTCCCGGGCCGCCTCCGATCAGCGCTCGCCGTCCACGCCTGTTCAAGCACCGAGTTCAGGGCATGCGACGACAGCCGCAACGGTGAAAAATATTCTCGTGGTACCCCTCTCGTTCGCGGGCCACGATGCCGATCTGGAAACGATCAAGGCCCGTTACGGCGAACGCCTGCCCCGGTATATCCGCGCGGTCTCCCAAGAGCGGTTGGAGCTGAATGTGACCATCACGCCGTGGATTTCCATGCCGCACCCGATCTCGGAGTACCGCCTCGGGAGCTTTCGCATCAGGGGGATGCCGTATCACTGGCTCTCGCAATACCGCCTGGGATGGATCGATGAGCTGAAGATCGCCACGGTCGGCGCCGGCGAGGTGCGGCGACTGCGTGTGTCGCCGCTCGTCAACGGCGAGGGGAAGACGCTGGTCGTCCGGCTGCCGCTCGACGAGCGCCGTTACTACCTTATCGAAAACCGGCAGCAGGAGGGAATCGACCATCACCTCCCGTCCGAGGGTATCTTGATCATGCGGGTGGACGAGACGATAGCGGAAGGACGCGGACCCGTTCGGGTCGTCGACGCACATCCGGAAGTGCAGTATTTCGGGGCCGCTCCTTTCAAGTCCGGGGAGACGTTCAGGGACACGGAGCACGGAATCACGGTCATGGTACTCGGCAAGGAGGGTGACGAGTACTCCCTTTGCATAAGGCGGGAAAATATTTCTTCCGCCGGTGGAGTTGAAGACCAAAGATTTTTCGGATGCGGTGGACGGTAGGTCTGGCTAATTCGGTTTCCTTAGAGAGGAGGGAGAGTACCATGCCAAGAATGACTGGAGCGCGAGTGTTCGCGGAAATGATGAGGGACTATGGTGTTTCGCATATTTTTTTCGTGCCCACTATTATGATGAAGGCCATGGCGGAGATGGAGGACATGCCTATCAAAAGGGTCCTGGTGCACGGTGAGAAGGCGGCCGCCTACATGGCAGACGGTTTCGCCCGCGCGAGCGGCAAACCTGGAGTTTGCATGGCGCAGAGTATCGGTGCTTCAAACCTTGCTGCAGGTTTGCGAGATGGCTACATGTCCGGTTCCCCGATTATTGCCATCTCGGGGGGCACTTTGCCCGATAACCGCTATCGGCATACCTATCAGGAGATAGAGGACTTTTCCCAGTTCGGGCCAGTTACGAAATTCAGTGCCCATGTGGAAGCCGCTGCGCGGCTACCCGACTTGCTTCGCCAGGCTTTCCGCGAGGCGACTTCAGGCGCGCCGGGACCGGTACATCTGCAGATACAAAATCGGGGTGGCCAGACAATGGAGCAGGAAGCCGATATTGATGCCCTGGTTGAGAAACAGTACGCATGCGTACCTGCGTTTCGCCCGGAACCCGATATCCAACATGTACGCGACGCGTTGGCGGCGCTGGCAAAAGCTCGGAGGCCCGTGATTGTGGCGGGCGGCGGCGTTGTCCGGTCGAGCGCGCAACGCGAGCTGGTGGCATTGGCTGAGAAGCTGCGGATTCCGGTAATCACTTCACTCAAAGCGAAGGGGACGATAATAGACAGCCATCCGTTGTCGGTCGGCGTTTCGGGGAGTTACTCGCGCGATTGCGCTAACAGCACGCTGAATGAAGCCGATCTCGTGTTTTTCGTCGGGAGCGGTGCCGGCGGACATGTAACGCACTTTTGGCATTTCCCATCCGCGGGCACTCCGGTAATCCAACTGGATATCAGTCCCTCGGAACTGGGCCGCAATTACCCGAATGCGGTCTCAATCCTAGGGGATGCAAAGGTCGCATTGCAGCGCATGCTTGACGCGGCGCAGCCGAAGTCCCCCGACGCGGCCAAGGCCTGGACCGGGCGTGTCCAGGAAATAGTGGCCAAGTGGCGCGCCGAGAATGAGCCGCACCGTAATTCCGATGCGGTGCCGATACGACCGGAGCGCATCTGCAAGGAGATCTCCGAGGTGCTGCCGCCCGATTGCGTGGTGGTGTCGGATACCGGGCACGCCGGAATCTGGACCGGCACGATGATCGACTTCAAATACGCCACGCAGCGCTATTTCCCGTGCGCAGGCTCGCTGGGCTGGGGCTTTCCCGCGGCACTCGGCGTGAAGTGTGCGCTGCCGGACAAGCCGGTGCTGTGTTTCACCGGCGATGGCGGCTTCTATTACCACATCGCCGAGCTAGAGACTGCCAGGCGTTGGAACATCAACCTGGTCGTACTGGTTAACAACAACAACGCACTCAACCAGGAGATCACACTTAACATAAACAATTACAACGGCAAGCCGCGCGGCAATTGGACCGACTTGTGGACATTTACCGACAACAATTTCGCGAAGATCGCGGAGGCCTTTGGCTGTGTCGGCATCCGTGTCGAAAAACCCGGCGAGATCAGGGACGCGGTCACACGGGCATTTGGGATGAACAAACCCGTGGTGATCGATGTGGTGAGCGATGTGAATGTGCTCGCCAAGAGGGTACCGATTCACCGCCCCACCTAACTGGCGACAGCTCTGGCTAAATAAAATTCACTCGACTTGGTACTACTCGAGCTTGATATTCGCTTCCCGGATTACCTTCGACCACTTGGCGCGCTCGGCGGCGATCAGGTCCGCGAATTCCTTCGGCGTGGATGCGATCGGGTCCCCGCCTGCGCGCATGGTCTGCAATACTTCCGGCGACTGGTAGGCCTTGCGCACCGCCGCCGACAGCTTCTCGACGATCTCCTGCGGCGTGCCGGCCGGGACGAAGAGGCCGAGCCAGCCGGTCGCGACGAATCCCGGGAAGCCGGACTCGCCTAGCGTCGGGACGTTCGGCAGCACCGGCGAGCGCGTCGCGTCCGTCGTGGCGAGGGCGCGCAGCTTGCCCCCCTGGATGTGCGGGTTTTGCGAGACGATCGAAGCGAACATATATTGCAACCGCCCGCCGATCAGGTCAGTGACCGCGCCACCGACGCTGTTGTACGGGACGCCGACGACCTCGATACCGGCGTCGCGCCGCATTTTTTCGAAGCCCAGGTGCGCGGTGTCACCGATCGCCGGAATGCCCGAAGTCAGTGTCCCCGGCTTCTGCTTGGCCATCCGGACCAGATCCTGCACCGACTTGATCGGCGATTCGGCCGGCACGACGACGACGTTGTTGGTCTTGGTCATCAGCGTGACCGGAATGAAATCCTTGGCCGGGTCGTACGGCAGCTTCGGGTACAGGTACTGGTTGATGACATGCGTGCCGATCGAGCCCATCAGTACCGTATAGCCATCCGGCGCGGCGCGCGCGCCGAGCTCCGTGCCAAGCCTGCCGTTCGCGCCCGGCTTGTTCTCGATGAAGATCGGCTGCCCGAGAATCGGCTCGATCGCCCTGCCCACCTGCCGCGTGGTGATGTCCCCGCCGCCGCCGGCGGCGAACGGCACCAGAAACCTGATCCGCGTCACCGGCCACGTATCCGGCGCTTGCGCGGTGGCGGAAAGCGGCGACGTCGCAACCGTCGTCAGCGCCGTCAGCGCGAGGACAGTCCAGATCGTACGCAGCGGTCGGGCGGTTCTTGATGTGGCATATGCGGTCATGCGGATTCTCCTTTGCGAGAACGGACGTGGCGGCTGCTTTGTATTATATCAGGCCTTCGGGAGGCAGGCCTCGGCGAGGCGCACCCAGTAGGTCGCGCCCAGTGGAATCAAGTCGTCGTTGAAGTCGTAGCTGGGGTTGTGGACCATGCACGGACCCGCGCCATGGCCGGGGTCGCGATGGCTGCCGTCGCCGTTGCCGATGAGGCAGTAGCAGCCCGGCTTCGCCTGCAGCATGTAGGCGAAGTCCTCGGAGCCCATCGTCGGCTCCTGCACGAGCACGTTGTCGGCGCCGACAATCCCGGCCATCACCTTCGCCGCCAGCGCCGTCTCCTTCGCGTGGTTCAGCGTCGGCGGGTAGTTGCGCCGGAACTCGAACTCGCAGGTCGCGCCGAAGGCCGCGCTCGTGTGCTCGGCGATTTCCTTCATGCGCCGCTCGATCAGGTCCAGCACCTCGAGCGTGAACGTGCGCACCGTGCCCTGCAGCTCGCAGCTGTCGGCGACGACGTTGGTCGCCTGTCCAGCGTGGATCATCGTGACCGAGATCACGCCCGCATCCAGCGGCTTCTTGTTGCGGCTGATGATGGTCTGGAATCCCTGTACGATCTGGCAGGCGATCGGCACCGGGTCCGTGCCCATGTGCGGCATCGCGGCGTGGCTGCCCTTGCCGCGGATCGTGATCCTGAACTCGTTGCTCGACGCCATCACCGGCCCGGCGCCGACGTGGAACTTGCCGACCGGCGTGCCGGGCCAGTTGTGCATCCCGTAGACGGCGTCCATCGGGAACTTCTCGAACAGGCCGTCCTCGATCATCACGCGCGCCCCGCCGCCGAACTCCTCGGCGGGCTGGAAGATCAGATAGACGGTGCCGTCGAAGTTGCGATGGCGGGCGAAGTGCTGCGCGGCCGCCAGCAGCATCGTCGTGTGGCCGTCGTGGCCGCATGCGTGCATCTTGCCCGGATGCTTGCTGGCGTGCCCGAATGTGTTGAGCTCCTGGATCGGCAGCGCGTCCATGTCGGCCCGCAGCCCTATTGCGCGCGTGCTCATCCCGCTCTTCGCGATGCCGACGACGCCGTTTTTCGCCATGCCGCGCTCGTGCGCAATGCCCCACTCCGCCAGCTTCTGCGCGATGAGGGCGGCGGTACGGTCTTCCTCGAACGACAGCTCCGGATGGGCGTGCAGGTGGCGGCGCAGCGCGGACAGCCCCGCGGCCTCGGTCACGATCGAATCGATGACTTTCACGGCTGGCCCTGTCGTAGTGTCAATTGAGGGTGAGGAAAAGCCGGTCGACGCCGATGCGGCTGCCGATGATCTTCTGCTCGACCATGTAGTTCACGATCAGCTCGACGCCGCTGCGGTTCGCCTCGACGCCGTAGGGCCAGTAGTCCTGGCCCATTATCGCGTCGACTTCCTCGATCTGCTCGTAAAGCCACGGCAGCGACGTGCGCAACGCCTTGAGGTGCGTAAGCGCCCATTGCTTGGATTCGCCGAAGGCCTTGTACAGCGACTCCGCCACCCATGGGTTCTTGTCCAGCACGGCGGATTTGACGACCAACGTGTGCATCTGCGGAAAGATGCCGGTGCGCCGGTAGTAGTCGCGCTCGAGCTGGCCCGCGTTCGGCAGCAGCCGCCTCACCGGAGGGTTCTTCCGGTACATCGCGGCGGGGGCATACGGGGCCACGAGGAAGTCGATCTCGCCGTCGATCAGCATCTTGCCGAGGTCCGCGCCGACGCGCGTCTCGAGCTGCACCTCCGGATCGTCGGGCGGCGGAATGTCCTCCACCTGGATCCATCGCATGTCCTTCGGCAGGATGCCGTACTCGTGCTGCAGGATTCCGCGCGTCCAGACGGATGACGTGTACCGGTAGTTGATGACGCCGGCGCGCTTGCCGCGCAGGTCCGCTGGAGTCTCGATCCCCGACCGGGTGCTGACGTACATCGACCAGTGGCGGAAGAAGCGCGACAGGAAGACCGGGATCGCCTGGTAGCGGTCGTCGCCGCGCTCGCGCTGCTCGATGTACTTGCTGATCGAGAACTCGGTGACGTCGAACTCGCGCTTGTCGGCGCGCGCCAGGACCTCGGGCGTCGGCATGCGCTTCACCGTGAGCTCGATGCCCTCGGCCCGGACGTCGCCGAGAGCGAGCGCCATGATCCGGTCGTAATTCGCGGTTGCGACTTGCAGTGAAACCATCGTTGTCTCCTCAGGGGTTCTTCCGGGTGTCGAGGCCGGCCAGGTGCTCCATCACCGCATGGATGGCGGCGAAGTCCTGCTCGGCCAGGCCGCGCGCCATGCCGGTCGCATAGAGCGCGTGCGCGGTGGCAGTGGCAGGCAGCGGAATCTCGAGCTCCTGCGCGACGGACAGCGCCTGGCCGAGGTCCTTGTATAGCAGGCGCAGCGGCGCCGCCGGCTTGAAATCGCGGTTGACCATTGCCTGGCCCTTCCGCTGGACGACCCCCGACGACGACGGCGTGGTGACCAGCACGTCGAGCATCTTCTGGCGATCGAGTCCCTGCGCTGCGCCGAACACGAGCGACTCGGCCAGAGCCTGCGACGTCAGCGACAGCAGGATGTTGACGACCAGCTTCATCCGGGCACCGGATCCGCTCGGCCCCAAGTAGAAGACATGTTTGCCGAAAGTCGACAGAAGGCCCGCCTGCGCGGCATAGGCCGATTCGTCGCCGCCGACCATCACGACGAGGGTTCCATCGGTCGCGGCACGCACCGTGCCGGCGACGGGCGCGTCGAGCATCGCCACGCCTCGCGTTGCGCAGGTGGCGGCCAATGCAGTCGAGACCTGCGGCGCCGTACTGCCCATGTCGATCAGCGTCAGCCCCGGCCGCGCACCGGCGAGAACACCGTCGTCGCCGGCCACCGTCGCCTCCACGGCGGCGCTCGTTGCCAGCATCGACACGACCACGTCCGATCCGGCCGCGAGCTCTCGGGGCGAAGCGGCCACGGTCGCGCCGCGGGCGGCGAACGGCGCGCATTTGTCGCGGTTGCGGTTGTGCACCGTGACGGCATGGCCGGCGTCGAGCAGCCGCGTGACCATCGGCTGTCCCATGTACCCGAGCCCCATGAAACCCACCCGCAGACGATCAGCCATCGGCGTGCACCTTCTCCTCGATCAGTCCAACCCACTCCGCGAAGAATTAGGAAAACCAAAGCGCCCGTCGCCGGCGTCCTGTGACCATGCAACGCTGCTGTGGTGCCGGATCGGTGCTCGGTGCGCCCGATCGGGGCCGCCCGCGCGTGCTCCACCGTCCGATCCGCGCCGCCGGGGCGCTTCGCAAAGGACGCTACGGCAAACTATGCAGTCCCCGGGCTCGCCAAGTCAAGCGCGGGGCGCGCCACCCTGCGCTCAGGCGATGTCGGCAACCCGGTGGTAGCTGAGCGTCAGGCTGGCGTGCACCGGCGTGCCGGGTCACGCGCCGGTAGAGCGGGCGCGCGAATGCAATAAACGAAGCTCCGGACAGCGATCCGGGGGTTGGGGCGAGGAGAAACTTCGGCTCAGCAGCCGGTATTGCTCACGACGTAAACGAGCACTATTGTGATCAGGAAAATCAAAGCGCCCGCCAAGGCGCCGATGATGGTTTCTATGAGGCCCGCACCGGCAGCGGCCGCCAGCACGTTGACGATGGCGAGGACGAGGATCGCGATGATCTTGACGGCTTGGGGGCTGTGAATGATGACATCGAGAATCTTGTCGGGACGTCCACAAGCCTCACCGAACGCCTGCTTGAACGAAAACCCTTTCTTGCGGAGCTTGCGAAACCCTTCAGACCTGTGCTTCTCAGCGTAGGCCATCACCTCCTCGAGCTCTACATAGCCGATCGCCAGCCTCGTCAATTCTGATTCCTCGAACACGTCCAGGGCGAGTTGCCATTCGAGACTGACGACGTCCTGATCCTGCAAGCTGATGTTCTTGAAGATTGCAGGGCCCGCGGTCCGAAAAACAGGGCTGTAGCCCGCAGCATCGAGATGCAGTCCGAGCGCGTCCAACGTCGCCCAGATATTCCGTTGAAGCAACGTATTGGGCGTGCTTTTCCGATGTTCCCAGAGCTCCAGCACCGAGTCGTTGAGCAACTTCGCTTTGTCGAGCAGGAAATTTTGATCGAGCCGCTTGAACGCGTTTTGCAGCTGTTGCTTTTGCTGCCGCGTCAGATTCGCAGCCATCCGGGGAAGAACGTCCTGCTTCCCTGAAAACTTGCGTATGGTTTTTTGGACTTTCGTCCTTATGCCGGTCTTGCGCATGACGCCTCCTATACGGGTTGGCCAAGAAAAGAAAACCAAAGCGCCCGTCGCCGGCGTCCTGTGACCTTGAAACGCTTCTGTGTTGCCGGATCGGTGCTCGGTGCGCCCGATCGGGGC
>JACQOI010000288.1 GCA_016202615.1 Betaproteobacteria bacterium
CCGCAGGTTGCGCCGGTCAATTTTTCCGATGGCAGTGACTGGTAGCTCGTCCACGATCTCCAAGCGCTCAGGTAGTTTGTACGTTGAGATCTCGTGCGTCCGAAGAAAGTCCACCAGTTCATTGAGAGCAAGCCGGTGGCCGGGACGAAGTGCTGCGACCACACAGGCCCGCTCGCCCAACTCCGGGTCTGGGAGCCCAATAACCGCCACCTGTCTTACTGACGGATGGCTTGCGATTAGATCCTCGATCTCCCGCGGGACGATGTTCAGACCGCCGCGGATGATGATGTCCTTCTTCCGGCCGACGACGTGAAGAATGTTGTCCCGGTCCAAATAGCCCAGGTCGCCCGTGTGCCCCCAACCCTCCGCATCGAACAGCCGATCATTGCCTTCATTGTCGCCAAGGTATCCCATGCTGACGCCAGGGCCACGCACTAACACTTCGCCGCATTCCCCTGGCGCCATCGCGCTGCCGTCCTCGTCGACGAACTTTACCTCCATCCCTGGAAGAATCCGACCGGAGGTCTCATGGCGGATGCTAGGTGGGTCATTGGCGAAAGGAATTGCCGGTATGCCGATCTCCGCCATGCCATAATAGTTGAGCGTCGCGCATCCCAGCGTCCTTTCCAACTCACGCTGCTTCGCAGGAGGACATCCCGCCGCTCCCAGGACAAACAGACGCAATCGCCGCAGATCGACTTCGCCGACGTGCCCACAGGCCATCATCCGTAGCGCATGGGTTGGCACGCCAGCGGCGACGGTGACCTCTTCCCGCTCGATAGCCCTCAATGCTTCCTCCGGCGCAAATCGCTCCAAAAGCACCAGGGTTGCCCCGGAGACCATAAAACACGCAAGACCGAACAGTTGCCCTATCCCCTGGGTAATTGGCGCCAGGGAGAGTAGCCGATCTTCAGCGGTCAAACCAATGCGCTCATTCATGGTTCGGGCCCGATAGGCAAAGACATTCGCGGTGCGCCCGCAGAGCTTGGGCATGCCGGTTGTGCCCGAGGTCAACATGAGGAGATCGACCTCGTTGGGTCCGATACCCGGGCCGACAGCGGCAAGGTCAGTAATGTCTGCGCGCTCTATCCATTGCGAGATCGATGGCACAGCCATCGATTCTCCATCGTCGACGAGAACAATCTGCTTCAAGGTCGGTACGTGTTCGCGCAGACGATGGAACATCCCGAAATAATTGAAACCCCGATACTCCAGCGGCGTCACAACAACCCAGCACCCCGCTGCACGAAGCGCGGGCGCAAGGTCGCCCTCCCGAAGGTCAGCCGCGAGCGTTAGCGCCCGCGCGCCAATGCGCTGAAGCGCAAAGCGCAGGTAGAAGAACTCGACACGATTGGGTATCTGGACGGCGACCGTGTCGCCAGCTTGGACGCCAAGGTGCAGCAATCCGGCCGCCGTACGCTCAACGCGCTCGCCCATCTCCCGCCAGGTCACCCGCCGGGTCGAATCGATGACCGCCAGCCGATCAGGCCACCGTTCAATATTCCGTTCCAAATAGTTACAGAACGTCTGGTTCTCCCAGTACCCCAAACGGTGGTAACGCTCCGCAAGACGAGGATCAACACCACGCATCAATGCGAACCTCCATTGGCTGCGCAGATGCCCGCCAATGCGTTGTCACAGGCCAAGCTCAAGCTGTTTGGCTATGGTCTGGCGCTGAATCTCGGACGTTCCCTCCGAAATAGTGAGCAGCCGTGCGTCGCGCCAATAGCGCTGGACTGGCGTTTCCATAATGTAGCCGTAGCCTCCGTGAATCTGGACTGCTTCGCTCGTGATTTCAACCGCTCGCTCACTCGCAAACAGTTTCGCCATCGCGGCATGCTTGACGATGGGCATGCCCTGGTCGGACATCCAGGCCGCCTGATACGTCAACAAGCGCGCAGCCTCCAGATTCGTCGCCATATCAGCCAACTTGAACTGGATTGCCTGGAATTTCCCGATCGGTTGTCCAAACGCGACCCGAGACCCGGCGTACGCCGTCGCGGCATCCAACGCGCTTTGGGCCACGCCCAGCGCTCGCGCCGCAAACGTCACTCGGCTCATCGTGACGGCCCCCAGCAGGTTCCGAAAACCGCCTTCCGTCCCCCCAAGCAGCGCCGAGCGTCGTACCACGCAGTCTTGAAAGATCAGCTCGCAGACCTGCGATGCGCGGTTGCCGACCTTGGGAAGCTTCCGCGACACACTGAAACCAGGAGTGCCTCGCTCCACCAGAAACAAAGATAGACCGCGATTCCCTGCGGAGCGATCCGTGTACGCCAACAACAGAACCACGCCGGCATCCGGCCCGTTGGTAATGAATGTCTTCGTCCCATTGATGACGAACTCATCACCGCGGCGTTTTGCCGCGGTCGCGATGGCGCTAACATCAGACCCTGCTCCCGGTTCGGACATTGCTATCGAACAAATCCGCTCACCGCTGATTATCGACGGCAAATATCGCTGCCGCTGCTCCTCCGTGCCAAGCCGGCCGATTATTGAACCGACAAGCAGCTGCGGCATCATCGCCGATGCAATACCACAGCAGGCCCGCGAGATCTGCTCGATGACAAGGCACTCCGTCAGCAGGTCGGAACCCGAACCGCCATATTGTTCGGGACTTCGAATGCCGAGATACCCTGCCTGACCGATCTTGCGGAATAGTTCCAAAGGCAACTGCTCCTCGGACTCTGCCGCTTCGACGTAAGGAGCAACAAGCTCGTCGGCGAACTGTCTTGCCGCGTCGCGCGCCTGCTCATGAGTTTCAGTAAAATACGGGGTCGAGGACATAGCTATTCCTCAGGAGGCTTCGGCGCCACGAGAACACGGCGGCCGGTGACAGCCACTGCCCCATCCACAGAAATCGTCGGACTGGACAGGACCCCATCAAGATGAATCGGAGCGTGGTAATTAGGCTTGTAGTACTTCGGCCACGCCACGCCTGACCCGAGTGCGATGTGAACGGTTCCGTAGACCTGTTTATCCTCGAACGCATTCCCAATGGTACGTGCTCGATAATTTGTCCCTACGGCGAATTCTCCGAACCGAAAAGAATCCTCGCTCTTGGTGCCGTCCAGGATCCGCTTGAGCGTATCGGCTTCCCGTCCGCCCCGGATTGCGGTCGCCCGGCCCCGTTCGAACTCAACGGTGATCGGGTTCACCAGCAAGCCCACTCCCATCATGAAACTGTCGTAGACAACCGTCCCGTTGATCGTTTCCTCAACTGGCAAGGTATTCGCTTCGCCGCCCGGAAAGAGAGAAACGTCACCAGGTTTAATGCACTCGCCAAAGTACGCTCGGAACGGCCGCCCTTCAACGGAAAACACCAGGTCGGTTCCGTGCTCGCTGGTCACGCGCACCTGTTTCCCGCGGCTCAGCGCTTTGGCCGTTCCCATGGTGATCTCCTTCACGACGTCGAAATCGGCCGTCGACGCGCCTCGCATCAACATGTCTTCAGTGACGGCCGGAATGAGCAGGTAGCGCCGTTTGTGCTCCTGCGTTGCAATCTCTCGCGCCCGCGTGTGCGTAATCGTCCGACTCACCATCGCAATGGTGATGTCGGCTTCCTTCATCGCTGCGCCGATTGTGTTGGGCGGCTCGGCATTGGCGTGCTCCAACGGACGCATGATCGCGACAAGGGGAATCCCGCCGGCGATGTGCACAGCCGCGGCCATCGCGTGATAGACCATCGGACTGACCTCCGTGTCCGTGACGATCAGGACGCTCTGGCCGGGTTGAATGGCCAAGCACTTTCGAGCCACCACGGTGGTCGAGTGCATCAAGTCCATCAACCGCCCGGGCTTCTCTGCCGTATCAATCCGCTCATGCTCGCTCATAGCAGTAGATCCCTTCCATGTTCGTCCCCCGTAACTACTGAGGTGGCCATCACGTCGATGCCACCTTGTGTCTGAGGCAAGGGGGCCGCGTCACATGGAACTAAATTGTCTCGCATCGTTGCTTGGAATTCAAGGGTTCGCGCTTGACTTGGCGCGCCCGGGGACTGCATAATTTGCCGCGATGTCCGTTGCGAGACGCCCGGCAGCGCGGATCGGATGGTAGAGCACGCGCGGGCAGTCCCGATCGCGCGCCATCGGGCGCACCGAGCACCGATCCGGCATCGCTGCAGCGTTGCATAGTCACAGGACGCCGGCGGCGGGCGCATTGATTTTCCTACTTCTCGATGGAAGAGGAGGAATCGCGATGAATGACTTACGAGTATTGGCCATTGCAGCGCTGGTGGCGGTGCCGCCGAGTGCGTCGGTGTTGGCTCAGCAATACCCGAGCAAGCCAATACGCTTTATCACGCCCTTCGCTCCGGGCGGCGGCACCGACATCGTCGCCCGCATTATCGGCAAGAGGCTGGCCGAGGCGTGGGGCCAGCAGGTCGTCATTGAAAACCGCCCCGGCGCACAAGGCGGCGTTGGCACCCAGTTTGCGGCTAGAGCGGCCCCCGACGGCTATACGATAGTGCTCGGTGAGGCCGGCACGCTCTGTATCAATGCACACCTTTACGGAAACGTGGGGTACGATGCGCTAAAAGATTTCGCGCCGATCGCGCTCATGACGCAACAGTCCTATCTGATCGTCGTACACCCGTCGGTTCCCGCCCGATCGGTCAAAGAATTAATCGTTCTCGCCAAGGCCAATCCCGACAAATTCAATTTCGGCGGCGGCGGAGCGCCTACGCAGATCATTGGCGAATTGTTCAAGCTCACGGCCGGAATCAGCATGACGCACATCCCTTACAAGGGGCAGGCGCCCGCGATGATCGACCTGCTTGGCGGGCACCTCGATCTGATGTTCTCCAGCCCTTCGATCACGCTGCCGTTCGCCAGGAGTGGAAGAATAAGAGCGTTGGCGGTGACAGGCCCCAAACGCTCGGCCCTTCTGCCCCTCGTTCCGACCGTTGCGGAGTCCGGATTTCCCGGATTCGCATTTAATGGTTGGTTCGGTTTGCTGGCGCCGGCCGGCGCGCCAACGGAAATCGTGGCGCGGCTCAACGCGGAAGTCGTGCGAATTCTTACGCTCCCCGATGTCAAGGAGAGCATAGAAGCGAATGGAGTGGATCCGGTCGGCAACAATACGCCCGAAGAATTTGCGGCTTACATCAATGCCGAGTGCATCAAATGGGGTAAGGCTGTTAAGGTTAGCGGCGTCAAAGCCGGCTGAGTCCGACTCTCAGGAGGACTCGCTTGCTGCAGGGGTCTGTCACTAGTTGGCACGGATGCCGGCATTCTTGATCACCTTGCCCATCTTAGCCATATCGGACTTGAGGAAGGCCGTAAAAGCCTCCGGCGAACTGCCAACAACCTCTGTTCCAGCGTTGAAAAATCGTTCTTTCAAATTAGGATTGTTGAGCGCACGCACGATCTCCTGGTTCAGTCGATTGACGATCGCCGCAGGCGTTTTAGCTGGCGCAAACATGCCAAATACTGCTTCCGATTCATAGCCAGGCATGCCTGAAGCCGCCACCGTGGGCAAACCCGCGGCGAGCGCAGATGATCGCGCGCTGGTAACTGCTAAAGCCCTCAATCTGCCCGACCTCACATGCGGCATCCCCGAAGGCGCGGTAGGGAACATCAGTTGCGCTTCGCCGCCGATAACAGCGTTGAGTGCCGGTCCAGTGCCTGTGTAAGGAATGCGCACCATATTGACGTCGGCCATGGACTTGAATAATTCCGTCGAGAGATGACTCGGAGAGCCTGTGCCACCCGAAGCATAGTTAAGCTCGCCCGGCCTGGCTTTGGCCAAAGCAATCAAATCTCTGACGGATCTTACCGGCAACGATGGATGCACGACAAGAATGTTAGGTGAACTCACGGCCAAGGTAATCGGTGAAAAAGCCGTCACCGGGTCGTAGGGCACGTTGTCTTGCATAAAATGCAAGAGCCAAATGGGGCTACTGAAGAGAAGCAGGGTATAACCATTGGGCGCCGCATTGGCCACGGTCTCTCCTGCGACTATCCCGGAACCGCCTCCTCGATTCTCCACTATTACCTGCTGACCAAGACCACCTGAAATCCCTTGCGCGATTAGACGCGCCGTTACATCAGCGCCGCTTCCAGGTGTACCGGTGACAATGCGAATGGGCTTGCTGGGATAATCCTGGGCAAGTGGGGCGCCTGCGGGAATGTTGCACAGAGTGATGAAAGCCAGCGCGGTCAAACGAGATATCGATCTCATATTTCTGCTCCTGTTCGAAAAGTTAAATCCTGATCCAGTTGCTGTGAGAATTTTAAGTCTAGCCCAGGGTTATGGTAGATTCAATCGTTCGTTTCAGCCTCCCATGTCATTGGACGAGGCCCGACTTTGCCCGCTCAGATGGAAAAGCGGACAGTTCGATTTGCTCCCGACACACGCGGGGACGGAAATCCGTTAGAATCAAATTAGTTACCGGGCGGCGGCATGCGCTGGCATGACGGTTAGCTGATGTTATCAGCGCAAAGAGTCCACGGAGATGAAACCGCTTATTTCGTTTCCGCTCATGGGCTCTTAATCGCATTATCGGTAATCATGAAGGGGATTTTATGCAAACGGACGTAGTGGTAATAGGCGGAGGCGGATCGGGGCTCGCGGCGGCGATCGGCGCCGCGAGCAGCGGAGCGCGGGCAGTGCTCCTGGAAAAGAACCCCGAACTGGGCGGCACGACGGCGTGTTCGATTGGCTCGATCAGCGCATCCGGGACTTCCCATCAGAAGCGCATGGGCATCGTGGATTCTCCGGACGAGCATTTCGAGGACATGGGATTGTTCCCGAAACCCGCATCGCGGCCGGACAACGATGCGCTGCGCCGAATATTGGCCGACAACGTTCCCGAAACGGTCGGATGGCTATCCGCCATGGGGGTCGAGTTCCTGGGGCCCATGGAAGAGCCGCCGCACCGCAAACCCCGCATGCACAATGTGCTTCCCAATTCGCGCGCCTATATATTCCATTTGGAACGGCACGCCAGAGGCATAGGCGTGGAAATAATGACCAATGCGCGCGCGCGCCGTCTCCGGGTAAGCGAGGGGCAGGTGGTGGGAGTGGAGTTCGATCGCGCCGACGGTACGGCCGAGGTCGTGCACGCGTTGCGGGGAGTCGTGCTTGCAAGCGGCGATTACGCTGCCAATCCGGACATGAAGCGCGAGTTGATTTCCCCCGCCGTGGCAGCTGCCGAGCCCATCAATCCGACGGCCACAGGCGACGGGCAGCGCATGGCGCTGGAGTTGGGCGCCAGGATAATCAACGCGGACTTGTTCAACGCAGGATTGCGGTTCGTACGTCCGGCGCAACCTTCGTGGATCAGCCGCTTGCCGCCGGTGCGTTGGTTGATGCGGCCGGCCAGCATCGCTTTACGCTGGTCGCCCAAATCCATGGTGCGGCGCTTCATCATGGGGTTTCTTACGACCGTAATGGTGCCGGCGCATGAGCTTTTTACCGAAGGCGCGATCCTCATCAACAAGAACGGCGAGCGGTTCGCGGACGAAACCAAGCAAATGTTCGGTCACTTGCATGCATTTGATCTGGCGTATCAGCCGGACGGGATAGGCTATATCGTATTCGATGCGCAGCTGGCCGAGAAGTTTTCCAGGTGGCCGCACTATATTTCTACGGCGCCCGGGATTGCATTTGCGTATCTCGCCGACTATGAGAAGAACAGGCCGGACCTGTTCCACCGGGGTCAAACGCCGGAAGAGCTCGCTATCCAACTGGGTATGCAGCCCGCCAG
>JACQOI010000287.1 GCA_016202615.1 Betaproteobacteria bacterium
ATATGAATGGTCAGCCGGTTTTGCTTTTAGCAGCCTGCACGGACTGTTAAGTCCGACAGGCTGCTAGTCGTTTGGTTTCCAATGGCTGATTGGACCGCTGTGGCACCGACAGGCGAATTCGCGCCCGGGCAATGGAAGAGCGTTGACATCGATGGCGCGCAAATCGCGGTGTTTAATCTCGACGGCGAGTATTACGCGATTGAGGACGTCTGCACTCACGATGGTGGGCAACTGACCGGCGGCAGCATCGAGGGCGCGGAGATCGTGTGTCCACGGCACGGCGCGCGTTTCTGCATCAGGACCGGCGCCGCGCTGACCGCACCCGCGTATGAAGCGATCGCAACGTTTCCAGTCAGAGTCGAAAATGGCGTGGTGCAGGTCAAGGACGACCGCTGGGACTAGGAGTTTGTCGGACTTAGCCTCCGACAAACTCCTAATGCAAAACCGGCGCCAGTGAAATTGTGGAAAAGGATAGCGGAGATGCGAATTTACCCGCGCTTGCCTGAACGGGGCGATCGGGTGCAGGATTTGCCGTCATGCGAGTTGCCCAGCCCCGCTGCGCCACACCAACGCGAACGCGACGCTGAAATCGGCGCCTGATACCGGCTTCAATGCCCGTCACGCGGGCTTTCCAGGCATGCGATGATCGAACCCTCAAACGGAATCCAAGAACATGAGTACTGGCGAGACCAGATCCCTTGCCGCACCGCAGATCGAATCGATTAGCGCAGCGACCCTTGCGACCCATGACATGGCGCGGGCGGTACGGTTTTACTCAGCGCTGGGCTTTTCCATTCGATACGGCGGAGCATCGGCTGCGTTCACCAGTTTCCACGCGGGCAGCGGCTATCTCAACCTCATTGCTGCGCCCAAGGATCAGCGCTGGTCGTGGTGGGGCCGCGTGATCTTTTACGTATCGGACGTGGACGGCATGTACCGGAACGCCGTGGCGCAAGGTCTGCGACCCCGGTTTGCCCCGCGCGACGCGGAATGGGGCGAGCGCTATTTCCACATTACCGACCCGGACGGCCACGAACTGAGCTTTGCGAAACCCCTCGTCCGGTAGGCTTGGCATGTCGGAGGTTCGGTCAACTTAGCACCAATATGAATAGAAAAAGCCGACACGTGGGCAAGACGGTGCTGGTGCAACGTCTTTGCGAATGCGAACCGGCGGCCACTACCAAAGTGGCTTGCTCAGGTTCTCGGTGAATCCCGAGAACATGACGTTGAAGCTGATGCTGATCCTTGCCTCGTCGCTCGCGTTGGTGTCGACCGAATGCTGCAGGTAAGCCGGAAACAGCAGCAAGGTGCCGTTTTTTACGCGCACCACCACCTGGTCGGTATTCTCGGCGGTAAGCTCGGTGACCGGCGGCCGGATGATTCCCGCCTGGGCCCTTGGAT
Organism: Betaproteobacteria bacterium; assembly: GCA_016202615.1. Taxonomy (GTDB): domain Bacteria; phylum Pseudomonadota; class Gammaproteobacteria; order Burkholderiales; family SG8-41; genus PALSA-1004. Next base: position 1,402 of record JACQOI010000287.1, read on the forward strand.
CGTGGAAATTGATCGTGTCCGCGCCGGCCGGCGTGCATAGGTAATATACCCCGCTCAGGAAATTGTTGGGATGGGAATGGGCGCGATGCGATGCTCCCTTGGCGAGCACGTTGGCCCAGCAACCGGTGATCTGAAACGCGTCGTAGCCGATCCGCAGGAAACGCAACACGCTGCGGGTGCCCCTCTCAACGCACGCCGCGAGATCGCGGAATTCGTCGAGTTGGTGCAGGTTGTGTCCTGATTGCCAGGCCTCACCGGCTGCCGCGTCGGGCAACCCTTGCTTTTTCAGCGCGGCGAGGATGCGTTCGTCGATGGGCTGGTGAAACTCCGCCTTGAGCTGAAGCTTCCATACCAGCGTCGGGAACACGGACATGACATCGGAGCTTTCAAGCCAGGGGTCATTTGGATTCGGCATAATTCACCTCGTATCCTTCAATTGCCTGCGTCGCCAGGTATCTCAGGGAACCAACCCATGGCGCATGGTGTTCTCGGATACGACCCGCGTCCACAGGAACTGCTTCAAATAATCCGCGCCGCCGGCCTGAATGCCGGTTCCCGACAGCTTCACGCCGCCAAACGGCTGTGCACCGACCAGCGCGCCGGTGATGCGGCGGTTGAGGTAGAGGTTGCCGACCCGAAAGCGTTCGCGCGCGAGCGCAAGATGCTGCGGCAGGCGCGAGAACACGCCGCCGGTCAACGCATAATCGGAATCGAGCGCGATCTCGAGCGCGCGCTCGAAGCTCGCGGCGCGCAGCACGGCGAGGATCGGGGCAAAAATCTCCTCGCGCGCGAGCCGGTGCCGTGGCTCGATATCGGTGAAGATCGTGGGCGGCACGTAAAACCCGTCCGCCGGCACTTGCCCCTGGTAATAAAGTTGTCCTTCGCGTTTGCCGATGTCGAGATAAGCGAGCGCTTTCTGCTGGGCAGCACGCGTAATCACCGGCCCGAATACGTATTGCGCATCTTCCGGCGGCCCGTACGAAAAGGCTGCCAGCGCCGCGGCGAGCCGCGCCAGCAGACGGTCGTGCACGGCTCCCACTGCGATCACGCGCGAGCACGCCGAGCATTTTTGGCCCTGGTAGCCGAATGCGGACTGGAGGATCTGCGCGACTGCCTCATCGAGGTCCGCGTCAGCGTCGACGATGATCGCGTTCTTGCCGCCCATCTCGCACACCATGCGCTTGACATGCGTTTGTCCCGCGGCGAGCCGTGCCGATTTCTCGAGAATCGCGAGTCCAACTTCGCGCGAACCGGTGAACGCGATCACGTCCACCTGCGGGTGCTCGACCAGGAAATCGCCGATCGCATCGCCGCGCCCCGGCAGCAGCTGGCACACGCCGGGCGGAAATCCCGCAGCGCGCAGAACTTCCATGAAGTGCCAGGAGACAATCTGCGCGGGCAGCGCCGGCTTCATGATCGCGCAGTTGCCAGTGACGAGCGCCGCCGCCGTCATGCCGGCGAGAATCGCAAGCGGAAAATTCCACGGCGCGATGATCACTGCGACTCCGCGCGGCTCGTAACGCCAGTGATTGGTCTCGCCGGCAAAGCACAACGTCGGCCGCCAGCCGTCGAGCTGCATCATTTGCGCCGCATAGTAGCGCAGGAAATCGATCGCCTCGGCGACGTCGGCATCGGCTTCGCGCCAGCTCTTGCCTTGCTCCAGGATTTCCCAAACCGCGAGTTCGGCGCGCCGCTCCAGCATCAAACCCGCGGCGCGCAGGCATAACGTGGAGCGTTGTGCCGCGGGCGTATCGCGCCAAACCGGAAACATCGCCAGCGCGTTGCCGACAGCCTGTCTGGCATGCGGCTGCGACGCCAGTTCCACGCGCCCGAGAACCTCATCCGGTCGCGCCGGATTGATCGCGTTGTTTTGCGCGGTACCCGGCATGCTTGCGCCCTGTATCGCGAGCGGATAATCGCGGCCAAGCTGCTCGCGCACGCGTATCAGCGCATGCGCAAACCCGCTGCGCGCCTCGGCGCGCGAGAAATCCGTGAGCGGCGTATTGGCGAACACCGGCGGCTCGGAGGTGACGCAGTCTGCTGTGGCGGCGGCCTTCGGCGCAGCGAGCAGCGTGTCGGGATCTTGCGCTTCAGCATAAGTCTGGCGCAGTATCGACGTGCTGGCGGTGTTTTCGAGCAGCCGGCGGATCAGATAAGCGATGCCGACCACGAGATCGCCGCACGGCAGGTAGACGCGCAGCTTGACGCCGAGACCGGCCACCGCGCGCTGCAGCGGATCCGCCATGCCATAGAGCATCTGAACTTCCCAGTCGTCGGCCGTCATGCCATGGTCGCGAGCGAGCGCGATCGCATGCGACACGCTGCGCAGATTGTGGCCGCCAATCGCCGGATAGACGATGTCGCGCTGCCCGAACAGCAGGCGCGTGAGGTGCTCGTAATTGGCGTCGGTTGATGCCTTGTCGCGATACACCGGGACCGGCCAGCGCCGTTGTTGCGCGAGCGCGGCCTCGGTATCCCAGTAGGCGCCTTTCACCAGCCGCACGCTGATGCGGCGGTCAAGCGCGCGTGCCCAGCGGATCAGTTCGTTCAGATCGCGCTCGGTTTCCGGCAGATAGGCCTGCAGCGCGATGCCGGGCAGCCAGTTGCGGTCAGCGTCGTCTTCCACCAGCGCGCGGAACAGTTCCAGGATCAGCGGCTTCAGCTCGTACTGTTCCATGTCGATCGTGAGCGCCGCGTGGGTGCGGCGCACTTCCGCGAGCAGCGGCCGCAGACGGCGCAAGACGCGTTGGCGCGTGCCGCCGGCGTCGAGCGGGTCAAAACGCGGCGTCAATCCGGTGAGCTTGAGCGACAGGTGAGGCGCGATGCCGGCGGCCGCGCCCCAACGCGACAGTTCGAGGTAGCGCGCGAGGTAGTGATCCGCTTCGGCGTCGGTGAGTACAGCCTCCCCGACGGCATCCACCGTGACCTGCGCGGGTACACGCTGCAAGGTCCGCAGCACGCGCAGCAGCGCCGCCGGATGCTCTTCGACCAGAAACAGGCGCGCCATGCGCTTGACGCTGTTGCGCACCGCCCACGCTGCCCACGCATGGTTTCCGACGCCAAGCAGTTTGCCCCACACCCCGCCAAGCTCATGCCCGGCCAGGTAGGAATGGAAGTGCGCGGCGACGTCGTCGGCGCGCTCGAGCTGCGGCAACACGTCGATGAACTGAAACAGCGCGTTGCGCAGCGACGGATCGCGCAGCACCTGCCGCAGAACGCGGCCGCGCAAGCCGCCGCTGTCGAACAATGCTGGCTGGTGACGCCCGGCGTCACGGTAAAGCCGGGCCCCGATGTCCCGCACCTCGGACTCGAGTTCTGCCCGCGCTAGCGTCATTCACCCCCCCTTGTGAAAGTAGGGTCTTGATGCTTGCAGTATAGACCTGCCGCCAGCCGCTGAATTCCGCCCCGTTTCTACCGCACCGCCGCCCGTCGCAGCGTCCCGCGAGGGTGGAACATTCGTCGCCCGCAATCGTCTAAGTTAACACTAATGTTTTTCTTTAAGGAGGTGACGTGTATGACCAAACGATGGCAGGATGGGATCAATATGCTACTCGGCGTATGGTTATTTGTTTCACCGTGGGCGATGGATTACGCTACTCATCAAGCCGCTGCGTGGAATGCCTACGTGCTGGGTACCCTGATCGTGGTATTTGCAGCGTTCGCGGTTTATATGCCCGAGGTTTGGGAAGAGTTGTTTAACATGGGCTTTGGCGCGTGGTTGGTGATCTCTCCCTACGCGCTGGGCTTCGTGTCCCAGACGACGGTTGCTATCAATGTCGTGGCAGTCGGCGTGCTTACCGTCGGCTTTGCCACCTGGGCAATGTTCAGCGACACGGAATTCAGCAAATGGTGGCATGAGCATCATTTCTTCTAAGCCCCGTATTTTCGGGTAATGGCGGGAGGTTTCCCGCCATTTTTTTGCGTGTTTTACTTGTGGACCGAGAGCGTCACGAGTCGAGACGATTCCGATCGGCCGACCATCCTCGACCTCGGCTGGTTACTGCCGGTGCCGCCCCCGGCGCTTTGCGACCGTCGGTTTTTTTGCTCCGCGCGCCGCGCTGGAACCCACTCTCCTGCGCTTTTTTGCTGCTGCCGGTTTTCGTGCTCGGCTTGCCTTGCTGGAACCCGTTCTGCTTCGCTTCTTCGCCGTCGATTTTTTTGCTCCGCGCGCCACGCTTCGCTGCTTTGCTCGTCCGGAGGCGCCGTGGAACAGGTTAAGCGCCGAACCCTGGCGGAACCACTCGAGCTGAGGCCCGCTAAACGAGTGATTGAGACGCAGCGTTTCGGTGATGCCGTCCGCGTGTTTCACACGGCACTCCACGGGCTTGCCCGGCGCCATGTTCGTCAGCTCGACAAGGCTGATGCGATCGTCCTCGTGGATGCGGTCATAGTCTGCGGGGTTCTGGAATGTCAATGCCAGCAGTCCCTGCTTCTTCAGGTTGGATTCGTGAATGCGCGCAAAGCTACGGACGATGACTGCGACACCACCTAAGAGACGCGGCGAAAGGGCGGCGTGTTCGCGGCTGCTGCCTTCGCCGTAGTTGTGGTCGCCGACGACGGCCCATTTGACCCCGTGGGAGTTGTAATATCTGGCAATCCTGGAGATGGACTCGCCCGTCTCGCCGGTGAGAACGTTTCTTCCCTTTCCGGCCTCACCGGTATACGCGTTGGTCGCGCCCATGAACATGTTGTCGCTGAACCTGTCCAGATGTCCCCGTAAGCGCAGCCAGGGTCCGGCGGGAGATATGTGGTCGGTAGTGGTCTTGCCTTTAGTCTTGATCAGTACCGGCATATCGAGGAAGTCCTTGCCGTCCCAAGCGGGCCAAGGTTCCATCAACTGCAGCCTCTCGCTGCGAGGATCAACCTGCAGCTTGACGCCGCTGCCGTCTTTGGGAGGCGCTATATACGTGGCGTGTCCGCGGTCAAAGTTCCTCGCGGGCACTTCCGGCGCCACCTTGGGAGACTCAAGCCGGAATGATTTGCCGTCGGCGCCAGTGAGGGAGTCGGTGAGCGGATTGAAGGAAAGCTTCCCGGCCAGCGCGAAGGCGGTGACAATCTCGGGACTGGCTATAAAGTTCATTGTGGTCGGCTGACCATCGTTGCGCCTCGGGAAGTTGCGGTTATACGAGGTCACGATGGTATTAGGAACGGCAGCCGCCTCCTTGGCCCTGCGCCACTGGCCGATGCAAGGACCGCAGGCGTTCGCCAGGACGACGCCGTTGATGTCCTTGAGGGACTGCATCTGGCCGTCGCGTTCAATGGTGGCGCGCACCTGCTCCGAACCCGGCGTGACCAGAAAAGGCACGGCTGCTTTGACGCCGTGGGCCTTAGCCTGCTCTGCGACGTCCGCCGAGCGGCTCATGTCCTCGTAAGATGAATTGGTGCAACTGCCGATCAGTGCGCTCGAGATTTCATTGCGGAACTCATTCCTCGCGTCGCTCACCTCGGCGGCGAGCCTGGATATCGGGCGCGCTCTGTCCGGGGAGTGAGGTCCTACGACGTACGGCTCCAGCGTAGACAGGTCAAGCGTTACGACGCGGTCGTAGTACTCCCCGGGGTCAGCCTCGACTTCCGCGTCCGGCTCCAGCAGCTGCTTATACTTCTCGACCAGCGGCACCAAATCGCCTCGGCCCGTTGCCCGCAGGTATTTGGCCATGCGCTCATCAGCGGGGAACATGGAGGTCGTTGCTCCCAGCTCGGCGCCCATGTTGGTGATCGTGGCCTTACCGGTGGCGCTGATGGTACGCGCGCCGGGACCGATGTATTCCACGATAGCGTTGGTGCCCCCCGCAACGGTTAACTGGCCCGCCACGTTGAGAATCACGTCCTTGGGCGCCGTCCAGCCGCTCATCCTCCCGGTCAGGTACACCGCAATATGCTTCGGGTAGAGCACCTCCCAAGGCAGCCCGGCGATGACCTCCACCGCGTCGGCGCCGCCGACGCCGACCGCGCATGCTCCGAGGCCGCCGGCGTTGGGCGTGTGCGAGTCCGTGCCGATGATTAATTCGCCGGGAAAGGCATAATTCTCCAGCACCACCTGGTGAATGATTCCCGCTCCTGGTCCCCAAAAGCCCGCGCCATACTTGGCGGCGGCAGAACGCAGGAAGTCATAGACTTCCTTGTTTTCCGCGAGCGACTCGCGCAGGTCTTTCTTGCCTTCGGCTCTGGCCTGGATCAGATGGTCGCAGTGAATGGTGGTGGGCACCGCAACTTTCTCGCGCCGCGTTTGCATGAACTGGAGCAAGCCGGTCTGTCCGAGCACGTCCTGAAAAACGACGCGGTCGGGACGCAGAAACAGATAACTCTTGCCAGGCTCCATGTCCTGGTTTTCAGGATCGTCCAGGTGTCCCAGCAAGACCTTGTCCGCCAAGGTCAACGGTTTACCCAGACGGCGGCGGACCACCTTGAGATTGCGCGCCATGGTCTCGTAAACCCTGGCTGCCATTTCAGGGGTTGATTCGATAATAACCATTCTCCAGCCCTCCTAGCCATATCAGCAAAAACGCGAACGCGGATTGCAAAGAACCTACGCGAGACATGTGCTATGCTGCTCGCGCGCAGCGGGATACGGCATACTTGGCGAGCGGCGTAAGTCCATATTTCGAGGAGGGTCTATGTTCAAACATATTCTAATGCCTACGGACGGATCTGACCATTCCGAAAGAGCAATCGAGCGCGGAATCGAGCTGGCGAAACTTTGCGGTTCGAAAGTCACCGGGATTCACGTCGTCCCGGATTATCGCCTGATGATTGCGTACGAAGGCGCGTTCGACCCCGTGACGTATGAGAAGGTGGAAGAGGAGGCGCGCGCCCGGGCCGCGAGTTTCCTTGTGTTTGTTCAGAAGACCGCGGCCGCGGCCGGGGTGCCATGCGACACCGTGGTTGCGACCAATGACCATCCTTACGACGCTATCGTCAATACCGCCAATGAGCGCGGTTGCGACCTGATTGTGATGACTTCTCGCTATCGTAGGGGATTAGTGTCGCTGATCATGGGTAACGAAGCGAGCCGAGTACTACACCGAGCGTCTATTCCGGTACTGACGTTTCGCGCGCTGATGAGCGTTGATCACCCCGACAAGGCAACGCCCAAGTGGTCGGATCAATCGCATGATCGATGATTGACCCGCTTGGCGCCATTGCGGCGCTGCCGTGCTGGACCAACCTCAACGCCCACAAGGCCGCCTCCCTGTAACGACGCCTTCAACGCAAAAAATGGCGGGGAACGGCCCCGCCCTTACCCGTATCAAATAACTCTTCCCAAACCTCGGGCATATACACCGCCGCTGCCGCGAATACCACGATCGCGGTACCCATGTGTGGCGAATTACCAATTTAGAGTAAACTGACGTATCGTCATCAAAAAAAATTGACGCGATGGCGATTATTATAGGTGCTTTTGTATGAATTTCGTGGCCACCATTTTGGCGATAGCCTTTCTGATCGGGAGCGGAGGTTTCGTAGCGGCCGCCGCAGCACAAGAGTATCCCGCTAAGTCGCTGCGCTTTATCGTGCCGTTCCCGCCGGGCGGAGGAGCGGACACGCTCGGGCGGCTGGTGGGCGTGAAGGTCGCTGAAAGCCTGGGCCACCAGGTTGTGATCGACAATCGCGCGGGCGCAGGCGGCAATATCGCCGCCGAGGTCGCCGCAAGATCGGCCCCGGACGGCTATACGCTGCTGCAGGCGAATGTCTCGCATGCGATCAGCGCAAGCTTGTACCAAAAGCTGAATTACGACCTGGTGAAAGATCTCGTTCCGGTGACCATGCTGGCTTCGGCGCCCTACATGCTGATGGTCAATCCCGCCGTGCCGGCGAACTCGGTAAAGGAATTGATTGCGCTTGCGAAATCCCGGCCCGGACAGTTGAACTATGGCTCATCCGGGAGTGGCGGATCCAGCCATTTGGCGACGGAGCTTTTCAGATCGATGGCCGGACTGGAACTCAGGCATATCCCGTACAAGGGCGCAACACCGGGGATGACCGATCTCATGTCGGGACAGATTCAAATGATGTTTAATACGCTTGGGATTGCCTTGCCGTTGGTAAAAGCAGGAAAACTCAAAGGGCTCGCGGTAAGTAGCAGCCGACGCGTTCCTACCGCGCCTGACCATCCCACGATTGCAGAGGCGGGCCTGGCGGGATATGAAGCATCGACATGGTACGGCGTCATGGTTCCTGTCGGCACGCCAACTCCGATAGTATCGAAGTTGCATGCGGCATTTGTCGCTGCATTGAATACCCCTGAGTTGAGAGAGCGGTTAACTAACCAAAGCTACGAGTTAGTGGGCAATACTCCAAGCCAGTTTGCCGAATATGTACGGACCGAGATTCCCAAGTGGGCCGGGGTCATCAAATCATCGGGTGTGAAAACTGATTGAGGCTGGACCGAACTCGCCGACAAGACGCGTTTGGTTAGAGACAATGACATGGAGACTTCGCGACTGGCGGGACTCAAGCCCGCTGAGCTGCGCGCAGTGATCCGCCGGGGCGAGTGGACGCGGCGTATACACGGACTGGCCTTGGGCTACACGATGGCAAACTTGGCCGTTTTGCCGGCTGAGTACGCCTACGACTTTCTGCTCTTCTGCCAGCGCAACCCGAAGCCGTGCCCGGTGCTCGAGGTGACCGACACCGGTTCGCCGGAGCCGCGCCAATTCGCGCCGGGGGCCGACCTCCGCACCGATCTGCCGCGCTATCGTGTCTTCGAGCATGGCCGCCTCGTCGACGAGCCTACTGATGTCACGAAGTACTGGCGCTCCGACCTCGTCGCATTCCTGCTCGGTTGTAATCTCACGTGCGCGGGTGCCATGGAGCGGGCCAACGTTCCGATGACGAAGAGCGTGCTCTACGTGAGCAATATCGCCTGCCGACCGGCCGGGCGTTTCTCCGGCCCGATGGTGGTGAGCATGCGGCGCATCCCGCAAGAGAAAGTCGTGCGTGCGATCCAGGTGACCTCGCGCTTCCCGAACACGCACGGCGTGCCGGTGAACGTCGGCGACCCCGCGGCGATCGGCATCCACGACCTGTCGCGGCCGTACTTCGGCGAGGCGCCGCAGTTCGAGCCGGGTGAGGTGCCGGTCTTCTGGGCTTGCGGTGTCACCCCGCAAACCGTCGCCCTCGAGGCGAAAGTGCCTTTCATGATCACCCATGCCCCAGGCCACATGTTCGTCACCGACGCCTGCGACGAGGAGACCGCCGCGCTGTAGCGCCGGTTCACCAGCGCGTCGCGGTTTTCCAGTGGCAATAAAACATAAGGGAGAAAATGAAATGCCAGGATCAAGAGACCTCAAGCTGGCGGTTTTACCCGGTGACGGTATCGGGCCGGAGATTACGGATGCTACCGTCGCGGTGCTGAAGGCCGCAGCCCGGAGAACGGGGCTTAAACTGAGCATCAAACAGGGTCTGATTGGATGGAAGGCCTATGACAAGTTTAAATCGACTCTGCCGGATGTGACGCTCAGGATTCTGCGGGAGCACGACGGGTGGATCGTTGGTCCTACGTTTGCGGGCGAGTACCCGAAAGATGATCCGTATCGTGGCCATCCGAACGGCTATATTCGGCGTCAGTTCGGACTCTTTTGCAACGTGCGCCCAGTGCAGGCATGGCCACAGCTCGATCCGTTGATTCCAGACCTCGACATCACCGTTCTTAGGGAGAATACCGAAGGGTTCTACGCAGACCGAAATCTCGCCTGGGGTTACGGCGAATTCAAGCCTACGGATGACGTGGCGCTCTCGCTTCGAGTCATTACTGCTAAGGCGTGCGAGCGCTTTGCGCGGTTCGCGTTTGAATATGCCGCAGCGTCGGGGATCGGCCGCCTTGCAGTGGTCCACAAACGCACAGCGCTTCCGCAGACCGAGGGATTATTCATCGGCGCGTTCGAGCGGCTGAATCGAGAATACAAGAAAATAAGCGTCGAACTCGTTCGTATCGACACGTTTAGTTCGCTGTTTCCGCGAGAGCCGCATCGCTACAAACTCGTGGCGACGACTAATCTTTTTGGGGACATCCTGTCGGATCAGGCTTCGGGCCTGGCCGGTGGTGTCGGAGTTGCACCATCTTTGAATGCCGGGTTGGACCATGCCATGGCTCAGGCAGTGCATGGAACAGCTCCGGACATCGCTGGCAAAGGCAAAGCGAACCCGTCAGCTCTTATCTTCTCGACGGCGTTACTTTGCCGTTGGTTTTTTCTGCGAACGAAAAACCCGGCATGCCGTGAGACGGCAAGCGTGATCGAACGAGGAGTCAAGAAGGCGCTGGAGAAGGGCATCATGACGCCTGATCTTGGCGGCAAAGCCAGCACCGCCTCGTTTGCAAAAGCAGTAGTGGCCATCATTACCGACGGGTTATAGTGCGGCGTCGTGCTCATCCCTAATCATTTTAGCAGTCTGCCGGACCATCAAAGTCCGACAGGCTGCTAGAGCCGCCATGACCGTGAAACACCGCCTATTGCAAATCTCGGGGGCATGCTTGCTTGCCGTTTGCCTTGATGCTGCGGCCCAGACACCCTATCCCGGCAAACCTGTCCGCTGGGTGGTGCCATACCCGCCGGCCGGGGGCGCCGATATCGTGGTGCGTATCATTGCGCAACGGCTCGCGGCAAGCACAGGACAGCCGGTCGTCGTGGAGAATCGTGCTGGCGCAGGCGGCAACGTCGGCAGCGAGATGGTGGCCAAGGCAGCGCCGGATGGCTATACGATATTGCTGGCGAATGTCGCTCCGATGGCGATCAACGTCACGCTCTACGCCAAGCTGCCATACGATCCGGTCCGCGATTTTGCGCCGATCACGCTGCTCGCTTCGTTTCCCAACGTGCTGGTATTACATCCGTCGCTGCCGGCTCGGAGCGTGACGGAGCTGGTGAAGCTGGCCCGAGCGCGGCCCGGCCAGCTGAGCTATGCGTCGGCGGGCAGCGGCAGCACGACGCATCTTTCCGCGGAGCTGTTCAAGACCATGGGCGGGCTCGACATGTTGCATGTACCGTACAGAGGCGGCGCTCAGGCGCTGACCGATTTGCTGGGCGGGCAGATTTCAATGTATTTCAGCGCCCTGCCCGGGGCGATGCCGCACATCAATAACGCGCGCCTGCGCGCGCTCGCGGTCACGAGCGCCCGCCGCTCAGTGGCGGCGCCCGAGATTCCCACGATGGCGGAAAGCGGTTTTCCCGGATACGAAGCCGACACCTGGATTGGCGTGGTGGCGCCGGCTGGGACGCCACGAGTTGCGATCAGCAGACTCCACGACGAAATTACCCGGATTCTCAGCGCGGCTGAAGTTCGGGAGCGCCTGCTCGCGCAGGGCGCGGAGCCGCTGACCAATACGCCGGAGCAATTCGCCGCCCACATCAAATCCGAAATCGTCAAGTGGGCCAAAGTGATCAAGGCCTCGGGCGCGCGCGCCGAGTGACATTCCAATCGTGCATGCCCCGGTGTAGCCCATCTCGCGCGCAGAAAATCCGCATCGGTTGATCGGGTTCAGTGAGAGCGGAGATTTTCCTGTCCCTTATTCGGCTTTCAATCCGGCCAATTTAACCACCTTGGCATTTTGCGCGATCTCGCCGCGAATAAACGCCGCAAATTTCTCCGGTGTGGTGGTCTGGGACTCGAGGCCTTGCTTAATAAACGATTCCTTCATCCCCGGGGTGTTGACTACCTTGCCGATCAGCTCGTTAAGCCGCGCGATAATGTCTTTTGGCACGCCTGCCGGCACGAGCATGCCATACCACCCGGAGCGATCGTAGCCGAGCAGTCCCGACTCGCTGATCGTGGGCATCGACGGCATCAACGACGTGCGCTTCTCGCTGGTAACCGCAAGTGGCCTGATCTTGCGAACCTCCAGGAGAGACAACGCCGAAGGGATGCTGGGGAAATTCATGTCGACATGACCGGCCGCGGTTGCGATAGCGCTCTCCGTCCCGCCCTTATACGGCACATGGGCGATATTCACCTTGGACATCAGCTTAAAAAGCTCACCGGCAAGATGTCCTGTGCCGCCGACACCGGAAGAACCATAATTAAGTTTGCCCGGCTGTGACCGTGCAATCGCAATCAACTGCTTGACGCTGCGCGCCGGCACCGATGGGTGAACCACAAGCACTAACGGCCCAATCGCGATCAAGGACACCGTCGCGAGATCACGCTCCAGGTCATACGGAAGCTTGGCATCCAGCGCCGGCAGAATAGTGGCAGAGGCCGTAGTCAGCAGCATCGCGTAGCCATCCGGGGGCGACTTGGCAACCCTCTCGTTTGCTATCGAACCGCCTGCGCCGGTGCGGTTTTCGACGACCACGGGCTGGCCCAGGTTTTCGGATAATTTCTGCGCGATCATGCGCGCTATAACGTCGGCCCCGCCGCCCGGGGCGAATCCTACAATAATGCGGATCGGTTTAACGGGATAATTTTGCGATGATGCGTCGAAAACCAAGAAGCTCATGCATGCAGCGATTCCCATGAATAACCGAAATGTGCCTCGTATTATCTTACGCATGACTCTTTTCCTCTTTTCATGATTTTCAAACTGTTCCGGGGATCCCCCGCCTGGCTCGGCCCCGTCCAAGGCCAGACGCTCCTGGATCCCCGTCTTCTTCAGGACGGTTGTGACCTTTCTGTTTAGTGTCCCCTTCGGGGATGGTAGAAACCCCTCGCCCCCGGATCAGAGTCCGGGGCAGGCTCCAGGCGAAGCAAGTTACGGCGAGATGTGAGCGCAGCGAACATGAGTGTTCCTTCCCCCTCGATGAGGGAAGGTTAGGATAATGGGATGGACGCCCCCTTCCTGCAACGGCATCGATGTGCCAAAGTGGAAATGGATTCAAACCACTGAAAAGGAAAGGAGCGTCCGAAATGAAGATTACGACAATTGGGATCGATTTGGCAAAAAACGTGTTTCAGGTGCATGG
>JACQOI010000289.1 GCA_016202615.1 Betaproteobacteria bacterium
CCGACAAACTCCTAATGCAAAACCGCCCGCATGAATACGGGAGAAAAATGGTAAGGAAAACCTCATTTCTGGCCTGCTCACGTGCTTCCGGGAGCGCACGAGCGGTTGTTAGCCTGGGTTACATTCAAAATCGGCGGGCGGGTTTGCTGTAAGCAGCCTGTCGAATGCTAAGTCCGACAGGCTGCTAGGGGCGCCGCTCACAAGACAATTAATGGAAGTCTCCGTACGCCGCTGCCGGCGGTCCTTCAGATTCGCACAGCCTCAAATATCTTTGCCATATCATCAACTTCCTCCACGTGCCAGAGCAGTTGCAGCGCCTCGGCTGCCTGCCCCGTCGTCAGCACCTCCCGGGTCAGATAGAGAAACTTCTCTTCGATCTCGGCGTCACTCATCGGATTGGAAGGGTGTCCTTTAGGATTGATCAAATGGCGGGAAAAGGTCCTGCCGCTCCTGTCCGTGATCTCTATACGGCAGCTCATCGGGTCCGGCCATTCCTTCGAATAACGGTTATCTTCGGTCATACTGACCCGTTTGAGCAACGCGAGGACCTGCGCATCCCGGTAGCGCTCAGGCGTAAAGGACCTCTCCGATATCTCCCCGTCCACCAGGGCTGCGACAACCAGATAGGGTATGCTGTGATCGGCGGTCTCCCGCGTGTGGGGATCGTATTTCTCCTGCCCGCTGCTGCTTATTACGGAAAATCGGTCAAGAAAAATATGGATAGAATCTATAGCATCAATATTCACTTCCCGCCGAAGCTCAAAAGCGGTCTCCACGGGCAGAATGGCCGTGTACATGATAGGCCTCGGTTTGAAGAACGTCCGCTCGACTTTAAAGGGACGGCCGTTACCGCCGAATGGTCCGAGCTCAAAACGGCCCGTGACCTGATTCCATAGTCCCCGGGCGCCTTCTATGATGAGGTTCGGTCCCGTCATACCCTCCGATGCCAGAAGCGCGGCAAAGAGGCCGTTGCGGGCTGCATTGGGACCGGCGCAGCCCTTCCACATCGAAAGTTCCCCAGCCCGTGTCTGGTAGAGTGCGATATTGGGCGCAATAGCGAGGGTCAGGGCGTGGGCCATGCGCTCTTTCGACAGGCCCAACACGTTCCCGGATCCGAGGGCACTACCGATGGATGTCTCCGTCACATAGTCCCAGCCCCTGAACTTGAACTCCGCATTGTCCACAAGCTGTCCGACGATTTCGTAGGCCAGGGCAATGCCGCAGACGAGGGCCTTACCATTTGCGTTCACGGCTTCGCAGGCCGCCATCACGGCAGCGATATTGTCGCTCGGGTGGGGCCCATCATTGTTCAGGTAGTCGTCGCTAAAGTCGAGGTAGCGAACCATGGCGCCGTTGACGAAGGCAGCCATCTCAGGGGAAGTCTTGATGAAGCTGCCTATGAGAGATGCAGGCGCATCGCTGCGTACCCGCGCCGCCATTCTCCTTGCGATCTTCACCGGCTCTGCCGCATAAGCCGCCAAGGCGCAACCGATCGAATCGATCAGACTCCTCTTGACCGCATGCACCGCCCCCGGGCCCACGTCCTGACAGGCAAGAGAAGCAGCATATTCGCTGATCAGGTCAACCGTGGCATCCCGCACTGGACAGTCCTTTCCACCTTCGAGGCGCATTATAGAGATGGCTCTCTACTCCAAAAATCACTTTAGCCTCTCGAATGGGCGGCGTCAACTATGTTGACCGGTCGTCGCGTTGACGCTGATAAGAAAACGTAAGACAATATTATCGATTAATCGATTGTTACAAAACGCAAGCAAACCGGAGGAGTCCATGGCAACTGTTAATTGGAGTCGGCCAATCATTGCGGGTGTGGCGGCGGTCGCTTTTGCGCACGCCGCGGTGACAGCCCAGGCGCAAACGACTTACCCCGTGAAATCCGTGCGCATGCTGCTCGGATTTGTCCCGGGCGGTCTTGCCGATTTCATGGCGCGCCTCGTTGGGGAAAAACTCGCGGAATCCTGGGGCCAGCAAGTCATCGTCGAAAATCGTCCGGGCGCGAGCGGCAAGATAGCCGCCGAACTCACGGCCAAGGCGGCGCCCGACGGCTACACCCTTTTAACGTCTAACAACGGACTCACGACTAACCCGCTTCTCTTCGACAAGTATCCGTTGGATCCGCTGAAGGACTTTACAGCGGTGTCGCTGGTTGCCATTAGTGCGAACATCCTTGTTGTTCATCCGTCAGTCCCTGCGAAATCGATGAAGACGTTGATCGCGCTTGCCCGCTCGCGGCCCCTTACGCAGGGTACGGCCGGCGTGGGCTCTCCCGGACATCTCGCGGGCGAGTTGCTTCAGCAGTTGACGCAGTACCGGTTCGTCCATATCCCTTATAAAGGGACAGGCGCGTTGCTGAACGACCTGATAGGCGGTCATATCGATCTCTCATTTCCCACTCTTCTTGCGGGGCAACCCTTCATTCAGTCAGGGAAGCTGCGAGCGCTGGGGATTACTTCCGCCAAGCGTTCAACGATATTTCCCGACGTGCCGACGATTAGCGAATCAGGCGTGCCGGGATTTGAGACCGTTGGTTGGTACGGCGTTCTTGGCCCCGCTGGTATGCCCAAAGACGTGGTTTCCCGGCTCAGCGCCGAACTCGCGCGGATATTCAAGACCCCGGAGGTGCGCAAAAGGATGCTTGACCGGGGCGCGGAACCCATCGGCTCCTCATCCGAGGAGTTCGCGGCCTATCTCGCGGAGGACACGCGCAAGTGGGCCAAGGTCATCAAGGCGGCCAATATCCGGCCGTCTCAACTATGATCATTGGATCTGATAAATGATCATAGATCGATATTCGCTGTTTTTGAAAGTAAACCAAGGAGAAACCAGATGATAGTCGAAGAACGCATATATACGCTGCACGTCGGCAAGGTACCGGTGTTCATGCAAATCTATGAACACGAAGCCCTGCCCATCTTGCGGCGCCACCTGGGCACGCAATACGGATTTTTCATCAACGAGGTTGGGACGCAGAATATGATCGTGCATCTTTGGGCCTTCGACAGCTACGATGATCGGGAAAAGCGCCGCGATGCCTTGACGGCAGACCCGGGGTGGGCGGCGGTCCGCCTGAAAAATCACCCGCTCATCTTGCATCAAGAAAACCGCATCATGCGCCCACCTGCGTACTTCGAGCCGTTACTGAAAGCGATGCTCAAGGCAGGCAAACCATAAAGTCGGGTAAATAGGGTCTACCATCCATGGCGCTACCTTAAGCCCGCCGCATGCGAGCGCCGAATAATTCCCGTAGGGTGCGCTCTGCGCACCACGGCGCAAACCGGTGCGCAGAGCGCACCCTTGTCGGAATAGGCTTAAAGTAGTGACATTGGGGTCTGCCATCGAAATGCGGATGGCCGGTTCTCGTGAACGCGCGTAGCATATTCTATATTAGCGGGCACAGTTCGATGTGTCTTCCCCGATTAATGAACTTCGTATTCAGTCCCTCGGAGTGATATTCGAGTAGCCATGCGACCTTCTGCGCATCGCCATCGTTGGCGGGGACGGGTTCATGGTCTTCGTTTATCATAAGCGGAAGAACGCGAACGTTAGCCAAGCCATCACGCGAAACATCAAATTGCACTATCACGCTTTCCCGACGAAAATAAGAATGATCCATATCGAAAGCGAAGTTTCCAAGACTGTAGAAGATGGGGCGGTTGCGGTAGAACTCCACGCCTAAAAGCATGTGGGCATGGTGCCCGAGAATTGCACTTGCGCCCGCGTCAATAACGGCACGTCCCAGGTCTCTTTGATAGTCGATCAACTTTCCCCAGCGTTCGGATACGCCCCAGTGCCATGCCACGATTACCGCGTCGGCGTCGGCTTTCGCCGCCTTCACCTCATCGACTAGCAGGCGGACGTCTTCCGGGTTCCCAACAGTCTTAGTCGCCATTGGGCTGCCGGGCTGCAGCAACAACCTCAGATTGGCTTCATACGCCGTCTTTACGCGGACCACCGCCGCCCCTGGCCCGTCTTTAGTCGCGGCGTACGACGGTACGCAGACGGACGTATAAGAGAGGAAAGCGACCTTCAACCCATTGGCCTGCACCGACACGGGCCGCCGGGCCTCCTCGAGGTTACGTCCCGCACCGCAGTAAGGAATCCTGGCTTGATCCAGCAGCCTAAGCGTCTGCTCCAGCCCGGCCGCGCCGTAGTCCATCGTATGATTGTTCGCGAGGCTCACCACGTCGACTCCGGCGTGCTCCAGTGCGTCGATCGTCCGAGGTGAAGATCTTACGTGTCGAGCAATGCCGGCCAATCCCTGGTTTTTTTCTCCAACGTCGCACATCGGGCCTTCCAGGTTGACATACGTGACGTCCGCTTCCTGTAAAGTTCGTTCCACGTGACGCAGCATCGAGCGGGGTTCAGCCCGGTTAATCATCAGGTCGCCTGCACCAACAAACGAAGCAATTGCCATAATCGCGCCTCTTTAAATAATTATTGTACTATGCTACACACGCCCGGCCCCAATCGTGTTCAAGGCATCGAATACCTTGCGATCTACCAGTATCCCTTCCTTCCTTGCACGCTCCCGTTCTCGGAACGCCCGCTCGGAAGGGATGCGAATTTCATCGCCCCCCGGCCGGCGTGGCGTGGCCTTGATAAGGGCGATTAATTCGTCGATATCGCGCTTGAACTGCGCCTCGGGGACCAACAAGCCGGGATCGAACACCACGAACAGCTGGGCCCAATCTTGTACCAGGCCGCGCGAAAGCGAAGCCCCGGCCATCAATCCGAGCGCCTGAATGGTGAGCGAGAGCCCGAAGCCCTTGTGCTTGTGCGGTCCGCCGAACGGCAATATGCTGCCCTTCACGGCCATATGTGGATCTCGCGTCGGCAGTCCATTCTCATCGATCGCGACGCCTTCGGGCAGTTGTTCGTTCAAACGCGAACGCAGCACCAGGTCGCCCCGATTAATGGCTGCAGTGCTCATGTCGAGTATCATCGGCTCATTCCCCGTCGGCAACGCGACAGCCAGCGGATTGGTACCCAGCATCGGTCGTGCCCCGCCTTCCGGGGCGACCGTCGGCAAAGCGCTCGAAAAAAGCATGCCAACCAAATTTTCACGCGCGACGGGCTCCAGGTAATACGCGTTGCGCCCCGAATAGGGCGCGCTGTTATAAAGGCCCACCAGCGCTATGCCGCTCTGTTTCGCTTTCTTGATTGCCATGAGGGCTGCCTGGTACACCGTGTAGTAACCAATGTGATTACCGCCGTCAACAAGCACCGATACCGGTGTTTCCCGCACGACACGAATCGGTTGGCATGGTCCCCTGGTACTCGGGTCTTTGGCAATTACCAGAATGCGCGGAAGACCCGCGAAAGAGTACCCGCAACAGGCTGCATCCACCAGATGCGCGCAGATGACCCGTGCTTCTTCCCTTGGGAAACCGATGCATTGCAGCGTATGTTCGCCAAGCTTGGTCGCCTCCGCTACTGATAGGCGCACCTCATCGGAAGACTGGCGCCGGTTCATCGGAATTCCTCGCCGGATGAAAACAATCCCAACCCCGGCATGAAGACCATCCCGATTAAGCCGAGGTCGGCACGCAAAATAACATTTCCACTTGCGATTCTTTGGCCTCGTATCCCGGAAGTCGATACCATGAGTACACTGCTCCTAATTAACCTGCCATGACTCATGCTATGATCATATTTTGGCGGCGTCAACTATCATGGCCGGACCGGTCGTCTTACCAGCCGCCACTCTCAGGAGAACAATCGATGAATACCACGAAGCTCATCTCGGATTCATTCGCCACCTTTGTCTCGGGGCAGGAGTGGGAAGCAATCCCGGAAGCGGTGCGCGGCCGCGCCAAGCTTTTGTTGCTTGACGCAGTCGGCAATGCCTACGCGGCGACGCGGTTTGAATTCGCGCACAAGGCGCTGACGGCCCTGCGCGGGCTGGGTTCCGGCGACGCCAATGTTATCGGCATGCCCGCACAGCTTGCATTGCGTGACGCGGTCTTGATGAACGGCATGCTCGTGCATGGCTTGGACTTTGACGATACCTACCTGCCGGGATCCGTGCACCTGACCGCAAGCTGCGTGCCGGCGGCCCTGGGGATTGCAGCCCACGCACAGGCAAGCGGAAAGGAGCTGTTGGCGGCGTTGGCCCTCGGGCTGGAAGTCGGGGCGCGCCTTGGCGCAGCCGGAAAAGGCGGGTTCAACAAGGTGGGATTCCATGCGACCAATCTGGCCGGAACCTTCGCTTGTACCATGATTGCCGGGCGCCTGATGCGATTGAGCCATACCCAGCTCATGATGGCTCAAGGCATTGCGTTGAGTACTGCCGCCGGCACCCTGCAGCCCGTACAGGATGGTTCATGGACCAAGCGGATGCATCCTGGATGGGCCGGCGCGTCCGCCGTGACCGCCGCGGCTCTTGCCCGCCAGGGCTTCATCGGGCCGTCCGAAGCGTATGAAGGGCGGTTCGGCCTTTTCTCATGCTTTCTTGGCGAGCATGCGGCGAATGCCGACTTAAGTCTTGCGACGTCCGATCTGGCCGAGCGTTGGGAGTTCACAAGATCGTCGGTCAAGCTCTATCCGGCGTGCCACCAGGCGCATGCGTTCATGAACGCGGCGATCAAACTGAGGCGTGAGCACGCTGTTAATGCCGCGAAAGTGGATTCGGTGCGGGCGCTCGTAGCGGAAGTGGCGGTGCCGTTGATATGCGAGCCGGTTGACGCAAAACGCAAACCTGCCAGTAGTTACGCCGCCCAGTTCAGCCTGTACTATGGAATCGCCTGCGGTCTCGTGCGGGGGCGGTTTGGCTTCGAAGAATTAGAGGAGTCCTCATACTCCGATCCGGAGTTGCTGGCCCTGGCGCAAAAAGTGAATTATGAGATCGATCCGAAATCCGGCTTTCCAAAGTCCCGCTCCGGGGAAGTCATCATCCGCATGAAAGGCGGTCAGGAGGTTTCGCGACGCGAAGACATTGGCCCCGACGAACCCGCTGCCGAAGAAGATATTGTCGCAAAGTTCATGGACAACACGAAGGCTGTGCTGTCGCCGGCTCGCGCCGGAAACATTCGCGACATGATAATGAACATCGAGCGTCTTCCCGACGCCAGGACCCTAACCCGCCTTCTCGGCGGAGCCGGGATGTAAGAGGGCAGCGAGTGGGGATTTTCGAAAACGTCGCGATCGTGGGGATCGGTACTACCGACTTCGGCGCGCTCTACGCGCGCGATGCGCAGTCGAGATCGGCCTACGATCTTGCACTCGACGCGTTTCGCGCGGCGCTCGCCGATTGCGGGCTCGACAAGAGCGAGATCGACGGCATCGTCTGCGTGCGCCTGCCCTCTTACCAGCAGGTCGCGTGTGAGATCGGGCTCTCCGACCTGCGCGTCGCGTACAGCCTGGAAGCCACCGGCCGCATGGCCGGCGTCGCCCTGCAGCATGCGGCAACGGCAGTAGCAACGGGGCAGACGCGCGCGGTCGCCATCATATACGGCAATAACGGCCGCTCGGCCGGCGAGCGGTATGGTGGTAAGTTCGACAACGCCGCGCCGGGCGCGTACGACGCGATGTACGGTATGACTTCGCCGGGCGCGTACGTGGCGATGATGTACCGCCGCCACCAGTTCGAATTCGGCACGCCGACCGAGGGTCTTGCCGCGCTCGCGATCAACAACCGCAAGAACGGCGCGCTGAATCCGGCCGCCGTGTTCAGGAAACCCATCGGACGCGACGAGTATTTCGCCGCGCCGTTCGTTGCCGAGCCGCTGCGGCTCTTCGACTATTGCCTTATCAACGACGGCGGCGTCTGCATCATCGTCACCGAGGCGTCGCTCGCCGGGAAGCTCGGGAAGCCGCCGGTGCGCATTCTCGGCAGCGCTATCGCGTGCAGCCTTACGCCGCACTACACCTCGAAGGACTATTATTACTCGGCAAGCCGAACCGTGGCGGCGGATGTTTTCCGGCAGTCCGGCACGACGCCCACGAACATCGATTGCGCCCAGATCTACGACAATTTCACACCGACCATCCTGTTCTCGCTCGAGGGCTTTGGCTTCTGCGAGCGCGGCAAAAGCGGGCACTGGGTGCAAGGCGGACGCATAGAGCTTGGTGGCGAGCTGGCGATCAACACTTGCGGTGGCCATACCGCGGAGGGCTACATGCAGGGATTCGCGTTGCAGGTGGAGGCGATCCGGCAGGTGCGCGGTGAATGCGGCGAGCGCCAGGTACGGGATTGCAAGGTCGCGCAATACATCTGCCTCTCGCCGATCGTGAGTTCGCAGATCTTTTCGCTCTGACACCGATGCCGGCTACCGAGACCAAACCCGGCCCGGCGATCCTGCCGGCGATCACGCAGGCCAACCAGGGATTCTGGGAGCACGCACGGCGCGGCGTATTGGCGCTTCCCCATTGCCGCGCCTGCGGGCATGTCTGGTATCCCCCCTCCCCGGGGTGTCCGCGATGCCTCGGCTCGGACGTCGAGTTCCGGGCGGTATCGGGGCGTGCGAGGCTGTGGTCGTGGATCGTGATGCACCGCCAGTATCTCAAAGAGTTCCCGCCACCCTACATCGTTGCATTCGTGGAACTCAAAGAAGGACCCATGTTGGTCAGCACCATCGTCGACTCGACAGCGGAAGAGCTGAAATGCGATGCGCCCCTCGAGGCGGTGTTCGAACCCGCAACGCCTGAGATGTCGATACTCAAGTTTCGCGTTGCGAACAAATAGTTATTTTCGCAATAGCTGCTGATCACGCCAACCCGATGCGGGCACACACCAATAATCCTCACTTGCATCGCGCCGGAAATCCAGAATCATCCCAAAAACACCCGCTTATCTTGCAGAAGAGCCAATTATCTTGCCCCACTTTACCATGTCGGATTCCACCGTGGCCGCAAGTTGCTCCGGCGAACTGCCGACGGTTTCCACACCAACGTTGAGAAATTTCTCTTTCACATCGGCTTGGTCAAGAGCCCTCACAACCTCCCGGTTCAGTCGGCTGATGATCGCCGCGGGAGTTCTAGCCGGCGCAAATATGGCATAGGTTGTTACAAATTCATAACCAGGAAGCGTTGCCGCCACCGCCGGCACACCGGGAAGCAGCGCGGACGGCATAGCGCTGCTAACTGCCAAAGCCCTCAATCTACCCGACTTGATATGCGGCGTCACCGAAGCCGCGCTGCTAAACATCAGCTGCACTTGACCGCCCATCAGAGCGATAACTCCCGGTCCAGCGCCTTTGTAAGTAATAGCCACGATATTGACGCCAGCCATGGCCTTGAGTAATTCCCCCGTGAGCTGATTTGCAGAGCCTGGTTCAGCTGCGGCATAGTTAAGCTCTCCCGGTCTAGCTTTGGC
>JACQOI010000290.1 GCA_016202615.1 Betaproteobacteria bacterium
ACGGTGAGCGGTGAGCGGTGAGCGGTGAGCGGTGAGCGGAAAAAGCAAAAAGGGCGAAGGTTGTTACCCTTCACCCTTCACTCATTCACCCTTCACGGAATCTTAGAACAGCTTGGGCGGCAGCATGTGCGAGCGCAGGCGCTTGTAGTGGCGTTTCACCGCCGCGGCGTGCTTGCGTTTGCGCTCGGACGTGGGCTTTTCGTAGAACTCGCGTGCGCGCAGTTCGGTGAGCAGCCCGGTCTTTTCGATGGTGCGCTTGAAGCGGCGCATCGCCACTTCGAACGGCTCGTTTTCCTTGACTCTAACAGTCGGCATAAAGCGGTTACCCAGTCAGATAATGCGAAAGGCGCGTATTATAGCAGCGAGGATAGCGTTGTCAAAGCACTGATTTTTAGGCTCGTTTTTCATCCCCTATGCTCGTTTTAGGCATCGAAACCTCGTGTGACGAGACCGGGGTCGCGTTTTACCACAGCGAATGCGGCCTGCTCGCCCACGCGCTCTACACCCAGGCCGCGCTGCACGCCGAATACGGCGGGGTAGTGCCCGAGCTCGCCTCGCGCGACCACATCCGGCGCGTGCTGCCGCTGACGCGCGGCATCCTCAAACAGGCCAGGTGTGCGCTTACTGACCTCGACGCCGTCGCCTATACCGAAGGGCCGGGGCTCGCCGGGGCGCTCCTGGTCGGCGCCAGCGTCGCGCACGGCCTCGCCTATGCGCTCGGCGTGCCGGCGCTCGGCATCCATCACCTCGAAGGCCATCTGCTGTCGCCGCTGATGGGTAAGCCCGCGCCGCAGTTCGCGTTCATCGCGCTCCTGGTCTCGGGCGGCCACAGCCAGTTGATGCGCGTTGCCGGTGTGGGCGACTACGAGCTGCTCGGCGAAACGCTCGATGACGCCGCCGGCGAAGCGTTCGACAAGACCGCGCAATTGCTCGGCCTCGGCTATCCGGGCGGGCCGCAGATCGCGGAACTCGCCGCACGAGGACATCCCGGCCGCATCAAGCTGCCACGGCCGATGCTCCACAGCGGCGATCTCGACTTCAGCTTCAGCGGATTGAAAACCGCCGTGCTCACCCAGATCAAAGGGCGCGATCTCGATGCGCAGGTGCGCGCCGATATCGCGGCCGAATTCCAGGCCGCGATCGTCGAAGTGCTGGTGGCGAAATCGCTCGCGGCGCTGGAAGACACCGGGCTGCAGCAACTGGTGGTCGCGGGCGGTGTGGGCGCGAACCGCGAGCTGCGTTCACGCTTGACGCGCTCGGCCGGGCGCCGGGGATTCGAGGTGTTCTATCCGGCGCCTGAATTCTGCACCGACAACGGAGCGATGATTGCATTCGCAGCCGCGCTGCGGCTGACACACGCCTCTCGCCTCTCGCCTCTCGCCTCTCGCAGCTTTTCGGTGCGTCCGCGCTGGGACCTCGGCACTCTGCGGCCCATCAGCGCGTAACTGCATAGGCCGCCGCATCGATTGCCGGCGCGCGGCCCGACACCACGTCGGCGAGCACGTGGCCCGAACCGCACGCCAGGGTCCAGCCGAGCGTGCCATGCCCCGTGTTGAGGAACAGGTTGTGGTACGGCGTGCCGCCCACATACGGCAGGTTGGAAGGCGTGGCCGGCCGCAGCCCGGCCCAGCGCGTGGCATCGCCGAAACCGCCCGCCTGAGGGAACAACTCGGCGGTGCGGCGCAGGATCGCGTCGCAGCGTACCTGATTGACCGAGGTGTCGTAGTCGTTGAGCTCCGCAGTGCCGGCAACGCGCAGCCGTCCGCCCAGGCGCGAGAATACCAGCTTGTGCCCATCGTCGGTCAGACTGACGTGCGGCGCAGCGTCGGGATTCGTAATCGGGATCGTGACTGAATATCCCTTCACTGGATAAATCAACGGCTCTATGCCGAGCGGCCGCAACAGCAACGGGCTGTAGCTGCCGAGCGCGACGACATAGGCATCGGCGGCAATCATCCGTGCATCACCAACCGCGCGCCGGATGCACACGCCATCGATGCGATCGCCGCTGCGCGCAAGTCGTTCTATCGTCGCCCCATAAAGGAACTTCACGCCGCGCCTCTTGCACAGTGCCGCCAGCCGCTGCGTGAACATGCACGCGTCGCCCACTTCGTCGTCCGGCGCATAATCGCCGCCGACGATGTGCGGTAGCGCGTGTGCAAGCGCCGGCTCGATCGCAACCATTTCCTGCGGCGTCTTCGGCCGCCGCTCGCAGCCGAATTCGGTCATCAGCCTTGCGACGGCATGCGCGGCATCGAGCTGTGCGCGCTCGGTGTAAAAGTGCAGGATGCCGCGCTCGCTGTGGTCGTACTGGATGCCGGTTTCGGCGCGCAACGCCTTGAGCAGCGTGCGACTGTAGAGCGCGAGACGCAGGATGCCGATGATATTGCTGCGGTTGCGCCATGGCAGGCACTCGAACAAAAACCGCAGGCCCCAGCGCCACTGCCTCATGTCGGCGCGCAAGCGGAACACGAGCGGCGCGTCTTCGCGGCCCAGCCACTTGACCAGCTGTGCAAGCGCGCCCGGGTTGGCCCATGGCTCGGCGTGGCTCACCGAAATCTGGCCGCCATTGGCAAAACTGGTTTCGAGCCCCGCGGCATATTGGCGCTCGACCACCGTTACCTCGTGACCCGCCTTGCTCAGGAACCACGCGCCGGCGACACCAACCACGCCGGCACCGAAGACGATCACTTTCATAGTCGCATCCGCTTAATGCTCAAACGCGCTTCGTGCCGATGCGCTCCTCGGTGCCGGCGAGCAGATTCCGGATGTTGGTCTTGTGGCGCCAGATCAGCAACAGCGAAATCACACCGACCGCGGCCGTGAACGGGTGCACGCCGTAGAGCAGATAACAGAAAAACGGCGCGAACAGCGCGGAAATCAAGGCGGCGAGCGATGAGATGCGGAAGAAAAACGCAATGATGACCCAGGTCGCGACCGTGCCCGCCGCCAGCCAGCCGTTGAGCGCGAGCAGCACGCCGAGCGCGGTCGACACGCCCTTGCCGCCCCGGAAGCGGTGAAACACCGGATACATGTGGCCGATCACCACCGCCACCGCTACCAGCGACATCTTGTAGACCGGCGGCACGGCCGTCGCGAATATGGCGTCGGTCAGAAATACCGCGAGCCAGCCTTTCGCGCCGTCGCCGAGCAGCGTCAGGCCCGCGGCGACTTTCTTGCCGCTGCGCAGCACGTTGGTCGCGCCGGGATTCTTCGAGCCATAGCTGCGCGGATCGGGCAGTCCCATCACGCGGCTCACCACCACCGCGAACGAGATCGAACCGATCAGATACGCAATCACGGTAACAACTATTGCCATCGCGCGAATTCCAATAGAATAAGCGACAATTCTAACCAAAAACGGAAAGGGTTGAGGGTTCTAGATTTCCGCCTCTCGCCTCTCGCCTCTCCCCTCACACCTCACCGGTATTTAACATGGACACTATTTTCATTTCCGAGCTGCGAATCAAGACCCTGATCGGCATCTACGAGTGGGAACAGCAAGTACCGCAGACAATACAGCTCGACCTCGAAGTCGGGCTGCCCGGCGAACACGCGTCGAAAAGCGGCAGGATCGGTGACACCATCGATTACGGCAAGATCGTCGGCCGCATCGAGCAATTATTCAAGGAGCAGCACTTTTCGCTGCTCGAAAAAGCCGGCGCGGCGATCGCTGAAGTTATCATGCGCGAATTCAAGGCGCCGTGGGTAAAGATCAGCATCGCCAAGCTCGCGCCGCTCAAGAACGTGAAAAGACTCGGCGTCACCATCGAGCGCGGCGAGAAGCAGTGAACGGGGGAACGAGCGAAGGAGTGAAACAAGCGCACCACCAAGTCTCTCACCCGTTCACCCGTTCACTCGTTCACTGCCTCTATCCCCGCGGATGGTGCTTGGCGTGCAACTGCTTCAACCGTTCGCGCGCGACGTGAGTATAGATCTGCGTGGTTGAAATATCGGAGTGCCCCAACAATAGCTGCACCACGCGCAAATCGGCGCCGTGATTCAGGAGATGCGTAGCGAACGCGTGGCGCAGCGTGTGCGGCGAAATCGTCTTGTTAAGACCGGCCAGTGCGGCATAGCGCTTGATCAAATGCCAGAATGACTGGCGCGTCATGGCTGCGCCGCGACTCGTGACAAACATCGCGTCGGCGGCGCGCTTGCGTAGAATCTGCGGCCGCGATTCCTTGAGGTAACGCACGATCCAGTTAAGCGCCTCCTCGCCGAGCGGCACCAGCCGCTCCTTGGCTCCCTTGCCGATAATGCGCACGACACCCATGTCCTGGCTGACCTGCGAAATCCTGAGCATCACCAGCTCGGAAACACGCAGCCCGCTCGCGTAGAGCGTCTCGAGCATGGTGCGGTCGCGCAAGCCCAGCGCATCTTCGACGTCCGGCGCGGCCAGCAGCTTCTCGACGTCTTGTTCGGTCAGGCTTTTGGGGAGCCCCCGTGGCAGCTTCGGTGCGTCGATGTTGATACTGGGGTCGGCCTTGATCCTGCCCTGTCGCAGCGCGTACTGATAAAAGCGCTTCAGGCTCGACAACAGGCGGCTGGTGGTCGTGGCTTTGGCGTGGTCGGCGACGCGAAATGCGAGGTAGGCCAGCAGGTCGCTGTGCTCGGCTTCGAGCAACGCCGTGCCGCGCCGCTTTTGAAGCCAGAGCTGAAACCGTGTCAGATCGCGGCGGTAGCTGTCGAGCGTGTTGCGCG
The DNA here is from genome assembly GCA_016202615.1 of Betaproteobacteria bacterium. Taxonomy (GTDB): domain Bacteria; phylum Pseudomonadota; class Gammaproteobacteria; order Burkholderiales; family SG8-41; genus PALSA-1004. The sequence continues at coordinate 4,705 of JACQOI010000290.1, forward strand.
ACAGGCCGTCTTCGAGCCACAACGAATCGCAGAATGCGTCGAGAACCGGATCGTCACGCGCCTTCATGGCGCAGGAGCCATTTCTTGATTTCCAGCGGCAGGCCGCCGCGCGTCCGCATGAAACCGCCAAGGCCGTTGGTGCCAACGACGCGATGGCACGGGATCACGAGCGGAATGCGGTTGGCGCCGCAGGCGCCGCCGACCGGGCGTGGCGCGGAACCGATCCGGCGCGCGATTTCGAGATAAGTCAGCGTGCGGCCGCTCCGGATCTTGCAAATTTCCCGCCATACGCGCTGCTGGAACGCGGTGCCGGCGAATTCGAACGGCAGATCAAACTGAAACTCCGGGTCGTCGAGATAGCGCTCGATCTGGCGGCACACTTTCGCGGCAAGCCGGTTGATCGGCGCGAGCGCCGCCACGCCGCGCGGCAGGTATTCGATGCCTATCAACAGTTCCCCCGCTGTGCGAACGCCGAGCACCGAAAACGGCGTCGCAAGCTTCGCGGTGTAGCTCTCAATCATAATGACTCCGTATTCGTTACGCTTCTACTCTACTATACCGCAGAGAAACAACCACTCTCAACGCAGAGAACGCGGAGGACGCGGAGGCGCGCGAAGGACAAATGATGAAAAACTCCAAACGCAATGCCGGTTTCCCTCTGCGTTCCTCTGCGCCCTCTGTGTCCTCCGCGTTTGGCGTTGGTCTAAGCCTTGCGCAGCTTCTGCAGCACGATCACCATCACGATCAGCGCGATGCCGATGTAGTCGAAGAGCGCTTTAGGATACACCAGCGCGAGCCCGGCGATGAGCGGCAGCCAGCGCTCGAACGACGTGGTCTGCTTGAACAGCCAGCCCTGCATGCCGCCGGCGAGAAGCCGAGCAGCATGAAGACGATGATCGCGACCAGCGACAGGAAATGGAAGCCGAATTTCTTGGTGAGGTTCCATAGGGTCTCCGTCTTGTCCAACACGACCTGCTTCATCCCGAACTTGCGGGCGTCGAGCTCGACCATCAGGAGCAGCGCGAAGTAATATAACAGCGTTGGTATCGTCGCCATCAGGATCACGTCGAGGTACGAGATCTTGAGGAATTCGGCGATCAGGAACGCGGCTGCGCCCAGGACCGGCGGCGAGATGATCGCCCCCAGGCCGCCGGCGGCGAGCAGACCGCCCGCCTCCTCCTTGCTGTAGCCGACTTTGGCGAGCATCGGCGCCGCGACTGCGCCGAGCGTCACGGTGGTGGCGACTCCCGAGCCGGAGGGCCCGCCGAGAAGAAAAGAGGCGAGCGTGACCGTGCGCCCGGCGCCGGTCGGCTTTCCGCCCATCGCGGAGAACGAGAAGTCGATGTAGAACTTGCCCGCGCCCGAGTACTGCAGGAACGCGCCGTAAATCGTGAACAGGATGATGAGCGACGAGGACACCGCGATGGCGGTGCCGTAGATGCCCTCGAGGGTCATGTACATGTGGCCGACAAGGCGCGGGATCTCATAGCCTTTGTGCGTCCAGGGCGACGGCAGATAAGGGCCGAAAAACGCGTAGAGCAGGAAGCAGGACGTGACGATCGGCAGCACCCAGCCGGTAGTGCGCCGCATCGCTTCCAGGATGAGCAGTACGAGCCCGACGCCAAACACGATGTCCCAGTCGTTCGGCGTGATGGAGCGGTCGAAGAACTCGTCGCCGCCCGCGATGAGATAGACCGCGGTGGCGACGCCGGCGACGGCGAGCGCCCAGTCCCAGGCCATCGCGCGGTGGCGGAAACGCCGCGCCACGGGGAACACCAGGAAAGTGAGGAATAGAACGAACGCCACGTGGATGGCACGCAGGTACTCGGGCCGAACGATGGCGTAGGCGGTGTAGAGGTGGAACAGCGACATCACCACCGCCACCAAAGCGACGAGGGCGGCGAGCCAGCCGGTGAACTTGTTGTGGACGCCTTCTTCCTGCTCGATCATCTCCTCGGCACGCTTCAGCGCTTCTTCGCTGACCTCGGCCGCGGGCTGGTGCAGGCGTTCGATTTCCTCGCTCATGCCTCCCCTTTCAAACGAAAAAGCCCCGCCAGCGCGCTGGACGGGGCTCGGCGGAGCTTTGCGCCCTCAGTTGATCTTCACGCCGTGTTCCGCGAGGTACTTCACCGCGCCCGGATGCCAGGGCACCGGCGATGCGGCGGCCTTCTGGTTCTCCAGCTTGATGTTCTCGGCTTCCTTGTGCACGCGGATGAGCTCGTCGCGCTTCTCGAAGATCGTCTTGACGATGTTGTAGGCGGTCTTGTCGTCCATGTTCTGGCCGGCAACCAGCAGGTTCATCACCGTCGCCTGGTGATTGTCCTTGTCCATGCCCCGGTAGACGCTCTTCGGGATCACGTCCTCGACGTAGAGGTCGCCGTACTTCTTGTTCATCGCCGGCACGAGATCGGCGTGGTCGATCATCTTGATCTTCGCGCCGGGGGTGTTGGCGAGATCGGTGACCGCCGCGGTCGGCAACCCGCCCACCCAGAAGAAGGCGTCGATCTTGCGGTCTTTCAGCGCGCTCACCGATTCGGCAACCCCGAGGCGCTCGCGCGTCATGTCGCGGTCCTTGTCGAGGCCCGCGGCCTCGATCACGCGAAACGCCATGACCTCGGTCGCGCTGCCGCCGGATCCGGTCGACACGCGCTTGCCCTTCAGGTCGGCCATCTTGGTGATGCCAGTGCTCTCGATGGTCACGACGTGCATGCGATTCGGATAGAGCACCATGAGCGTGCGCACGGGAACCGGCTTGCCTTTGAACTTGTCCTGGCCCTTATAGGCATCCAGCGTCGCATCGGCCATCGTCAGCCCGAGGTAGGGCTTGCCGGTGCCGATGAGCTGGAGGTTCGCCACCGAGCCGCCGGTCAC
>JACQOI010000291.1 GCA_016202615.1 Betaproteobacteria bacterium
GGAGTTCATGGAGAGGCACTCGGTCGCGCGTCTGATCGGCGCGCCGCCCGGCTACGTCGGCTACGAGGAGGGCGGCTATCTGACCGAAGCGGTGCGCAGGAAGCCGTACTCGGTGATTTTGCTCGACGAGATCGAGAAAGCGCACGCCGACGTCTTCAACGTGCTGCTGCAGGTGCTCGACGACGGCCGCATGACCGACGGCCAGGGCCGCACCGTGGATTTCAAGAACACGGTGATCGTGATGACCTCGAATCTCGGCTCACAGATGATTCAGCAGATGGCGGGCGATGGCTACCAGGTGATCAAGCTCGCGGTGCTGGGCGAGGTTAAGGCGCATTTCAGGCCCGAGTTCGTCAACCGCATCGACGAAATCGTGGTGTTCCATGCGCTCGACGCGAAACACATCAAGTCGATCGCGAAGCTCCAGCTCGGGCTGCTCGAGCGGCGGCTGGCGAAGATGGACATCAAGCTCGAGGTCACCGACGCGGCGCTGAAACACATCGCCGAAGCGGGTTTCGATCCCATCTACGGCGCGCGGCCGCTTAGACGCGCGATCCAGGCGGAGATCGAAAATCCGCTCGCGAAGCAGATCCTCGAGGGGCGTTTTGCGGCGAAAGACGCGGTCAGGGTCGACGCCGCCAAGGGCGCGATTCGCTTCGACAAATCCTGATCGCGAGCTGCGCGGATGGCGTCCGGCGTGGGCGATGCGCTACTCCGTTGGGGGGCATGCGGCGGCTTGGCGGGCCCGGCGCGCCGTTAATCCGGGCTCGTTGCGCGTTGTTTGCCCGCCACGCGCTTCCCTGGCGCGCACCAAAATATTGATTTAGTCACGATTTCAGGTAAATTGCGGTATAAATTGACTGTCAAATTCCTTGCACGGAATGATTTTTTTCCGACGGTTTAGGTATTTGGATTGGATGGCGGCAGCCGCCGGCTGCCGCGGCGCAATCGGCTCGGGGACGGCTGGACAGGTTCAGTGAACAAACCAGGCAAACGAAGCAAACAAGGCTCGCTCAATTCGACGCTGAAGACGCTCGGGAAGCGCAAGCGCGAGATCGAGCTGTCGCGCCAGGCGCTGCGCGAGAAAGAGCGCATGGTCGCGACCCTGATGAGCAACCTCGACGGCATGGTCTACCGTTGCCGCAACGATGCGCACTGGACCATGGAATTCGTGAGCGAAGGCTGTCACCGTCTGACCGGTTATCACCCGGAAGAGCTGCTGCTCAACAGCAGGATTTCGTATGACCAGATCAGGCATCCGGACGACCGGCAGCGCGCGCGCGACGAGATCGATGCATCACTTGCCGCAAAGCGCCGCTTTTTCGTCGAATACCGGATCCAGTGCCGCGACGGCGCAACCAAATGGGTGTGGGAGCGCGGCGCCGGTGTTACGGACGATGGCGACAAGGTCCTCACGCTCGAGGGTTTCATCGAGGACATCACCGAGCGCAAACTCTCAACCCAGGCGCTGCAGCAGGCCGAGCGCAGTTTCCGCAGCATTTTCGAGAATGCGACCGAAGGCATTTTCCAGACCCTGCCGGATGGACGCTATTTGAACATCAACCCGGCGCTCGCGCGCATCTACGGTTATGACTCGCCGGCGGAGCTCATCGCCAGCATCGGCGACATCCAGCATCAGCGCTACATCGATCCGACGCGGCGCGACGATTTCATGCGCCTGATGCAAGAGCACGATGTGGTGACCAATTTCGTTTCCGAGATCCGGCGCAAGGACAACGACCAGATCTGGATTTCCGAGAACGCGCGCGCCGTGCGCGACGAGGCGGGCAATCTGCTGTTTTACGAAGGCACCGTCGAGGACGTTACCGAAAGCAAGCTCAATCAGGAAAAGCTCGTCTATCTTGCCAACCACGATCCAGTGACCAATCTGCCCAACCGGCTGCTCATGAACGACCGGTTGCGGCAGATGATGCTCAGCGCGCAGCGCAAGCGCAGCATCGTCGCGGTGGTGCTGGTCGATCTCGATCATTTCAAGCTCATCAACGATACCTTCGGCCATAACCGCGGCGATCAGCTGCTGCAGACGATGGCGCATCGCATGCTGGCGTGCCTGCGCGAGAACGATACCGTCGCGCGCCTCGGCGGTGACGAGTTCGTGCTGTTGTTGTCGGGCGAGGGCCGCGGGGAGGCGATGTCGCAGGCCGCGCAGCGCGTGCTGAACGTGATCGCGCGCCCATCGCAGATCGAAGGCCGCGAGTTGAGCGTATCGTGCAGTTTGGGCATCAGCATCTTCCCGCGCGACGGGCGCGACGTGCAGACGCTGCTCAGGAACGCCGACACCGCGATGTACAAGGCGAAGGAACTGGGGCGCAATAACTTCCAGTTCTATTCGCCCGAAATGAATGCCGTCATTACCGAACGGCTGGAATTGCAAACCGCGCTGCGCGTTGCGGTCGAAAACGAGCAATTCGTGCTGCTGTACCAGCCCAAAGTCGACCTGATCTCGGGCCAGATCGCCGGCATGGAAGCGCTGCTGCGCGTCAAAGACCCGGCTGGCGGGCTACTGCAGCCGCAGAATTTCATCCGCCTCGCCGAGGAGTCCGGCTTGATCCTGCCGATCGGCGAGTGGGTGATGCGCGAGGCATGCACGTTCAACAAGTCGCTGCAGGACAGGGGATTGCCGGCGATGCGGATTGCGATCAACCTTTCGGCGCGGCAGTTGACGCGCTACGATCTGGTGCGCGCGGTGGAGCAAGCGCTGCGCAATGCCGGCCTGCCGGCTGAGTACCTGGAGCTCGAGTTGACCGAGAGCATGGTGATGCATGAGCCGGAGAACGTGATTGCGACGCTCGGGCAGCTCGAGGCGCTCGGCGTGCAGCTCAGCATCGACGATTTCGGCACCGGCTATTCGAGCCTGAGTTATCTCAAGCGCTTCCCGGTAGCGAATCTCAAGATCGACCAGTCGTTCGTGCGCGAACTCGGCCAGGACGACAATGCCTCGTCCATCGTCAAGGCGGTGATTTCGCTCGGCCACAGCCTGGGCATGAAGGTGATTGCCGAAGGCGTTGAGACCCGCGAGCAGATGACGTTTCTGATGGAGAACCGCTGCGACGGCATGCAAGGCTTTTTGTTCAGCCGGCCGTTGTCGGCGGACGAGTTCATCACGCTGCTCGAGCGCGAAAGCCGCGGTACCGACCAGTATTCGATTCTGCGCCAGCTGTGCTCGTCATTGGGCGACCAGTCGTCACTGCAGTTTACCGGCAGCATCACCGGTAACTAGAAGCTGTTCCAAAAACAGCAACGGCCGATGAAACCACAGATAAACACGGATGAACGCGGATAAGATCGACGCTAAGAGTCCCAACCACGGAAAACGTGCATTTCCCTGTGGTTAGTGCCGTGATTTCCGTGTGTCCTGCGGCCTGGGGACGCCTGATTTTTATCAGTGTTTATCCGCGTTCATCTGTGGTTAGCCATTGCTAATCAGATTTTTGAGATGGGTTCTAGCCGATGCTTCGAGTCGTTGCGATCGGCTAGCAGCCTGTCGGAACGCCAAGTCCGACAGGCTGCTAGCCGGGCTGTCTCCTGACCGCCCTATTGCATTTTGCCGCTGCGAGAACCTGTTTCCGATCGCGCTATAATTCGCGCACAGGCGTTGCCGTGAAACGCCCGACAAAAAAACCTGGAGGTAAGCAATGCTATTGAATTTACGCTGCGTGCATGCTGTGCTGATCACGGTGGCCGGCATGAGTCTTAACCCCCTGTTGCATGCGCAGAATTACCCCAATCGCCCGATTCGTCTGGTGGTGCCGTTCTCGGCGGGCGGGGCGGCCGACGTGCCGGGCCGCATGCTGACCCAGAAGCTGTCAGATGCGCTCGCGCAACAGGTGATCGTCGACAACCGGCCCGGTGCCGGCTCCACGATAGGCGCCGAGTTCGTGGCGAAGGCGCCGCCCGACGGCTACACGCTGCTGATGATCAGCAATACGCATTTCGTCGGCGCCGCGCTGCACAAAAAGCTCGTCTACGATGCGGTCAACGATTACGCCCCTGTGACCCAGGTTACGAGCGCACCTAACGTGATCGTGGTCCATCCCTCGCTGCCGGTGAAGACGGTCAGGGACCTGATCGCGCTCGCGAAGGCCAAGCCCGGCAAGATCGATTACGCCTCGTCCGGAAACGGCAGCACGCAGCATCTGACCGGCGCGCTGTTCTGCAAGATGGCCGGCATCGACATGACGCATATCCCGTACCGCGGCAGCGGTCCGGCGACGGCTGATCTCCTCGCCGGGCAGGTGACCGTCGGCTTTCCGGGCATAGCGGGCATGATCGGGCATATCAAGGCCGGCAAGCTGCGGGCGCTCGCGGTGACCAGCTCCAGGCGCTCGCCCGAGCTGCCTGATCTGCCGACGGTGGCTCAGGCCGGGGTCAAAGGATATGACGTGACCGCCTGGTTCGGCGTGGCGGGGCCCAAGGGCATGCCGCGTGACGTCGTGCTCAAGCTGCACGCGGAACTGCTGCGTGTCCTCAAGAACCCCGAGCTGCAGAAACTTCTGCTCACTGCGGGGCAGGAAGTGGCCTGGCAGGAGACGCCCGGGCAGTTCGGCGAGATGCTGAAGGTCGAGGCCGCGAAGTGGGCGCGGATGGTGAAGGAATCCGGCGCGCAGGTGAATTAGCGAACGGCGGTAAGCGGTGAGCGGTGAGACTTGTCCGGTGAGCGGTTAGCGGGAAATCGGAACTACCCTGGAAAAGCGCGGAACGTGACATCGTCGTCGCGCTCGATCTGGCTGACCAGATTCACTTCCCAGCTCAGATAGTCCCGCATCGCTTCCTCGACTTTGGCGGTGCGGTCGTAGGGGCGATACCAGACGTCATCGGTGGTGTCGGCGAGATGCGTCATGCCGGTCTCGAGCGGCAATCCGGCGGCGCGCCATGCAGCGGTGCCGCCTTGCAGCACCTTGACCGGCATCTGCGTGAGCCGCGCTGCTTCCGGCGCGGCGAGCCGCGCGACGATGCCGTCGGGTGATGTCAGCACCAGCAATTTCAACCGCGGGATTTTCTTGAGGTTGTCCTCGAGATTGGCGCGGATCGCGAGCCATGCGCCCGGGATGTGGCCGTCGCGGTAACGCAGGCTGGCTTCGAAATCGATCACAATGGACGTGCCGGCATCGAGCCCGCGCTTGAGACCGCGTGCCGCGATGTAGTCACACTGGATCTGCTCGAGCCCGAGAACCTGCGGTACTGGCTGACCTTCGTGCAACGGCCCCGATTGGAGCGCGTCCCTGACCACGAACACGTCCTGCCAGCCCATCTGGATCAGCCACGACGCAGTCATGGTCGCGCGCACGCCGTGGTCGTCGATCAAGGCGAGGCGCGCGTTGCGCGTCGCGGTGAACGCGTCGGTGGCCTGCACCAATTGCCCGCCCGGCGCGTTCACGGTGCTGTGCAGATGGCCGGCCGCGTATTCCTCGGGGCTGCGCACGTCGAACAGATAGAGCGTGCGCCGGTCCATTTCCTGCGCGAATCCGGCGACCGTTGCGACGTCGATGGTTTTAACGGCGAAGCGCTTCGCGACGCGCGCCGCGGCCTGTTTCGCTTGCGCCAGTCCCGCTGGCGATGGCTGCGGCGCGAGCAGGTTCTGCTGGCGCGCAAGCTCCAGTCCGGCCAGGTGCCAGCCCATGGTGCCGTCTTTCAACGCGACCACCCGGTTGGGGATGCCGGCGTTGATCAGCGATTGTGCGCCGATGATGCTGCGCGTGCGGCCGGCGCAATTGACGACGATCAGCGTATCCGGGGAGCGGGCAATGTCGTGCACGCGGTAAACCAGTTCCGCGCCCGGACAGTCGATGCCTCCGGGTATGCTCATTTTCCGGTATTCGGCCAGCGGCCGGCTGTCGAGAATCACCACTTTTTCGCCGGCGTCGAATCTGGCCTTGATTTCCTGCGCCGCCATGCGCGGCGTGTTTTCCCGGTGCTCGACGAACTCGCCGAATGCCTTGCTCGGCACGTTGATGCCGCTGTAAACCTCGTAGCCCTCCGCCGCCCACGCAACGACGCCGCCCGCGAGCACCATCACGTCGCGATAGCCGTGCCGGGTGAGTTCGTCGGCGGCGCGTTGCGCGAGGCCTTCACCGCCGTCACAGATCACAACGCGCACCGAGCGCCGCGGTACCACCAGCGGCATGCGCACTTCGAGGCGCGACAGCGGCACTGAGGCGGCGAGCAGCAGGTGGCGTTTGGCGAACACGCCTTCCTCGCGCACGTCGAGCAGCGCGATCTCGCCGCCGTCATGCAGCATCACCTTGAGTTCACGTGCGGTGACCAGCTTGGGCGCGGCGTTGCGCCTGGTGGTTGCGAGCCCCATTGCTCCCTCCATCACGGGCCGTTCAGCGGCTCGTAATCCGCGCGCTCAGGATTTCTTGGCGGCGAGACCGCCGAGCAGGGCGGCAGTCGGCCGCGTTCCCGACTTGGCGTGCGTGCGCGAGTGGCTGAGGTGATCCGCGACGGGGGCGGGGGGATTGTCCACCGGTTTCGATTCGTAGGGCTTGCTGAAATCGAACCCGCCGGGCAGCGGTGCTGCGGGCGGCTTGGGATGGGGTTTGGAATGCGGCTTGTCATGCGGCGGCTTGTGACCGGACGCATGATGCGGCGTGGCGTGATGTCCTCCCGCGCCGCCTGACTTTCTGCCGCTTGCGAGTTCGGGCAGCGGCAGCCGTTCCAACTTGCGCTTGAGCTCGCGCTCGATATCTTCGAGCATTCCGTGCTCGTCGCCGCACACCAGCGAAATCGCCTCGCCGGTGCTGCCGGCGCGGCCGGTGCGGCCGATGCGGTGGATGTAGTCCTCGGCCACGTGCGGCAATTCGTAGTTGATCACGTACGGCAGCTGTTCGATGTCGAGCCCGCGCGCGGCGATGTCGGTTGCGACCAGGACATTGACGGCACCCTGCTTGAAATCTTCGAGCGCCTTCATGCGCTCGCCCTGGGTGCGGTCGCTATGGATCGCGGTCGCCGCGACGCCGTCGCGCATCAGCTCACGCGTGAGGCGGTTGGCGTCGCGCTTCATGCGCACGAACACCAGCACCTGGCGCATATCGCGGCTTTTGATCAGGTGGGCGAGCAGCGCGCGCTTGCGCCCGGCTTCGACTTCATACATCTGGTGCGTGACCAGATCGGTCGGCGCATTGCGGCGCGCCACTTCAATCACGACCGGTGAGCGCAGTATCTGGTTCGCCAGCCTCTTGATTTCGTCCGAGAAGGTCGCCGAGAACATCAGGTTCTGCCGCTGCGCCGGCAGCAGCGCGAGGATGCGCTTGATGTCGGGCATAAAGCCCATGTCGAGCATGCGATCGCCCTCGTCGAGCACCAGGATCTCGACGCGCGACAGATTGACGGTTTTCTGGTGCACATGGTCGAGCAGACGGCCGGGTGTGGCGACCAGGATCTCGACGCCGCCGCGCAGCACTTTGATCTGCGGATCGATGTCGACGCCGCCGTAAACCACGCTCGAGCGCAGCGCCAGGTATTTGCCGTAAACGCGCACGCTTTCCTCATCCTGGGCGGCGAGCTCGCGCGTCGGCGCCAGGATAAGCGCACGGATCGGGTGCCGGGCCGGCGACGGGCTTGGGTTCTGCTGCGGCGCGAGCATCTGCAGGATAGGCAGCGCAAAGCCGGCGGTCTTGCCGGTACCGGTCTGGGCGCGGCCCATGATGTCATGGTGCGCCAGGATCGGCGGTATGGCCTTGAGCTGAATGGGGGTGGCTTCGGTGTAGCCTTGGTCTGCGATTGCGCGCAGCAACTCCGGCATCAAGCCGAGTGATTCAAACGACATCAGTGGAGACTCCTGGACTGCGCTAGACGCCACGCAAACCCGATTACGGGATACCGCTGGCGCGAGCTGGCGGATACGGATTCAGGGCCGGCAGAAAAATTGAAATAAGCGTTACTAAGCACTTGTTTTGCAATTATAACCTGCTTGTGGATAAATCGCCAGCCCGATTTTGCCGCCGCCCCGGGGTGGGTTGACCGCCATGGTCGGATTTAACAGGGACGCAGATCTGCGGCGTTACGGGAAGGTGGCGGCCAGTCGCGTGCTGATGGTACGGCGCCGGGGGCACGCCGGTTAAACGCACGCAGGCATTGAAAAATCGCTAAAAATTCAACAAAATCTGTTAAATTGTTGTGCGGCTAAGTTAAAGCCTTTCTTTACCCGCAAGGTAAACGCAATTTCTCATGTTTGAAGTCAAGGAATCACTGATCGTGCCGAAGCCGGGGGCGTTCCCGCTGATCCTGACGCTCGACACCAATGGCATTCCGCATCGCTGGATTACCTGGCAGCACGCGTGTTTTTACTATGCGAAGGACCAGATCGCGTGGGCTGCGGGTGAGCATGCGTTCACCGTGTTCGGCGGTCACAACCGTGTTTCCGGCGAGCGCTCCCGGATCATCGCCAGCAGCATCATCGCCATCAAAGGCAAGGCAATGGCGATGCGCGCGTTCAGCCAGGTGCCGCCGCTCAACAATCGCGAACTGTTTCACCGCGACCGTTACCTGTGCGCTTATTGCGGCAGAATATTCTCCGGCTCGAAGCTCACGCGCGATCACGTGATTCCGTTTTCGCGCGGCGGCCGTGATGCCTGGATGAACGTGGTGACCGCGTGCCGCGCGTGCAATGAGAAAAAAAGCGACCGCACGCCGGGAAAGGCGCGCATGGAGCTGCTCTACCTGCCTTACGTGCCGAACCGCGCCGAATACCTGATTCTGACCAACCGCCGCATTCTCGCCGACCAGATGGAATTCCTGGCGCAGCACGTGCCGGCGCAAAGCCGCCTGCACCAGAGCGCCAGGTAATAACGCGCGCGGCTATTTGCCGCGCTTTCTCATCTCCATCATCAGCGCGTACGCCTCTTCCGGCGTCATCGCTTCCTGCTTTTTCTCGCGGAATATCAGCCAGAAAAGCGCGCCGTTGATCAGCACGAAGACCACCTCAAGATACAAAATGGTGGTCACGATTACGTGGTTGGTCTGGCGCGCGAAGATGAAATAGAACCCCTCGAACGTCGGGATCGCGGCCTTGGTGATCGCGAACACCGATTCGAAGGGCGGGAACAGGATGATCACCACCAGGTTGACGGCGACCACCATCAGCGTCGCGTTTTGCAGGCTGATGCGCCGCGGGGTGACCTCGATTTTTTTCGCGTCGAGCAGCAGCCAGGCGATGCCGGCGTTGATCAGCACCACGGCCACCTCGAGCACCAGCACGCTGGTGTTGATCACCATGTACTGGGTGCGGTTGAGTATGAAATCGAAACCGCCAAAAACCGGAATCGGGGTTTTGGCGATGGAATAAACATCGAACGGAGGAAACAGAAGGATGAAGGCGATGTTTACCGCCGCGATGCCGAGCGCGATCGCTTGATTTCGGTTCATGCTTATAAGCCTTTGCCGGATTTATGCCCAAGGCGTTTTCGGCATTATAGGCGATGTTCAGCCGAAAAATCAGCTTACGGCAACCGCCGCAATCTGGTAAAATTCCGCTTTTTTTACAGACTCTTGCGCATTTCTTGGCGCCTGCCACCATTGCTCAACCTCGACCTGCACAGTCATTCGATCTTTTCCGACGGCACCCTGACGCCGGAAAGCTTGGTCGCGCGCGCCGCGCAGCGCGGCGTGGCCGTGCTGGCGCTGACCGACCACGACCATACCGGCGGGTTGCCGGCGGCACGCGCAGCGGCGGCTGCGCGCGGCATCCGCCTGATCGACGGCGTCGAGATCTCGGTGACCTGGCATGGCCAGACCATTCATATCTTAGGCCTCGCTATCGACGCCGGCGATACGGCACTGCAGACGGGGCTGGCTGCGACCCGCGGCGGGCGCATCGAGCGCGCCCGCAAAATGGCTGCGGCATTCGATGCACTCGGGATCGCGGGCAGCTTCGAAGGCGCGCAGCAGTTCGCGGACAATCCGCAGCTGATCGGGCGCACACATTTCGCGCGCTTTCTGATGCAGCAGGGTGCGGTGAAGGACATCAAGACCGCATTCAAGCGCTTCCTCGGCGGTGGCCAGCCGTGCTACGTGCCGCACCAATGGACGAGCCTGAGCGATGCGGTGAACTGGATCAACGGCAGCGGCGGCGTTGCCGTGATTGCGCATCCCGGCCGTTATCCGCTCGACACGGCGCAAATGCGCGCGCTGCTCGCCGAATTCCGCGAGCTCGGCGGCGCGGCGATCGAGGTCGTGAGCAGCAGCCACAAGCCGCATCAGCCTGCGACATTCGCCGCACAAGCGCGAGAGTTCGGGCTTGCAGCGTCGGCCGGCTCGGACTTTCACTCGCCGCAAGAGGGCTATCACGACCTGGGCGGTTTGCCGGCACTGCCGCACGGCTGCGCGCCGGTGTGGCGCGATTGGGAAGCCGCGCAATGTGAAGTTTTGAATGTTAAATGTTGAATTGGCGGCGGACGCCGCATCGCCTTTCATTCATCATTCAACATTCCGCATTCAACATTGAATCCAGCGTGGCTCAATTCTTCACCATCCATCCCGACAATCCGCAGCTGCGGCTGATACGCCAGGCGGTCGGGATCATTCGCCGCGGCGGGGTGATCGTCTATCCGACCGACTCGTGCTACGCGCTCGGCTGCCACGTCGGCGACAAGGCGGCGATGGAGCGCATCCGCGCGATCCGCGAGGTCGACGCGCGCCATCATTTCGGGCTGTTGTGCCGCGATCTCGCCGAAGCGGCGACCTACGCGCGTATCGACGACCGGCAGTTTCGTCTGATCAAGGCGGCAACGCCCGGCAGTTATACTTTCATACTGCACGCGATGCGCGAAGTGCCGCGCCGGCTGCTGCATCCGCGCCGCAAGACGATCGGCGTGCGCATTCCGGCGCATCGGGTCGTGCATGCGCTGCTCGCCGAACTCGGCGAGCCGTTGCTGTCCTCGACGCTGATCCTGCCGGGTGACGCCACGCCGCTCAACGATGCGCATGAAATGCGAGCGCGCCTCGAGCACCGCGTCGATCTGATACTCGACGCTGGCTCGTGCGGCGTCGTGCCGACTACGGTAGTCGACCTGACGGCGGAAGCGCCGGTCATTACGCGCCAGGGCAAGGGCAGCGCCGAGCTGTTCGGGGTCGCCGTTGGAGCTTAGTATCGTCCAGAAAATCGCCGTGTTCGCGCTGCCGGTGCTGTTCGCGATCACGCTGCACGAAGCCGCGCACGGCTACGTCGCGCGCCATTTTGGCGACATGACCGCGTATGCCGCCGGGCGCATCAGCCTGAACCCGCTGCGCCACATCGATCTCGTCGGCACCATCATCGTGCCGCTGGTGAGCCTGTTCGTCGCCGACATCCTGTTCGGCTGGGCCAAGCCGGTGCCGGTCAATTTCGCGAATCTGCGCCATCCCAAGAAAGACATGCTGTGGGTTGCCGCGGCCGGGCCGTTCAGCAACCTCATGATGTCGCTCGGCTGGGCGGTTGCGCTTAAGCTCGGCGCGGGGCTCGCGCCCGGCAACCCCGCCGCCGCGTGGCTGATACTGGTCGGCGCGTGCGGTATTTTCGTGAACGTGATTTTCATGGTGCTGAATTTGCTGCCGCTGCCGCCGCTCGATGGCGGGCGCATCGCGGTGAGCCTGCTGCCGCACCGACTGGCGTGGAAGTTTGCGCAGATCGAACGGTTCGGCTTTATGATCCTGATCGTGCTGCTGTTTACCGGCCTGCTGGGTATGATTCTGTGGCCGCTGATCAATTTATCGATATCCGGAATCGGGGCGCTGTTCGGTTTTTCGCCGCATGATCTGTTCCGGCTGATCTAGGCATTGTAGGAAACAGGGGAAACGGCGTTTATGTTTGTCGATCGCGTTTTATCCGGCATGCGCCCGACCGGCGCGCTGCATCTTGGCCACTATCACGGCGTGCTCAGGAACTGGATCAGGCTGCAGCACGAGTTCGAGTGCTTTTTCTTCGTCGCCGACTGGCATGCGCTGACCACGCACTACGACACGCCCGAGATCGTCGAGCAGAACACCTGGGACATGGTGATCGACTGGCTCGCCGCCGGCGTCGATCCGTCGCAGGCGACGCTGTTTATCCAGTCGCGCGTGCCGCAGCATGCCGAACTGCACCTGCTGCTGTCGATGATCACGCCGCTCGGCTGGCTCGAGCGCGTGCCGACCTACAAGGATCAGCAGGAAAAGCTCAGCGACAAGGACCTTTCGACCTACGGCTTTCTCGGCTATCCGCTGCTGCAGAGCGCCGATATCCTGATTTACCGCGCCAATCGCGTGCCGGTCGGCGAGGATCAGGTGCCGCACATCGAGTTCACGCGCGAGATCGCACGCCGCTTCAACCACGTCTACGGGCGCGAGCCGGGGTTCGAACAGAAAGCGGAAGCCGCGGTGAAGAAACTCGGCGTCAAGCGAGCCAAGCTCTATCGCGAGCTGCGCACCAGATTTCTCGAGCAGGGCGATGCTGCGGCGCTCGAAGCGGCGCGCGCGCTGCTCGAGAAGGCGCAAAATCTCGCGTTGGGCGACCGCGAGCGGCTGTTCGGCTATCTCGAGGGCGGCGGCAAGATGATCCTGACCGAGCCGCAGACGCTCTTGACGGGGGCATCGAAGATGCCCGGGCTCGACGGCCAGAAAATGTCGAAGTCCTACAACAACACCATCAGCCTGCGCGAGGAGGACGACAGCGTTACCAAAAAAATCCGTACCATGCCGACCGATCCGGCGCGCGTCAAGCGCACCGACCCCGGCGACCCCGAAAAGTGCCCGGTGTGGCAGCTGCACCTGGTCTATTCCGACGAAAAGCGCAAGGAATGGGTGCAACAGGGCTGCCGCAGCGCCGGCATCGGCTGCCTCGAGTGCAAGCAGCCGGTGATCGACGCCGTGCTGGCGGAGTTGAAGCCGATGCGCGAGCGCGTTCAGCGTTACCTCGAAGACCCCACGCTGGTCAGAGGCATCATCGCCGACGGCTGCGAGAAGGCGCAGAAGCTCGCCGAGGAGACGATGCGCGACGTGCGCGAGGTGATGGGGCTCAGTTACACTTAAGCCCGCCCGGGGCGGGCGGGTCGGGCTCGCGCGGCGATAGGTTCCACGCGCAAATCGCGGTAAAATGCCGCATGCTGCGCAGGCCTATAGCACGCAATCACGTTTTCCGCTTGTCGATCGGGGCATGGCAGTCTTCCCACCCCGTGTTTCAGGCCGCGACATGATAGCCGCCGCCGCTACCACGCTGGCCGCGCCGATCGCCAGGTTTCGCGGCGAGCCGGTGCTCGAGCTGCCGCAGGACCTCTATATCCCGCCCGATGCGCTCGAGGTGTTCCTCGAGACCTTCGAGGGCCCGCTCGACCTGCTGTTGTACCTGATCCGCAAGCACAATCTCGACGTGCTCGACATCCCGATGGCGCGGCTGACCGAGCAGTACCTCGAATACGTCGAACTGATGCGGCAAAAAAACCTCGAGCTCGCCGGCGACTACCTGGTAATGGCGGCGGTGCTGATCGAGATCAAATCGCGCATGCTGCTGCCGCGGCCGACAACGTCAGCGCAGGAAGAGAACGATCCGCGCGCCGAGCTGATGCGCCGGCTGCTGGCCTACGAGCAGATGAAGCTCGCCGCACAACGCCTCGACGCGCTGCCGCAGGTGGGGCGGGACTTCACGCTGGTGCAGGTATGGATCGAACAAGCTGCCGAGCACGCGCTGCCCAACATCAACACCGAGGACCTGCGCCAGGCGTGGTTGTGGCTGCTGGTGCGGGCCAATGTCAACCAGCACCACCGCCTCACGCGCGACCAGCTGTCGGTGCGCGAGCATATGACCCAGATCCTACGCCGTCTGCGGGACGTCAAATTCCTCGAATTCACCCAGCTGTTCAGCCCGCAACTCGGGGTACCCAAGCTCATCGTCACGTTTCTCGCGATACTCGAGCTCGCGCGCGAAACCCTGATCGAAGTCACGCAGCAGGGACCGTATTCACCGATTTATGTGAAATTGACTCATGGACTCACCGTCGTTTGATTTGCAGGAAGTAAAACGGATACTCGAGGCGGCGTTGCTGACCGCAGCCGAGCCTTTGCCGGTTGCCGACCTGAAGCAGCTGTTCGACGAAGAGATCGGCAACGATACCTTGCGCAATATCCTCACCGAGCTGGCGCAGGACTGGGAAGGGCGCAGCGTAGAACTGGTCAGCGTCGCGAGCGGCTGGCGTTTTCGCGCGCGGCCCGAGTATCACCGCTTTCTCGAACGCCTGAATCCGCAGAAACCGCCGCGCTATTCGCGGGCGGTGATGGAGACGCTGGCGATCATCGCCTACAAGCTGCCGGTCACGCGCGGCGACATTGAGGATATCCGCGGCGTCGTGGTCTCGACCAACATTATCAAGGCGCTCGAAGCGCGCGGCTGGATCGACGTCATCGGGCATCGCGAGGTTCCCGGCCGGCCCGAGCTGTTCGCGACCACCCGGCAGTTCCTCGACGACCTGAATTTGCGCTCGCTCACCGAATTGCCGCCGCTCGAAGACCTCGGCCAGCTGGTCGAGTCGGTCGCGCACGGCGCTCAAATCGGCGGCGCGCTGGCGCCAGAGGAAGATACCGTCGAAGCCACGGCGCCAGCGCGCCAAACTTCAGCCGCGGGCGCGAGCCCGACCGTCAATTAGCGCCGGCGTGTCTTGCTTCGCGCCGTGAGCCAAAATCGAGCCAGCGCATCGCGTGTTTCATGGTGTTAAGGGCTCTTGATGCGCGCAGTCCTGGTAGTGAATCCCAAAGGCGGCTGCGGCAAGACCACCCTCGCGACCAACCTCGCCGGCTGCCTCGCAAATCGCGGCGACAGCGTGGTGCTGTGGGACCTCGACCGCCAGAAGTCGTCGCTCGAATGGCTCGCGCTGCGCTCGCCCGAGCTGCCGGTGATCCACAGCCTCGAAGGCAAGGACGAGCCGTCAGGCAAGCAGAAGCGCAAGCACGACTGGCTGATCATGGACACGCGGGCGGGATTGCACGGCAAGAATCTCGAGCGCGCGATCAAGCCGGTCGACAAGGTGCTGATGCCGATCCAGCCGTCGCTCTACGACATGGCGGCAACGCGCGATTTCCTCGCGGTGCTGCACGAAGAGCATCTGTTGCGCAAGGGCAAATATTTTCTCGGCATCGTCGGCATGCGCGTCGATGCGCGCACCAGGGCGGCGGTGACGCTCGAAGCGTTCCTCAAGCAGTTCGAGCTGCCGGTGCTGACTTATCTGCGCGACACTCAGGTCTACACCAACGCCGCTTTCCAGGGCAAATCGATTTTCGATCTGCCGCACTACCTCAACGAAAAAGACGTTGCCGATTGGCAGCCGCTGCTCATTTGGCTCGCCAAGTAAGCGTCGCAGTCATGCGTCCGATCATGCCTTTCTGTTTGTGCACCACGGGTTTGCCCTCGCGTAACCGGCAAGTCTCAGCGTAGGGCAGGCGGTAGTGATAACAAATCGAAAAATTCATTGACCGGCATCGCGGCAAGCCGTTTACGATCCCGGCAAACATCGAGAATCGCCTTCTTCTGTTTGCCTGGGAATATGCGCGCAAGGTTCTTCTCGAACTTACTGATTAACAGCGGAAGACCTTCTTTCCTGCGCCGCCGGTGGCCCAGCGGGTATTCTACTTCCACGCGGTCGGTCTTGGTGCCGTCCCTGAAGTGTACGCAAATTGCGTTGGCGTTCGAGCGCTTCCTTGGATCGAGACAGTCGCGTGTGTAACGGCTGTCCTCGCGTAAAACCATCTTCGCGCGCAGCTTGTCGATGCGGGGATCGGCGGCGCGCGCATCTTCGTAGTCCTCCGTGGCGAGATTGCCGAAGATCATGCCGATCGCGACCTGATACTGCAGGCAATGGTCGCGATCTGCCGGGTTATGCAGTGGGCCCGTCTTGTTGACGGCGGTCAGCGCCGATTGCTGCGTCCAGAGTTCGACCTCCTTGATTTCCTCGAGCCGGTGTTTCACCAGCGGATGCAACCCGATCGCCACCTCCACGGCGGTCTGCCCATGAAATGCCATGGGATAGGCGATCTTGAACATTACGTTTTCTATGATGTAGGTGCCGTACGGGCGCTGGAACTTGAAGGGCTTGCCGTTGAACAGCACGTCATAGAAGCCCCAGGTCTTTTGCGTCAGCGCCGCCGGATAGCCCATCTCGCCCTTGAGTGCCATCAGCGCCAGTCGCACCCCGCGGCTTGCCTGGTCGGCTGCCGCCCAAGATTTGCGCGGGCCGGTGTTGGGGGCGCGCCGGTAAATCACGAGCGGTCCGCCATCGACCCACGCGTTCGACACAGCGTTGACGATTTCCTCGCGCGTGCCGCCCAACATCTTGGTGGTGACAGCCGTGACAGCAACTTTGACCAAGATCGTGTGATCGAGGCCGACGCGCGCAGAACGAGCAAAACTGTTGGACAACCCATTCAAAAGCGCGAGTCCACCCATGATTTCGTAGGCCTTGATCGCGGCGTCGTGTACATCATGCACGGTCAACGGCTGTTTGCCCCGGGCTACGCGGGTCCGGCTCAGCCAGTCTGCGACGGCGAGAATGCCGCCAAAGGCGTCGGACGGATGGACCACCGTTTCGCCGAAAAACGTGTCCATGAAATCGACCCAGCGGATAAGCGTGCCGATATTGAACGCAGCCTCTACCGGACCGAGCACGAAGGACGTTCCGGGCACACGCGCGCCGTTCGGCACGAGGGTTCCCGGGACATCCGGTCCGAGGAGCTTGGTGCACTCGGGATACGCGAGCGCCTCGAAGCCGCAGCCGAGGCTGTCGATCAGGCAGTGGTGCGCGGTTTCGTACGCAAGATCACTTTTGACCCGGTAACGATCGACGTAATCGGCAATGTCGGTGATGACTTTATCGAAAGCTGGACGAATGTTTGTTTGTATTGAAGTCATGCCCCCCCTAAATCCATGCGATGATTGCTCGCAAACGACGCAATAGTCAGGAATCGCCCGCTTTGTCACGGGGTCAAACCCGCCTCCTTGATTACCCGCGCCCATTTAGCCAGATCTGATCGGATAACGGCCGAAAGAGCTTCAGGCGAGCTTCCAATCACTTGAGCACCGTCTAATAAGAGACTGTCCCGAACCTTGGGATTTTTCAGCGCCTTTACGAATTCAACGTTTAACCTCTTGATAATTTCCTGGTGTGTTCGCGCTGGCGCGAGTATCGAGTACCATACCGTGGCCTCATAGCCGGGGAAGCCGGATTCCGCAACTGTGGGCACGTCGGGCAAAACGGTACTTCTTTCCGCGCCGGTAATCGCAAGAATTCTCAATCTTCCCGAGCGTACAACGGGAAGCGCCGCAAGCATACCGGTAAATATCATTTCTATTTGCCCGCTAATCAGATCATTCATCGCGACCCCGACACCTTTATAGGGAATAGCCGTCATTTCAATTTTGGCCATTGACTTCAACATTTCCGCTGCCAGGTGGGTAACGATGCCGATCCCCGCCGAACCGAAATTGAGTTGCCCAGGTCTTGCTTTCGCAAGCGCGATCAGTTCCGTAACTGATCTGGCGGGAACCGACGGGTGGACTAACAAGGTGAGCGGTGCGGAACCCAATAAGGTAATCGGCGCGAAGTCTTTCACGGGATCGTACGGTAGCTCTCGAAACGCACTGGGATTAATAGTCAGGGCTCCGTTGTTCCCCATCAACAATGTGTAGCCGTCAGGCGGAGCCTTTGCCACCAATTCGGTGCCGATAATCGAGCTTGCCCCCGGTCTGTTGTCGACAACCACTGGTTGTCCCAATGGCGCAGTTAGAACCTGCGCGAGCCGGCGGGCTAAAATATCGTTACCCCCGCCAGGCGCAAAGGGTACGATAATGCGTAACGCCTTGGCAGGATAGTCTTGGGCAATACCCTGGGAGACGGACAGCGGCGCTATCGACAGTAAGCAAAAGACAAAAAAGAAACTCAACCGCCATAAATAGCCCTCAACCACTCGGTTCTCTCGTGAACTATTAAGGATATATCTCATCTGCGTCCTCCTTGCCAGTGGCATTGTCAAGTTAACCACAATCGGGCCGCTCTTACCCCGCCACGTTGTAGTAAGCGGCATCCTGACGGCTCGCGGTGGGGTTCCGTTCGTGCATTTGGCATTAACCGCGAGGTATTGTCAAATCTGGCGTATGGATTCTGAAATGGTAACGATTGACAATCGATTAGACCGTTGTTAGCATAATTCGCTCGGAAACCTCCGAAAATACGATGCTCGCAAGCAATAGGTGAGAATGAAATGAAGATATGGTACCAGACCTATAATGTTAGCGCCCGCGTCGATCCCAAGTGGCGGTACTTCGAGGAAGCATGCGAAAGGTATGTGCCGAAGGTAGCCAGGCCGGATACGGAAATCCACTTCTCCTGGGTCGAGAAACGCGCCCCCAAAATGACCCTTTCCAAGTACATACAGTACCTGCACCTGGGTCAGGTTATTGAAAGCGCGATTCAAGCCGAGCGCAAGGGCTTTGACGCCTTCGTTATCGGCGGAATGCGCGACGTCGGCTACTCCGAACTTAGGGAAACGGTCGACATTCCGGTGGTCTTCATGGGTGAGACCTCGTACCATGTCGCGTGCCTCCTGGCCCCCAAATTCTCGTTGATACACAATGATGAAGCGCCCTTGCAAGACGCGACGGCGTTAATCAAAAAGTACGGTCTGGGAGATCGTAGTGTACCAGGGGCGCATATCGGCTATTCCCATACGGACCTTATGGCCGCCTTTGAAAGCCACCCGGAGCGCATTATCGAGGAAGTCAAGGCTGCCGCCAGCACAGCAATCAAGCAAGGCGCGTCAATTCTGGTGACGGGTTTTGCGGCACTCAGTGTATTCCTGGCCGAGCAAGGCGTCAGGGACATCGACGGCGTCCCGGTCCTGGACAGTCAAGCGGCGGTGATCAAGGTAGCCGAGATGGAGGTGGACTTCAGGAGACTCGGGATGCCGAAGCCCAGAAAGGGGCCGCTATTTGATGTCTCCAGGGATGACATACAAACCGCGCGTAGACTCTATGGTCTGCAGTAACCGGTACCGTACGCAACGTTCCGCGTCGTGAACAGATTCACAAAGCGGCGAAAGAGGGTGTCAACACTACCTTGCGAGCACGCCCCGGCGGTACTTGACATCTGCCGGAAAATCGATGCCGGCGACGGTCAAACAGAGGTCGTTTTCACAAGAACCGGGTGCAACACCCAACAGTAGGAGCACGGCATGCAAAGAAGAGATTTCGCCGCGATAGCGCTTGGCATTGCCGCATCGGTGGCCGGACATTTAGTCGCCGCGTATCTTGGCGGCCTTGATTAGCTTGCCCCACTTGGCCATGTCGGATTTAAGGAAGGATTCAAACTCCCCAGGGGAAGTGCCGACAATCTCCGCTCCAGAATTAAGAAACCGCTCTTTTATTTCCGGCCTGCGCAGGATTTGAACGACCTCCCGATTCAGCCTGTTGACGATGGACGCCGGAGTTCCCGCCGGCGCAAACAGACCTTTCACTGATACCGCCTCAAATCCCGGGAGACCCGAGGCAGCCATAGTGGGTAGACCCGGAAACAGCGGCGATGGCTCGGCGCTGGTCACAGCCAAGGCCCTCAAGCGTTTCGACGTTATCGCTGCCGCACCACTAGCCCCAAGGCTCGCAAACGACAGCTCCACTTCGCCTGCGAGGAGGGCGAGGACAGCAGGTCCGCCCCCTTTGTAAGGAACCGGCACTATGGTGACACCGGCCATGGCCATAAATAGCTCGGCCGCGAGATGAACCGGGCTGCCTGCTGATGCTCGCGAATAGTTCAGTTCTCCTGGCCGGGCTTTCGCCAGGCTAATCAGCTCGCGCACAGACTTCACCGGCAGCGAAGGATGCACAACGAGCACATTGGGGGCGCTGTCGGTCAGTGAAATGGGCGCAAAGTCCTTTACCGGGTCGTAAGGCACGTTATCCTGCAGGAAAGGCAACAGCCAAAGGGGGTTTGGATAGAGCAGCAACGTATAGCCGTCGGCCGGCGACTTCGTCACGGTTTGCGCTGCGATTATCCCGTTGCCTCCTCCCCGGTTGTCGACGATGACCTGCTGTCCGAAGCTGTTGGTAAGGCCTTGTGCTAGTATCCGCGCGGAGAAATCGCCGCCCCCCCCAGCGGCTGCCGTGACTATGCGTATCGGCTTGGTAGGATAGGTGGCCTGCGCATAGGCCGCGCCGCATCCAGCAAACATTAGGGCAATCAAGTAGGCGCCTAATGCTGAATGGTTTTTCGACATGGCTGGACCTCCTTCTATCTCAGCAGTTCACTCGCGGTGCGATCGCGCGGCCTTGCCTTTAACCTTCACTCCCGCCCAAGCCTCAAGATAGGTTATTAGTGTCGAAGAGTCGTTTTTTGCACCGCCTTGGTGGACTCCGTAAGACCAAAGCTGCTTCGCCGTGTTACCTATCAACATTGTTACACCGAGCTTCTCCGCTTCCGCCATGCATAGCCCTATGAATCCCAGCTTGGCTTTTTCTGCGCGTTTCTTTCTTGCTTTTGGTATTCCCATACTCATCCAATGGATCGTAGCGGTTCTCAAGGTCGAAAAAACTGCTTTGCATTATCCCCGTTGTAGGACGATTAGTCCAGAGTAGCATTAAAGGGGAGAAATCCCTTAAAATATGCCCAACACAAGCCTTCGTTTTGCTAAAATTGTGGAACTTCGGAATCTTGTAAAACGATCTCACTGAAAGGGGTTGAAATGGCAAAAAAAGATAATGCCACTGTTACACTGGTGGCTGGTGGGGACATAGGCCCGGTGTACGAGCCTACGGAACAGTTTGCCGAGCTCATCTCGCCGGTGCTGCAGCAGGCGGACCTCAGGCTTGGACAGTGCGAGAGGACCTATTCCGAGAGGGGTTCGGAACCGCAGTTTTCTTATGGGCCGGGCGGACAACATAGCCGTCTGCACCCGCGCATGGCTTCCGTTTGGAAGGCTGCTGGCATAGATATCGTTTCCCTGGCCAGCAACCACGCGATGGATTGGGGGCCAGATCCGGTCCTGGACACCGCCGAGCTATTCCGCGGTATGGGGAAGTACGTCATCGGAGCCGGTAGGGATGCCGAGGAGGCCCGCAAGCCCGCCATCGTCGAGCGTAACGGCGTCAAGATAGCGTTCCTGGCTTATTGCTCAGTGCTGCGGGATGGCCAGGCAGCCGGAGAAGGCAAGGCTGGTATTGCGCCGATGCGGGCGCATACCTACTACGCTCCGGAGGAATTCCAGCCCGGCACGCCGCCCAGGATTATCACCGTGCCGTACGAGGAGGACCTGCAAGCCTTGCAGGAGGATATCAGAAAGGCAAGAAAACAGGCCGACGTGGTGATCATGTCGATCCACTGGGGCCTGCGCCATATTCCCAAGACGATTTGCACCTATCAGCCACCCATTGCTCACGCGGCCATCGATGCAGGCGCTGACCTAATCCTGGGGCACCATGCTCACTCCATTAAGGCGGTAGAGGTTTATAAGGGAAAGGTTTGTTTCTACAGCATCGGCAACTTCATGACTACAGGGTCCGCCAAGGCCGCGGCAGGGACTTTTGACTGGAACCTTATCTGGTTTCCGATAGACCGGGAGTGCTTACCGCCGAACGGCATGTATCACTTCCCGTCGCACTGCCGTAAGACCATGGTGGCAAAAGCAGTGATCGGTAAAAAAGGTATCGAGAGGGTGTCTTTCCTGCCTACGTTTATCAACCACCGGGCTCAACCTTATGTCGTGACGCCGGACGATCCAAAGTTCCAGGAGATATTGGAGTTCACGGAGTGGGTCTCGGACCAACACCCCCACAAGTTCCGGGTCGAGGGCACTGAGGTTGTGGTGGATACCCTTGGATAAGACCACGGAGCAGTTCGTCGCCTATGCCACGGATTTACGCTATTCGGATCTCACACCGCAGGCTGTCCATGCCGTCAAGAGAAGCGTCGTAGATTCGGTAGGTTGCGCCCTTGGAGCGTTCCATGCCGAACCCGTAAAAGCGGTGCGCGCATTAGCCTCGCGGGTGAGCGCTAC
>JACQOI010000292.1 GCA_016202615.1 Betaproteobacteria bacterium
CCGAGCCTTTATAGACGAGACCGCCCAGCGAGATCACGCCGACTTCGGTGGTGCCGCCGCCGATGTCGACCACCATCGAGCCGGTGGCTTCGCCGACTGGCAGGCCGGCGCCAATCGCCGCCGCCATCGGTTCCTCGATCAAGTACACGCGGGAGGCGCCCGCTCCGATGGCGGACTCGCGGATCGCGCGGCGCTCGACCTGCGTCGAGCCGCACGGCACGCAGATGATGATGCGCGGTGACGGCGAGAACAATCGCGAGTCGTGCACTTTCTTGATGAAGTGCTTCAGCATCTGTTCGGTGACGGTGAAGTCGGCGATCACGCCGTCTTTCATCGGGCGGATCGCGGTGATGTTGCCTGGCGTTCTGCCGAGCATCTGTTTTGCCGCGAGCCCGACTTCCTGGATCACTTTTTTGCCGTTCGGTCCGCCGTTCTGACGAATTGCGACCACCGACGGCTCGTCGAGCACAATGCCCTTGCCGCGCACGTAGATCAGGGTATTGGCCGTGCCGAGATCGATCGCGAGGTCGTTGTTGAAGTAGCCGCTCAAAAAACCAAACATAACTGTTTCCGACGAAAGGGAAAAATGCTCTAAGTTAGCATTCTATGATACGCTATTGCGCCTGATTTTTTAAGCGAAAAACGAAGCTTATGGCGCTGACTCTGGACGATGTGAAACGCATCGCGCACCTCGCCCGCATCGAGGTCGAGCCGCAGGAGGCGGAGCAGGTGCTGGCGCAACTGACCGGCATCTTCCGGCTGATCGAGCAGATGCAGGCGGTCAACACCGACGGCGTAGAACCGATGTCGCACGCGCAAGACGTGACGCTGCGGCTGCGTGACGACGCGGTGACCGAAGCTGACCAGCGCGCGCTGTTCCAGTCGATTGCACCCCAGGTCGAATCCGGCCTTTATCTGGTGCCCAAGGTTATTGAATAGATACAGGGGCTAGGGGCTGGGGATTAGGGATTAGGAAAACGTTAGTGCTTTTTTCTAGCCCCTAGCCCCTAGCCCCTAGCCCTTCGCATGCTTAATTTTACCGTTAAACAGCTTGCCGCGGATCTCGCCGCCAAGCGCGCGTCCAGCGTCGAAGTCACGCAGTATTTTCTCAAGCGAATCAATGCGATGGGTAAGGCGCTTAACGCGTTTATCAGTGTTGATGAGGAGCAAAGCTTAGCTGCGGCGCGCGCCGCCGATCGACTGATCGCGGCGGGCAAGGCGGGGCCGCTGACCGGCATCCCGCTCGCGCACAAGGACATCTTCTGCGCCAGGGGCTGGCTTACCACCTGCGGTTCGAAAATCCTGTCCAATTTCGTCGCGCCATACGACGCGCACGTGATCGAGCGCTTTAACGCGGCCGGCGCGGTGATCGCCGGCAAGACCAACATGGACGAGTTCGCGATGGGGTCTTCCAACGAGACCTCGTTCTACGGCCCGGTCAGGAACCCGTGGGACACCGCGGCGGTGCCGGGCGGCAGTTCGGGCGGCTCGGCGGCGGCGGTTGCGGCGCGCCTTGCGCCGGCGGCGACCGGCACCGATACCGGCGGCTCGATTCGCCAGCCGGCGGCGCTGACCGGCGTCTGCGGCCTGAAACCGACCTATGGCGTGGTCTCGCGCTACGGCATGATCGCGTTCGCCTCGAGCCTCGACCAGGCCGGGCCGTTCGCCAAGACCGCGGAAGACCTCGCGCTGATGCTGAACGCGATGGCGGGGTTTGATGCGCGCGACTCGACCAGTCTGGAGCGCGCGCCCGAGGACTACACATGCGACCTTGCGAAGCCGCTTAAGGGACTGCGCATCGGGCTGCCGAGCGAGTTTTTTGCCGATGGCGTCGCGGCGGATGTCGCAAAGGCGGTCGAGCAGGCGATCGCCGAGCTCAGGAAGCTCGGCTGCGATACGGTCGAGGTGCGGCTTCCCAACATGCAATTGTCGGTGCCGGTATATTACGTGCTCGCGCCCGCCGAGGCATCGAGCAATTTATCGCGCTTCGACGGAGTGCGCTACGGTTATCGCGCGCCCGAATATGCCGATTTGCTCGACATGTTCCGCAAAACCCGCGCACAGGGATTCGGCGCGGAAGTGAAGCGGCGGATACTCATCGGCACCTACGTGCTGTCGCATGGCTACTACGACGCCTACTACATCAAGGCGCAGCGGCTGCGGCGGCTGATCGCGCAGGATTTCGTCGAGGCGTTCGGGAAATGCGACGTAATCCTGGGCCCGACGAGCCCGACCACCGCGTTCAGGATCGGCGAGAAAGCCGGCGACCCGGTGCAGATGTATCTATCGGACATTTACACGATTGCGGTCAATCTCGCGGGGCTCCCGGGCATGTCGATTCCGTGCGGCTTCGGCGACAGGAATCATCCGGTCGGGCTGCAACTGATCGGCAATTACTTTGCGGAAGCGCAGATGCTGAACGTCGCGCACCAGTACCAGCAGGCGACCGGCTGGCATCTGCGGATGCCGCCAGGAACAGGGTAAACGGTGAGCGGTAAGCGGTAAGCGGTAAGCGGTGAGTGGTAAGCGGTGAGCGGTAAGCGGTGAGCGGTGAGCGGTGAGCGGCAAAAGGTGAGCGGTGAACAGTGATGAGTAAAATGCATAGCGTCGGTGACATGTTCGATGATTTTTCCGCTTACTGCTCACTGCTTACGGGTTAATTCCATGAAATGGGAAACGGTAATCGGGCTTGAGACCCACGCGCAGCTGTCGACGCGCTCGAAGATTTTTTCGGGTGCGCCAACGGCTTTCGGCGCGGCGCCCAACTCGCAGGCATGCGCGGTCGATATCGCGCTGCCGGGCGTGCTGCCGGTATTGAATCGCGGCGCGGTCGAACGCGCGATCCGATTCGGTCTGGCAGTCGGCGCGAAAATCAACCGCCGCTCGATATTCGCGCGCAAGAATTACTTCTATCCCGATCTGCCCAAGGGCTACCAGATCAGCCAGTACGAGTTGCCGATCGTCGAAGGCGGTGCCATCGACATCGTTGTCGATGGCGGAGAAAAGACCATACGGC
>JACQOI010000337.1 GCA_016202615.1 Betaproteobacteria bacterium
CGACAAACTCCTAAGGCAAAACCGCCCTGAACAAAAAGGCAATAAAATGCGCGTTCGTTCGCTACGGTCACCTCGGAAAAGCAGACCTTGCATTAATTCTGTGATATCCAGCCCGGATTTAAACAGCGGTTTTGCTTTAGCAGCCTGTTGGTGTGCCAAGCCTGACAGGCTGCTAGCGGTCGAATCCTGGGAAAAGCGCGGGTAAATTCGCAAATCTGCTATCCTCTTCTGCGATTCTTCCGGCGCCGGTTTTGCATCGGGAGTTTGTCGGAGCTAAGTCCGACAAACTCCTAGTCGGTGATGACGTCGGCGCCTTTGGGCGGGGTAAACCTGAACAAGTCGGGCGGGAGTTTCGGATTGCGCTCGACCGCGGCAAATTTGATCACCGTTACCTGCCCAAACTGGTCGCGCAGTTCCATCGCCTCGAGACCGTCCCGGCTGAAGCCGAGACGGATACGCTCGAACGCATTTTCCTTCGATTTGGGCACCGCCTCCAGCCAGTCCAGCCCTTCCTGGCTGCCGAGATTGGTCAGGTTGTAGATCTTGTCGATTTCGTTGCTGCCGGCGAGCAGTGCGGCCGGGCTGCCTCCCAGCGCTTTGTCCATCTTGCGCACGGTAACCTGATTCAGGTCCTTGTCATAAATCCAGAGCCGCGCACCGTCACCAACGATGAGCTGCTCGTAGGGCTTCTCGTATTGCCAGCGGAACTTGCCGGGGCGCGAAAACTGCATGGTGCCGGTCGCCTGCTGCAGCTGCTTCAAGTTCTTGTCGACGATGATCTGCGCAAAACGGGCCTTGCCGGATGTCGTCTCCCGCAAAAACGCCTTGAGCGTTTCGATGCTCGCCGCGCTCGCGTAACCGCACGCGAGCAGCAACCCGACAATCAGTGCAAATCGCATCAGAAGGTCTTCTTGGTACGTTCTATGTTGGCGACCCTGCCGCCGCGCAGCGTGATTACCGTGATCCAGGGATTGGATACGGTCGGAAAGTAGTAATAAGTCTTGACGATGTCGTTGCGAAAATTCTCAATCGATTCGGAATCCGGCTTGCCCGCTCGCAGCAGCAACTCTCCTTCGCTCATCCCGGTCTGCAGCCGGATGTAGACGTCGAAGTCCATGCCGCGCGCGTCGCTCTGCGCGATGGCCCAACGCTGAGGCTGAACGTCAGCCGCGTCCTGTTCCGGGTGCCAGCGTTTTTCCTGGTCAAGCCCCCGGGTCCCGGCATGGCACGGTGCGGCAAGCGCCAGGCCCAGCAACGGCAGCAATAAAGTCTTCATCCTCGCACCCCGGAGTGCTCGTGCGTAATACAATTTTCGACACCTTCCGCAGTGCTTAATTCGCCGCCAGCGCGGCTATTGTTCGGACCCGGAGGCCGGCGCCAGCACTTCGCGGTTGCCGTTGGGCTGCATGGGGGAAACCATGCCCGCACGCTCCATTTGCTCGATCAGCCGCGCGGCACGGTTGTAACCGATGCGCAGATGACGTTGCACCAGCGAAATCGAGGCACGCCGTGTCTTGAGCACGATCGCGACCGCCTGATCGTACAGCGGATCGGACTCGGCGTCACCTCCACCTTCAAGCGCCATCATACCCTCGTCTTCGGTGTCCGGCTCTTCCAGCACGCCCTCGACGTACTGCGGCTGCGCCAGGTTCTTGAGATAGCCCACCACTTTGTGCACCTCGTGATCGGCGACGAAGGCGCCGTGCACGCGCTGCGGCATGCCGGTTCCCGGCGCCAGATAGAGCATATCGCCCTGCCCAAGCAGCGCCTCGGCGCCCATCTGATCGAGAATGGTGCGCGAGTCGACGCGCGCCGACACCTGGAACGCGATGCGCGTCGGTATGTTGGCCTTGATCAATCCGGTAATCACGTCCACCGACGGGCGCTGTGTCGCAAGGATCAGGTGAATACCCGTGGCGCGCGCTTTCTGCGCCAGCCGCGCAATCAACTCCTCGACTTTCTTGCCGACCACCATCATCAGGTCCGCGATCTCGTCGATGATGACCACGATCAGCGACATTTCGTGTAACGGCTCGGGGTTGTCGGGCGTCAACGTGAGCGAATTCGGAATCGGCATCCCGCCTCTGGCGGCTTCGCGCACCTTCTGGTTGAAGCCCGCCATGTTGCGCACGCCGAGCGCCGACATCAGCTTGTAGCGGCGGTCCATTTCCGCGACACACCAGTTGAGCGCGTTGGCGGCCTGGCGCATGTCGGTCACCACCGGCGTCAGCAGATGGGGTATGCCCTCGTACACCGACAGCTCGAGCATTTTCGGATCGACCAGAATCAGCCGGCATTGCGCCGGCGGCGACTTGTAGAGCAGACTCAGGATCATGGCGTTGAGCGCGACCGACTTACCCGAGCCGGTGGTGCCGGCAACCAGCAGGTGCGGCATGCGCGCAAGATCGGCGACGATCGGGTTGCCCGCGATGTCCTTGCCGAACCCGAGCGTCAGCGGCGAAGTCATGTCGGCATAAACCTGCGAGCTCAGGATTTCCGACAGGCGCACGATCTGGCGCTCGGGGTTCGGGATCTCGAGGCCCATGCAACTCTTGCCCGGGATGGTTTCGACGACGCGGATGCTGACCACCGACAGCGCGCGCGCCAGATCCCGCACCAGATTGGTGATCTGGCTGCCTTTGACGCCGACCGCGGGCTCGACCTCGAAGCGCGTAATCACCGGCCCCGGGTAGGCCGCGACCACTTTCACCTCGACGCCGAAATCGAGCAGCTTTTTCTCGATCAGGCGCGAAGTGAACTCGAGCGTCTCGGCGCCGATCGCCGCGACCGCCTTCTCCGGCTCGTCAAGCAGCTTGAGCGGCGGCAGCGGCGAATCGGGCAGGTTTTCGAACAGCGGCACCTGTTTTTCGCGCTCGACGCGCTGCGATTTCGGTATCTGCGTCGCCGCCGGCTCGATGCGGATCGGCTCGTGGATTTCGAATTTCCTCTTGCCCTCTTCCACCACTTCCTCGCGCTCGATCGCCGCCGCCGCTCCGGCGCGCCGGTCCTGCCAGTCGACCCAGCGCCGCCGCGCGAACTGATAGGCCGCCTCGAGCCAGCCGCCGAAGCGCTCGAGGAAGGCAATCCACGAAATGCCGGTGAACAGGCTCAGCCCGATCGCGATCAGCGCCAGCAGCACCAGCGTGGCGCCGGTGAAGCCGGCCGCTTTCGCGAGCAGGCCGCTGATGCCGGCGCCGAGCATCCCGCCCGGGGCAAGCGGCAGCGTCGCCTTCAGGCTGTAGAGCCGCATCGCCTCGAGGCTGGCGCTCGCCAGCAGCAGGATGGCGAAGCCGATGCCCGCAATGAAATACGAACGGCGGTCGGCCGGCGCGACATGCTCGATGCGCCGGAAGCTCCAGCGCATGACAAACGCGCACAACACCACCCACCACCACGCCGAGAGCCCAAAAGCGTAGAGCAGCAGGTCGGCGAGCCAGGCGCCGACGCGGCCGCCCGAGTTCCTGATCTGCTCGACGCCGGCGCTATGCGACCAGCCGGGGTCGGCCTTGTCGAAGGTAAACAGGATCAGCGCCAGATACAGCGCCAGCGCCACCACCGCGAGCCACCAGGACTCCCGCAGCAGGGATGCGATTTTGGGGGGTAGCGGGTTTTCGGCGGAGCGGCTGGAGCCCGCCTTTGCGTTAAACAGCATGGTCAGGGAATCGCCATAAAAGTCGGCTGATTATAGCGCTAAAGCCTGGTGGAAGCACACTTTCAAGGCCCGTCTTTCCCCTGAAAACAAGGCGTTAAGAGGCGAAGCAAATAAACTGGTTTAGATGGGCGTGCGCGCCGCTCAAAATGCGAGCCAAATCAAAGGGCCGGGGTTGTGTGTGGACGACAGCCACCCACACGCCGACCCCTGATTCCATTTTCAAATCAAAAAAAGCATTAATAATTGGAGTCGGGTGCGCTTGCGAACCATCCGGCAATCGGTGCGCAAGCGCACCCACACTGAAATAATGTAACCTCTGAAGTGGAATCGGAATAAGCCGGCGTAGCCGGAACCAACAAAACATCCAACGCAAAGACGCAAGTCAGCAGTGAATCGGCAAAACTGAAAAAGCAAAAACCCCGCCGCAGCGGGGTCTTGCGTTACCGCCTCGCGCAGAGGCTATTCGACGATGCGGTCCTGGCCGCGGTTGAAGTTGCCCGACACACCGAGCACGAACGAAGAGGCTGCTACTTACAGGCGGCGCCCTTGTTGCCGATGGTTGGTATGAAAAGATCGACGAGACCGCCGCCGATGGTGCCCACTGTCACCGTGATAACCTTCCCATCCGAATACCCCGTGTGACCCTCCTCGATTACGACGAATCTTGACCCGGCTTGAGCGAGGAAAACGCGGCCGCCGCGAGGAGGTTCATCGGTTATCACGGCGTTATCGCCGATTTGCGCGGCTTGAGCAAGAAACACGCGATCGCCGCGAGCAGGCTCGTCGAATACCGCGGCCTTATCGTCGATTTGCATGATGTAGGTGCCGCTGTTAGTCTGGTGGTGAGTGCCGGACGGCAACGCTTCGCCGCCTTTCGCGACCCCATCACAGCTCGGAGCGCAAACCATGGTATCGCCTGTGGAGCCGCGAATGCCGATCGTCGCGGTGGCCGTGCCGATACGATATGCATCCTGATTGCCGCGCTTACCGACCAGGCCGGTCACGGTGCGCAATCCACCCTTGATCAGCCGGAAGAACGCGCTGTCGGCCTCCGGCTTTTCCTGTACAAAGTTGTAGGCGTCGATTTTCATTTGAGTATAAGGACGCATCGTAACCGAGCTGCCGTCGCTGAAATTGATCTGCGCGTAGCTGTCCTTCTGCGTGGTCAGCACGTCGCCCGGACGGACTTCCGATTTCTGCCCCAACACCAGGATCGCCCCGTCGGGGCGTTGCGCCGAGAGCGTGCCGCTCAGATGGGTGACTTCACCCGCCCCGGCTGCGAGCGCGGAAAAACTCGCAACACCGGATAGCAGCAAGGTCGCCGCCATAAACCAAACTTTGTTCGCGTTCATACTGGCCCTCTTTTCTGCTTCCAATGTGGCAACGCCGCGCATCACTTGCATTGCAGCTCGAGTCCTTTACTGAGCGGCTTGTTGCCCTCCTCCTTCTCCTTCTCCTTCTTCTCCTCCTCCTCCTCCTCCTGGCTTTGGCCGCTCTTGTTCGTCGCGTCAACTAGCGTGTTGATCGCCGCGATCACGTCAGGCGGCAGCGCGCCGGCGCCCAGACCATAGTCGATCAGCAGATTCTGGCCCAATACCGCCGGCAGTCCGTCCGCGAAGAAGCCGGTGCCGGTCAGCTCGTCCCAGACCACGGGAGCGCCGTTGATCAGGTAACCGCCTTCGGACAGCAGCGGGAACAGGACGTGAATGGTGACGGGGGATCCAGCCTCGATCTTCGAGCCCGGGTCGTTGATGAAGATCGTCCCGCCCACCGTCAGGTCGACGTCCGGGCTGCCGTAAATGCGGCCGCCGCCCGCGACCGTGATGTCGCCCGAAATGTAGCCGGTGAAGTTTCCGGCGAATGCGTCGAAGTCGGCGCCATTCACGTTCAGAGTATTCGCGACGACATCGATTGAACCACCCTCAACGTTCGCGTTGACATTGATGGTACCGCCAATCACACCCAACGCGCCAAACACGTCGCTCGCCGAGCCGCTGAATGTGACATTATTTGCCAGCATCAGGACGCCGGACCCGCTAGGGTTCGAATAACCATTCACGGTCAGCGTGTCGCCGGCCGCGAATTGCGCATAGCCGTCGTTGGCGGTGCCGCCATTCAACTGCATGTTGTTCAGCGCACTGATGTAATACCCGCCGCCGCCGCCGTTGCTGAAGCTTGCTCCACCGGCGCCGACCGTGAAAGTCGGCGCGCTGCTGGTCACCGCGACGTCGCCGGAGGTGCTGTTCGTCGCGCTGAAGCCCGCTCCGCCCATGTCTATCCGGATCGGATTGGCTGCCGTGCCGATGCCCGTCGCGGCATTCAACGCGGTCGTGCCGCCGGCATGCAAAAACACCTCGCCGATCGGGTTGGTGATCGCGCCGCTGGACGTGATGCTCACGTTGCCCGTTGCCGAAACACCATACAGGCCAACGTCCGTGGACGTCACCAGCGAGATGTTGCCGCCGACGTTGCTGCCCGTGGTGAAATAATCGATCTGGTTCCCGGCGTCCGTCAGCGTCACATTTGTGTTGGCGACGACGTTGAGGCCGCCGGTAATCGTCGCGCCGGGGTCCTGTGTGATCGTCGAGCCACGCACGTTGAGGAACGCCGACGAATCTACCGCTCCCTTGAACACCAGCGCTCCGGCCGCGCCGCCGGTCACACCGATCACCAGCCCGCCCCCGGCCCCGCCGAGCGCCGTCATGTTGTTGAGTTCGGCGTTGTCGAGCTCGAGCTGGCCCGCCCCGAATCCCGACGAGCCGAGCCAGATTTCCCGCCCCGCGGTAAACGTCCGGACATTTACGAAACCTGAGCCGCTTTGCACCACTGGCCCACTCACGCCACTGATTAGCGCCACGTCGTCGGCGATGAGCGTGATGTCATTGAAGGCCCCGCTGCCGGTGGTCAGCATCCCGCCCTCGCCGCCGTCAACCGCAATGTAGCCGCCGGCGAGCGCGGAGCGCAGCGTCAGGCTCCCGTTCGGATTGGATACCGTATCCTGGACGGTGAAATTTCCGCCGAGGGCCGTCAGATCGATCGCGCCGCCCGGAGCGCTGTTGGAGATGTTGGAGACACCTCCCGACCAAAGGTCGATGATGACGTCCCCGGTGGCCTGCGCGAGCGCCACGTCGCCGGTCGCTCCCGAGTTGACCGCGATGATGTCCGCCTGATCGTCCGCGAAGATGATCGGGTTGCCGAGCGCGCCGATGCCGCTCGTCGCGCGCAGTTCGATCACGGGGTTCGGGTCGCACCCCATGCACCATGGGGTGTACGAGGCCGTGAGCAGGCTGTCCGCATCGCCGAGGATGTAGCCGTTGGTCGTCTGAAGCAGGATCTTCGAGGTGATTAACCCCAGAAACTGGTCATCGGCGCTGGCGGTGATGTTGCTATCGGGAATGTTGATGTTGCCCGCGGTCGAGGCGACGTTCACCACCGCCGCCTGTGGCTGGTTAAAGACAGTGAAGAAGTTGACGGAACCTTCCCCGCCATCCCCGCTCAACTGCGCGTCCGCTGTGACCGAGGAATTCGCAAGAGTTACGCCGTTGACCTCGCCGCCATCACCGGAGATTCCGATCTGGGCGAGCGGCGCGTTGACGGTGCCGTTGAAATTCACCGTGCTGCCACCCGATGCATCATAGCCGCTGAACGCGCCGCTCACCGTGATGTCGGCGCCGTCGATGCTGACACCATTGCCGCTGGAGATGTTGAGCGAAGCGAGTGGTGCATTCAGCTCACCGTTGAAATTGACAACTCCGGTCACGTAGCTCTCGGAATTGCCCGCGTTCATGGAACCTCTCACCTCGATCGTGGAGCCCGTGATGGTCACACCGTTTACGGTACCGCCACTGCCCGCGATGACCGCCTGGGCAAGCGGCGCGTTCACGGTGTTGTTGATATCCACCGCGGCGCTGCTTCGCGCCAATGCATTCATCTGCCCGGACACCGTAATCGTGGCGCCGGTGATGGTCACCCCGCTGGTGGCCGCACCGGTGCCGGTTCCCGTGATGTAGACGGCAGCGAGCGGCGCATTCATGGTCCCGCCGACCCCGATGGATCCATAATAGGAAGCATACGCGGTCGCGTTCCCGGTCACGTTGATGCTGGACGAATCGATCGTGACACCGTTGACGCCGCTGCCTGTGATGTTTACCGCGGCGACCGGAGCGCCGGCGGCGACATTGAGATTCACCGCTGCGCTGGTGCTGTAGGCTTGCGCGGAAAGATTCGCGGCCACGGTAATCGCTGATCCGGTGATTCTCACCCCGCTGTCAAGCCCGGTGCCGGTGCCCGTAATGTTCACCGCCGCGACGGAATCGTTGACGTTGACGTCGAATACCGCGCCGCTCCAGCCGTTGATGGAGAGGTTTGCGTTCGCGCTGATCGTTGCGGGGGCGTCCTCGATTTTCACCCCGTCGCCGCCGGTGATGTTCACCATCGCAAGCGGGGCATTGAGGTTCACCGTGTGCCCGCCCTCCCCGCCGTCGATCTGCAAGCCCGCCGCTGCCGACAAAGTGGAATCGGTGATGGTCACGACCTTGTCGCTCCTGAGCTTCACTTCGGCGACCGGTGCATTGAGGTCAAACGAACCAGAGCGATAAATCGAACCGGACGCGCTTATCACGCTGCTGGTGACCATGATGTTGCCGGTGGCATCGAGCGCAATGATCCCGCCTTCCCCGCCATCAATGTAGATGCCGTTGCCATCGTTGCTGTTGGTGACGCTGATGTCGGCGTTCGCCCCGGTGGTCGTGAGGCTGATGGCTGCCGGGAGTCCAAACCAGGAGCGGGCCCTGACGAGGCTATTGTCCATCGTGATGCCGGTGCTGGCATCCAGCGTGACCGTCGCTCCATCGGAGCTGTCGGCCGATACGGTCGAATCGGTGATGCCGATGCCGCCGGCAGTCGCAGTCAATGCGACCGACGCGCCGCCCGAGTTATTATTGCTGCCAGATACCGTCGAATTATTGCTGATTTCGATGTCGCCGGTGGTCGTGGTCAGCGCGACCGATAGGGGATTGCCAAAGCCCCAGCCGAAGGCCTTGACGGTCGAATTGCTGATGCTGATGCCGGTGCCGGCATTCAGCGTGACCGCAGCCCCGGAGGCGCCCTCAGCCGATACCGTCGAATTATTGCTGATTTCGATGTCGCCGGTGGTCGTGGTCAGTGCGACCGATACGTTATTGGGACCGTAGTAACTGCCCCAGCCGCGGGCACTGACGGTCGCATTGCTGACGTTGATCCCGCTACCCGCATTCAGCGTGACTTCCGCCCCGTAGTCGCCGTAAGTGTTGTCTGCCGTGACATCGTTGTTAACCCAGATGGTGCCGGCGGGCACCGACAGGTTGACTTTCGCCCGGTAGTAGCTCGAGAACGCATTCACCGGCTGATTCACCGTCAGATTATTGCCGGCGCCGGTCACTGTCACGTTGATCGCGGCGCTGGAGCCGTTTGCACTGAGACCGTTGATGCCAGCGACGCTGCCGATTGTCAGCGACTGTGCGTTGATGAAAGTAATGTTGCCGTCGCTGGTGCGGCCGGCAAGTGTACCGACCATGTTGAAGAGCGGCAGCTCTACGTTGTCGCCGGCGTCAAAGGCGAAGCCGCTCACCGTAATCTGCCCGGTTTGATCTACCCTGCCACCCGTGGTCAGCAGAAAATTGTTGCTGTTGATTCCGTCGTCGAATCCGGCGATGTTGACATCCGAGAAGCCGTTGGTGATGAAAGTATCTGCCGCGCCAACCTGGGCGGGGTTATTGGTGTTGGCGACAATGCTGCCGCCGTTCATTTCCGTCAGGATCGGCGCCAACGCGGTACCGATACCGCCGCCGGCCGCGTACATGGCCAAGGTAGAGCTGCCGCCACCAGCGCCGGTAATCGTGAAACCACCGCCATTGATGATGGCGCCGATACCATCGTGCCAGTCGCCGATCGTCGTGCTGTTGTGGTCCGCGAGCAGCGTCAACGTGACTGCCGGGTCAATGCTGACAGCACCGTCGATCGTAACGTTGTTCTGCGCAAAAACCGTGGTGTTTACCGAGAATATGCCGTTCACGAACGCGTCGAACGGATCGATAATAAAGCTGCCGCGCTGGTAGCCGGATGCCGCATTGCCGAGTAACGTTCCCGAAAACATCGCAGTGTGCGCGGCGCTGAACTCACCGTTGCCGCCGTTACCCGAAGTCAAACCGCCGGAGAGGTCGATGACCTGGCCGTTCTGCGCGTACGCGTCGCCAAATCCGTACAGATAAACGGTGCCGCCGTTCGAATTGACGTCGGCGCCCCTGGCCTCGATGCGGCTGGTGGAAGCCAGCGTAAGGTCGTTCTGCGCGACCATCGAAATGTTGCCGGCGGTCGCGTTGTCCGCCGCGTTGGCCTGCACCGTGCCCGCATTGGTAACGGTTCCGCCCTCGACCGTGATGTTGCCGCCGCCGACGCCGTTCGCCGTGCCGCTCGCGGAGATGACGCCTCCCGCATCGAGTGTGGTGTTTTGCGTCGCCCTGAGCAGGATCTCGCCGTTCTGCCCGACCACCACGCCGTCGGCCTTGATGACTCCGCTGTTCCTGATCAGC
Source organism: Betaproteobacteria bacterium (assembly GCA_016202615.1). Lineage (GTDB taxonomy): Bacteria > Pseudomonadota > Gammaproteobacteria > Burkholderiales > SG8-41 > PALSA-1004. The sequence continues at coordinate 10,222 of JACQOI010000337.1, forward strand.
CCCGCGTAAATACCGATCTTGCCGCTGTTGGCGATGATCTGGCCGACGTTGAGCGCTTCCGTGTCCGGAGCCGTGATCTCCACCCGCAGATTCGGCGTGCCGGCATCGACCAGCTCAACGCTGCGGCCGGCGGCGAGTATGACCTCGCCCTGCGGGCTGGTGATGATGCCGGTGTTCTCCACGTTCGGCGCGATCAGGTAAACCTGCCCGCCGGTCGGTGTCGTGATTGCACCCTGGTTGACGAGGCTGCCCGCGCCGGGCGTGTCGGTGAAGCGCAGGCGTCCGGCCAGGAAATCCGCATTCGACAGATTGAGCGTGGACGCAACCAGGCCTGCGACGTCGATCTGCGCACCCGCGCCAAACAAAATTCCATTGGGATTGATCAGGAAAACGCGGCCGTTCGATTGCAGCGCGCCGAGGATGATCGAGGGGTCGATGCCGATGACGCGGTTCAGAACCGCGCTGGCGGCCGACTGCTGGATGAAGCGCGTGATCTCGTTGACGCCGATCGAGAAGCTCTGCCAGTTGATGATCGAGCCCGGCGTGTTCGTGATGGTGAGAACCTGGCCGTTGTAGTTGAAAACGACCTGCCCGTTGACGACCGCGAAACCGGATGGATTCGCAAGCGCCAAATCAGCCGCGAAACAGGACGCCACGGCAAGCGCTAGCGCCTTGGGCATCAGCGCGTTGCGCTTGGCGCGCTTGCCGCATGAAGAACGATCACCGGGAGGTTTGGTGGGTAACGGCCGGATCTGCGTTTTCACGATAACTCTCCACCGCAAAAAACCAACACGCTGCACGCTAATTGCAGCGGCAACCCTGAATAATTATGGGAACTTTTTCCTCATCGCAACAGGACATAGATCACACAATTTTCAGCGCACTAACATGTAATCAGTGGCTCGACGCGCGCTTTGCCATCGAAACCTTGTCGAGCAGGTAAACCTTGCGCTTTTCGGCGCGGATATAGCCGCGCTGCTGCAAGTCCTTGACTACGCGGCTTACCATCTCGCGCGATGCCCCTATCATGCGCGCGATTTCCTGCTTCGGCGGAGCGCTGCGCACGATCCACATGCCGTCGACCTCCTCGGCCTGGTCGAGCAGCAGCCGCGCGACGCGGCCGTAAACATCAATCAGCGCCAGGCTTTCGATCTTGCGATCGGCTTCGCGCAGGCGCTTGACCAGGTTGCGGATGATGATCATGGCCAGATCGAAGTTGTCCTTGAGGCAGGCGACGAACCCGGACTTCGAGAAGCGCAGCATCTGGCAGGGCTCGAGCGTCTCGACGCTCGCCGAGCGCGGCAGGTCGTCGAGCAGTCCCATTTCGCCGAAAAACTCACTGGGTCCCATCACCGCAAGTATCACCTCGCGCCCCTGCTCGTCGGGAATCAGGACCTTGATGCGTCCGGAAAGGATGATGTAGAGCGCATCGGTTTCCTCGCCGGCGCGCAGTATGAACGAATTACGCGGGTAACTGCGCTGCTGCACGCACGGCTGCAGCACGCGCAACTGCTCGTCCGACAGCGTTGAAAACAGCGGCACTGTTTTCAGGATGTGGGGGTTCACCGGTTGTTTTCCTCTGGTTTGCGTTCGTCCGGGATAGGCGAAAAAGCGCTTTTTTTCATTATATAGCAATGAATTAAAAATCAATATTAAGGCTGATTTGAACTCGACACGACGGGGGATACACTGCCACAATGTTGTTTTTTTGCCAATCCCACCCCATTTCAAGAGTTCAATGACCCAAACCACCAGACATTGCCGGCTGTTGATCCTCGGTTCGGGGCCCGCCGGCTACACGGCGGCCGTATATGCCGCGCGCGCCAACCTGAAACCCGTGCTGGTGACCGGCCTTGCGCAAGGCGGGCAGCTCACGACGACCACCGATGTCGATAACTGGCCGGCAGACGCGATGGGCGTGCAGGGGCCGGAGCTGATGGAGCGCTTCCTGAAACACGCCGAGCGCTTCAAGACCGAGATCATTTTCGATCAGATCCACACCGCGAAACTCGCCGCAAAACCGCTGACGCTGAGCGGCGACAACGGCACGTACACCTGCGATGCGCTGGTCATCGCGACCGGCGCCTCGGCCATGTATCTCGGACTGCCGTCGGAGCAGGCGTTCATGGGACGCGGCGTGTCGGGGTGCGCGACGTGCGACGGATTTTTCTACAAGGAGCAGGACGTCGCGGTGATCGGCGGCGGCAACACCGCGGTCGAGGAAGCGCTGTACCTGTCGAACATCGCGCGCCATGTCACGGTGGTGCATCGCCGCGACAAGTTTCGCGCCGAACCGATCCTCATCGACAAACTCAACGAAAAAGCCGGCGCGGGCAAAGTCAGCATATTGTGGGACCACGTGCTCGGCGAGGTGCTCGGCGACAAGTCCGGCGTCACCGGCATGCGCGTGAAGAACGTCAAGACCGGCGTCACTGCCGACAAGCAGTTGCACGGCGTGTTCATCGCCATCGGGCACCGGCCGAATACCGAGATCTTCGCCGGCCAGCTCGAAATGGCGAACGGCTACATCATCACCCGGAGCGGGCTCAACGGCGGCGCGACGGCAACCAGCGTGCCCGGTGTATTCGCGGCCGGCGACGTGCAGGATCACGTCTATCGCCAGGCGGTGACCAGCGCCGGCAGCGGCTGCATGGCCGCGCTCGACGCGCAAAAATATCTCGAATCGCTCGCCGCTTGATGCGATTCGCGACGCTCATGCTTATAGAATGGCGCAATGAAAAAGCGGCCTGCGAAACCCGCGGATGACGACAGCGATCTGCTTCAAAAACTGTTGTCGGACGTCACCCGCCTGCCCGATCACGGGCGGGTGATCCATCCGCGCCCGAAACACAAGCCGATCCCGGTGCAACGGCTGCGCGACGAACGCGCCGCGCTCGCCGACAGCCTGAGCGACCACATTACGTGGGACATCGGCACGGAGACCGGCGAAGAGCTGATTTACCTGCGCCACGGCCTGTCGCGTCAAATCCTTAGAAAGCTGCGCCGCGGCCACTGGGTAAGCCAGGATGAGCTTGACCTGCACGGACTCACCTCGATTGAAGCGCGCGCGCTATTGGTGGAATTCCTGAACGCCTGCACGCGCAGCGGCGCGCGCTGCGTGCGCATCATTCACGGCAAAGGATTGCGCTCGAAAAACCGCGAGCCCGTGCTGAAAACCAAAGTCGCGAACTGGCTGATGCAGCGCGACGAAGTGCTCGCATTCTGCCAGGCGCGCCAGGTCGACGGCGGCAGCGGCGCGGTGATGGTGCTGTTGAAAAGCGTAAGGCGACAGGCGTGAGGCGACAGGCGTGAGGCGAGAGGCGTGAGGCGAGAGGCGAAAAGAGCAGAGAGTCGGACGGGGTTCGCTCTTGCGCCTCACCCCGCTCTCCGCTCTCCTCTCGTCGCCGGAGGCGACATATGACTGCGATGAGCAAGGAAGAACTGGCCGCAATGCCGATCGAATTCAAGCTGAACGGGCAGGACGTCGTCGGTTATTCGAACGAGACGATCCTCCAGGCGGCCAAGCGCTACGGCATCGAGATTCCGCATCTCTGCTACAAGGAAGGCATGCGCCCCGACGGCAACTGCC
>JACQOI010000338.1 GCA_016202615.1 Betaproteobacteria bacterium
CGCAAACCAGGATTGGTTTTGGCCAGAGCGGATGGCTCGGCTTGCGCGTGTGCCGGCGTGCGGATCGAGGAAAATCGGACGCTGCGGGGGCAAAATTTTGGGGAAGCCAGCGGGGCGCAAGCGAATTTTCACGCGGTTGACGGTTCGCCGGGCTGGCGATAGAGTGCCGGTTGGCGAAAAATGGGGTTTAAAGTTCCTATTCGCGCAGCGTACGATATCTTGCATGACTCTTGAACATCGCAGGAAGGGGGCAGAACGAACTAACGGCAAGAATAGGTCCAGCATATCTAGAAGCCAATTCAAGAATCTAAAACGATTAGAGGAGGAAAAGGTATGACAATTCTCGTCACTGGCGCCGCCGGTCTTATCGGCAGCAACATACACGCGGCTGCTCATCGGAGCAAAGTAACGCTCGGGGCGGAACCGCAAGCTGGAAGATATGGTGAATGGCCGCAACACATCGTATTCTTAAGGAGGCAAGTCTAAATGTCGATCTTAGTCACTGGTGCAGCAGGGTTTATTGGGTCAAACGTGGTGAGAATGCTTGTTGAGGAAGGGACGGAGGTAGTCGGCTATGACGTCGCCCGTCCAGGTTCTCATACCGTAATTGCCAAGATGCTCGATAAGATTTCCTTTGTGTCAGGGAGCGTGGCTGATCTGCCTTTGTTGCTTAATACTATTAATAAGCACAAGGTAGAAGGTATTATCCATACGGCGGCCATAATGGGTAAAGAAGCCGACGATAGCCCATTGCAATGTGTCCAGGCAAACATAGAGGGCACAATCAACGTCTTGGAAGCTGTTAGAATCCTCAAGTTGAGACGCGCCGTTTGCTGCAGCTCATCATCGGTTGCCGGGAACCAGGAGGGTAGACCGCTATCATCGTCGCTGAAAGAAACCGAATTTGATCTGCCGTACAACAGCATGTACGCCGTCTCGAAATTGACCAACGAGGGGCATATTTACCTCTATCGTAAACTATTTGGCGTCGATGCAATAGCTTGCCGCCCGGCTCGCGTTTGGGGTCCTGGTTTAATTCGGCTAAGGCACGAGATAGGGCGTATGGTAACGGACGCTGTGGCGGGTAAGCCGATAAAAATGGCAAACGGCGGTGACACGAAAATTGATTACACATTCGTGAAAGATCATGCTCGAGGCCTCATCCAGGCTTTTCACGCCAAGCCGACCAAGAATTACGTATTCAATATGAGCGGCGGCAGACTGGTGAGCGTTTTTGAAATTGCTGATGTTCTCCGGCGAGTTTTCCCCAAGCTTCCAATTGAAGTAGGTCCGGGTGAAATCGGGGCCGTCGTAGCAGATGGATATAGGTCAGCCATAAGACCAGCCTTTGACATAACTCGGGCGAAAGAGGAGCTTGGATACAATCCTCAGTATGGAATCGAAAAAGGTATTCCCGCCTGGGTTGCCTGGCTCAAAGAAGGGAAGTATATTTGATGTCATCGTAACAGCTAGTTTTCGGGGCGTCGCAAAGGCATATCAACCCTGTTGATTGAATATTGACAGTGGACCATGTCAGATATTGTGCCTTTCAGTCTACGGCGTCGTAGGAAGCCAGGCTTCACGTAAGCTGGCCGCCAGCACTTGAAGCTTTGTAATCTGCAACTCCAGCCACCTGTCCCGTGTTTCCGGTGGAGTTCGACTTTGGAGCCTGTCTCAGAAAGTCTATCGGTCTCAAGGCATAGCCGGAGTGCGTGGTGAGTTATGATGCTAATTCTGCTGCGGTTGCAGGGCTAGGGTCTGATATTTTCATCGGTAACCAATTCAGTCTCATATGAGGCGCTCGATGTGCCTTCTCCCAAACCTGACATAGGGTTTTCAGGTTGAAGGCCGTAGTAATCAGACTGAATTCCGCCCGCACGTTTACCAGACCACGCAACAGGAATCGCCGTGCTCCCCATTGGTCTTTGATGATGCCAAAGGTGGGGTCACTCAGCTCCTTACGTCGGGCATACAGATTGCGCGCCTCGTCTGTGCTCATCCATTGCCGATGTTTGCGTAGCCACAGATTCGAAGACCCGATCCAGAGCGCTCGTCCCCTGCGTTTGTCCCTGGTACATACCCCAAAAGCCGGACAGTTCCGACAGGCTGCTCTTGAGGAGTCGTAAACACGAATTGACCCTTGACCGTGTAGCTTGGACCGGCGAATCCCTTGGAAGTTGAGCCGCTGACCGTTTGGGCATGTGTAGCTATCGGTAGCAGGATCATAGACGAAGTTGTCCTTGAAGTAGGGATTGCTTTTGTCCCTCTGGTAGCGCTCACTCATGACCAATGCCTGTTTACGGCTCTCCGCTGCCTCCAGATTGGCGGCGGTATGATATTCGAGTGCGTGACCTTACGGGTGAAGGATATTGATTTCGGTGCTCCCTCGATCACCGTGCGCAGCGGAAAGGGCGCAAAAGACCGCACGACGGTACTACCGCAGCAACTTGTCGCGCCACTGCAACAACACCTGATGCGGTTGGCCATCCTGCACAAGCGCGATAGCCTTCGCGGCGCCGGCCATGCACCGCTACCAGGTGCGCTGTATCGAAAGTATCCGAACGCATCCAGTCTATTCGGCTGATCTACACGCACGTTCTGGAGGCCACGCGTAAAGTTACCAGCCCCCTCGATATGTTGTAGGTCGGGGATTGGCGAACGTCTGCTATGGAGCGTCTTAGCCGACCGTCGATTGACCATTCGTCACGAAATTCAAATGTAACAGGGACCGGCAGCTGTTGGCCGAATCGGGACATTATTGGAACTTGGCTCACTGTCCGAGTGAAGGAGGCCAAGAATTACTTGAAGCCGTAGAGCCGCGCAGGGTTGTTGACAAAGATGCGCTTGCACACGGCCGCGTTAGGCACCCATGTCGCGAGCAGGTCACCCTTCACCCATCAATCACAAGCGCAATGCGGCCGGCGGTGGCGTTGTTGCGGATCAGCTCGTGCGCTTCCTCGACCTTTTCCAGCGGGAAAGTTTGCGTGACGACCGCAGTGATGCGCTGCTGGCGCACGAGCTCGAGCGTCTGCGCGATCTCGGCGGCGGTGACGTAGCGCGAGGAGTGCAGCTCGAGGCCGCGGTGCAGGAAATCCCCGGGATCGAGCATGAAGCTCGGATCGTCCTTATATACCGACTTCGGCTTGGTGCCGATGATGACCAGCTTGCCCCCCACCGCGAGCGCCTTGATGCCGGCCTCGAGCGTCTGGCGGTTGCCGACGATGTCGATCACGGCGTGCACGCCTTTGCCGCCGGTTAATGCCTTGACCTGCTGCGCGAGTTCGCCGCGCCGCGCATCGATCACTTCGTCCGCGCCCCACTTTTTCGCGAGCGCGAGCTTGTTCTCCCCGATGTCTGAAGCGAGCACGCGCCCGCCGCACAGCCGCGCCATCTGCACCATGTGGATGCCGACGCCGCCGCCCGCGCCGATGACGAGCACGTCGTCGCCCGGACCCACGCGCGCTTCCTTGTGGCACGCGTGATACGGAGTTGCGATCGCATCCGACGCGACCGCCGCATCGACGTCGGAAACACCGCCGGGAATCGCGACGATGTTGCGCTCGGGCAGCACGATGTATTCGGCGTAGCCGCCGTCGCACGCGGCGCCGACGTTGCCGCGCGAACTGAGGCACAGCGTCTCACGCCCGCTGCGGCAGTTCGCGCATTGGCCGCACGTCAGGTAGAAGTGATTGGTGACGCGCTGGCCGGCTTTCACGCTCTTCACTTCCGAGCCGGTTTCGACGACCTCGCCCGCGACTTCATGCCCCGGAATGCGTGGGTAGGACGTGACGCGGCCGGGAGTCGCGACCAGGATGACCACCGTGAGCCCGACGCCGCACGCGCGCACGCGGATCAGCACCTCGTTCGCGCCGGGTTTCGGCACCGGGACTTCTTCGAGCCTGAGCGGCTGGCCCAGGCCGTGCAGCACCATCGCTTTCATCTATCGACGAGAGGCGAAAGGCGTGATTACCATTGCTTCAGTCGAGCTTGACGCCGAGTTTCCTGCCGATCGCGCCTCATTTGTCGGCGTCGCTCTTGACGACTTTCGCGAACTCGCCGGGTGTGTTGGCCAGCGGTTCGTTGCCTTGCGAGACGCTGGCGCGCCGGCCGCATTTACTCACGAACCCCACAGACACGACGCCGAGACCAACAAACCCGCGAACCACTGCATTTTGTTCGGCATTTTTTCCTCCGGTTGGTTTTTGGAAATGCGAGAGGGCGATAGTGCACCAAACCGCGGGAGGCGACAAGCGAAGCCGCCATTCCCCAATCCTTCCTGCGCGTGCGCAGGAAGGCCGCAGGGGGGCGTAATGAGAGTAGCGCAGGCGCCTCGCCTGCTCCGTCCTGTTTGCAGGCGAGGCGCCTGCGCTACGAAAGCATATCTATCGCACCGGGTATCGGCTCATTATGTTAGGCACTGTTAGCGCTCGACCGGATGCCGCCACGCTGTATGCCTGCGCCAGATTGTTTAACAAAATGTAACAGTTGTAAACCTTCGTATCCGCCGTCGACATACCGTCCGCCGCGTCGTTAATGTTAGCGGAGGAGGCTGAACTTAACGAACGAGGTGTGCCATGGCTATGGTTTTCCATTATCTTCCCTACCTACTGGGCGCGGGTCTCGCGGCGCTGGTGCTGTATTGTCTGTTCGACGGCAGCAGCACGCGCAAGCCCGCCGGGCGCGAGCGGCCGCGGCCCGCGTACTATCGCTGGGACGACAACTCGGCACATCGCGATTAGAGAAACTCTGAACAAGTCTGAATTCGTCATTCCGGCGTAAGCCGGAATCCAGTGCATTCAAGCGCCGGGACACCGGCTTCCGAGACTGTGTAAAAACTCTACGCATTGATGTCATCCTGATGGTTCGTTGTACGTTGAGTTGGTATTGGAGACAACCCGGAGACGAGTATGGGGCACCAGCATAAGCGAGGTCTGGCGCGCACACAAACGGCGCTGCTGCC
>JACQOI010000024.1 GCA_016202615.1 Betaproteobacteria bacterium
AACTGGGAGCAGGGGCGCGCCAAGCCGAATGCGCAAGCTGCACTGCTGATCAATCTCGTCAAGCGCTATCCGGACACGGTCCAGCGGCTCGCAACCATCTGATCGAGATTGGAGACAGACCACGATTTCCCTAAGCCGAAAGAATGAAATCGAGGCGCTTTACGCATGCGCGGCGTCAGGTCCTGAAATATAAGGTTCTCACCGCTGAGAGACAAAAACACGCAACTCCGCCCGGAAGAGATTCCGCAGTTCTGGTTCGCCGACGCGGCCAGCGACGCTACCCACGCTGCGGTCAGGAACGAAATCTGGTTCAAGTCGTCGTCCGCAACCGATGCGCTGATCCGGGAGCGAATTAGAAAAGGGGTGCGTCCCGTTTATTGGCGTTTATTGGCAAGCAGGTTCTGAAGAACCCTCATGCTCGCGTGTGAGACTGTGCAAAAACGCGGATCTTCCGTCATCGCGAGCGCAGCGTGGCGATCTCGCTCTTCGGCGAATCAGTAAGTTCGAGATTGCTTCGTCGCCGTGTTGCGCTCCTCGCAATGACACAGGACACATTTTCACACAGCCTCGTGTGCGGGATTAAAGGGGCCAGGCTGATTATTCCGGCAACTCCCCGGGCCAGTCCACGAATAAAAGTTAAAACGACTCTCCCAACGCCCGCCCTCCAATAACAGAACAGACCGCGGTTTCACATCGGTAATCGCCCCCGGATCGAGTCCGGGGCAGGCGCTGGAACCCAATCTCCATGCGGCGTTTGGCGGAATCGGCAGTCGCGAGCGCGCGAGATCGGAAGAGGCCGCGCGCGTCCACGCGCCGCCCGACCTCAGGGAACGCTATGCGAACATTGGCGTCGAGGCGACGAGCGGCACGGCCGCGGAATTCGCCGCCTACGTCAAGGCGGAGGCTGCCCGCTTTGCGAAGGTGCTGAAGCAAACGGGCGTGAAGCTCGACTGAGCGGCCGCCGGCGCCGCGGCCGGCGTTACTGCCGGCTGTCGATATAGCCGCCGATCGCGGCGCCGGTCAACGCCCCCCCAAACCGATGTTCGCCATCGGCGGGGGTTCGCTGCAGTGGCACGCCGGTCAATTCCGGCGTGGCGATACCGGATGTTGCTAGAACCGCGGTGGTCCGGCACAATGCGTCTTACCACCGTTGAACGATCAGGAGCGCTCCCATGGATACGTCGAAGGTTTCCAGCAAATGGCAGGTCGTGATCCCTCGCCACGTACGCGAGGCCGAGCAGATTCGCGTCGGCAGCGAGGTGGCGTTCGAGCGCACGGCGGAAGGAATACTGCTGCGCCCCGTCGGGGCCGGAAAGCGCGTTGCGCCGGAAGAGGTTTACGGCATTCTCAAGACACGGCGTCGGGCGGCGACGGAAGCGGATATCGCGCGCGCAGTGCGGGCGGCAGCCGCGCGCAAGGAGCACAAGCGCAGGACATCGCGATGATCGGCATCGACACCAACGTCGTGCTGCGCTATCTCCTGAAGGATGATCCGGCGCTGTCCCCGCGGGCACTGGAAATCATCGCCGCGAATGACTGCTTCGTGACCCGCACCGCGCTGACCGAAGTGGTCTACACGCTGGAGAGCTACTACCGCAGCTCGCGTGCCGACATCGGCCGTGCGCTCGACGCCTTGCTTAGCTTGCGGCGTGTCTCAATCGAGGACCGCGCCGTGACCGAGCGGGCGGTGTCTTGGTACAAGGGAGGAATGGATTTCGGCGATGCGATGATTGCCGCTTCGTCGCATGGGTCGGTGCGCGTCGAGACCTTCGATCGTGATTTTGCCCGCCTCGCGCGCAAGCTCCGGACCGCACCTCCGGTCGAGTTCGCGGTCAAGTAGCCGGCTGCGGTACGCCGAGCTGGCGTTCGGGCGCCGCCGCTGGCGCTGCGGCCGGCGTTACTGTCGGCTGTCGATATACCCGCCGATCGCGGCGCCGATCATGGCGCCCGAACCGATGTTCGCCATGGCTTGCTTCTTTCGAGGGATTGCGAATCACCAGACGACCTCGAGCGCTTTCAGTTTTTTGAGCCGGGCGTCGGCGCTGACGAGCCGCGCACGATGATACAACGCCGTCGCTGCAACGATCCGGTCCGCCGGATCGCCGTGCGCGAACTGTGGGGATTGAGCGAGCGCCGCGATTTCCGGGGTAATCGGCAACACGCGCAACCCGCGTGCCTGGATCATGTCATGCAGGAATTGCGTGAGTTCGGCGCCCGGATCCAGGCGATTCTTTGCCACCAGCATCGCGATTTCCCACAGGCTGATGTCGCTGCACGCGGCGTCACCGCGGGCGCTCGCCGCTTCGATTGTCCGCAGCGCGCGCGGGGTGAGCCGCTTCGGCTGCAGCGCGTCGTAAATCAGCGCGTTGGTGTCAAGAACGACCACGCTCGGCCGCCCATCGCTCGCCGGACGGACTGACAACGTCGCCGACCCTGCATTTCGCGCGCAGCGCGATGAGGCGCTGCCGAGCGGATTTCTTCGCGTCCTGCTCGGGCACGATGCGCGCAATGACCTTGCCGTGCACGGTGATCTTCAGTTCCTTGCCTTTTCTGACCTCGGCCAGATAGTCGGGCAGATTCTGGCGCAACTCCGTGACATTGACTTCGGACATGGACAACCCCTGAGCAAACGTACAGAAACATTGTACAGAACTACAGGGGGGCTGTAAAGGTTTCGTTCGACCCGTTCGGATCGGATCAATCTATTTTCCCGGAACGGTCTTGCGCACTGGATCGCGAATGACATCGCGATGCGCGAACGACATCGACGGCGTCAGGCAGCAATTTTCTCTTTCGCCAAGAATGCGCGTTGCAATTATCGAATTATCGGGGACAGACCACGACTTTCCGCAAGCTGATCCGCCTGATCCGGGGTCGGACCCACCCAACACGTTGATCCGGAGAAATATTCGCGCAACATTGGGCTCGTTCAGGAGCTTGTTCGCAACTTTTGGAGAGCAAAAACGCAGAAACAATAGGTGACAGGCTGCGGTTTCACATTGTTAATCGCTTTGGAACCTAATCCCTATGCGGCGTTTCGGAGGCTGGGAGGGCAGAAGCCGAGAGGGCGCGAGATCGGGAGGTCGGAAGTGGTTTTTTCCTCTCACGCTCTCCCGCCGTCACGCTCTCACGGGACACGGTTGCAGGCGGGGGCCCGCGGCGAAGCGCCATGTTTTTCTATACGCGACTTGCGTAGATACGTAACTTGCGTATAATAGCGCCATGAAGGCCGTTTTCGTCGAGTTGCCCGCTTTCGAGCGCCACCGGGCGGACTACCTGGACGACGAGGCCTTCCGCCGGCTCGAGAATCTCTTGATGAAGCATCCCGGGTGACCTGATGCCGGACACCGGTGGACTCCGCAAGCTGCGGTTCGCCGACACCCGGCGCGGCAAGGGCAAACGTGGCGGCCTGAGGGTTATCTACTACTGGTGGGGTGCGGGGTTTCAATTTTGGCTTTTCACGCTGTACGACAAGGACGAGACGGCCGATCTGACGCGGCAGCAACGCAAGGCGCTCAAGGGCATGATCAAGGCGGAACTGGAAGCAAGGAGAAATCGATGAAGGTTACCGTTAAAGGCAAAACGACGCGCATCGCCAAGCGTAACCTTTTCGCCGAATTGCGCGAGGGCATGGCGGCGCTTGCCGAAGCACGGCAGGGCAAGCGGACGCTGCGTACCCATGCAATGGAGTACAAGCCGGCGCCGAAGGTCACGCCAAAGGAACTGATTCGCGTGCGCGAAGACCTGAAGATCTCGCGTGCTTTGTTCGCCGTCTATCTTCGGACCAACGTTCGCACGCTGGAAAACTGGGAGCAGGGGCGCGCCAAGCCGAATGCGCAAGCTGCACTGCTGATCAATCTCGTCAAGCGCTATCCGGACACGGTCCAGCGGCTCGCAACCATCTGATCGAGATTGGAGACAGACCACGATTTCCCTAAGCCGAAA
>JACQOI010000297.1 GCA_016202615.1 Betaproteobacteria bacterium
CCGCTCATTCCGGCGGGCGGCATTTTCACCGGCAGCGACGCCGTGTCGTACCTCGAAAGCGGCGCTGCGGCGGTGCAGGTGGCGACGCGCTTTACCGCGACCCGCGAGTGCGGACTGCCGGACAAGGTGAAGCAAGAGTATTTCAAGGCGAACGAGGACGATATCGAGGTCAACATGATCTCGCCGACCGGCTATCCGATGCGCATGCTGAAGGGCAGCCCGGCGATCGGCGCGGGCATCCGGCCCAACTGCGAGGCCTACGGCTATCTGCTCGACGGCTCAGGCAATTGCGCCTACATCACGGCCTACAACCGCGAAGTCGCGGCGCATCCGAAGGCGAAGAAAATATCGGTGAAGGACAAGACCTGCCTGTGCACCGCCATGCGCAACTTCGATTGCTGGACCTGCGGGCACAACACTTACCGACTCAAGGACACCACGCGGCGTCTGGCTGATGGCAGCTATCAGCTCCTCAGCGCGGAGCATGTGTTCCGCGACTACCAGTTCAGCGTCGACCAGAAGATCGCGTTGCCGCCTCAGCCATATCTGGCGGAAAACGCCCGCGCCACTTGAACCACGCACGGAGGAAACCCGCTCATGCCGACAGCCCGCATCGACGCAAGCCTTGAGATGCACTATCTCATCGACGACTACACGGATCCGTGGCGCGAGGCGGAAACCATACTGATGATTCACGGCAACGCCGAGCGCGGCCAGGCCTGGTACGGCTGGGTGCCGCACCTCGCGCGCCATTTCCGCGTGGTGCGGCCGGATACCCGCGGCTTCGGGGAGTCGACGCCGATGCCGCGCGATTTCAAGTGGACGATAGATCTCGTCATCGACGATTACCTGAGCCTGCTGAAGACGCTCGGTATCGAGCGCTTTCACCTGATTGCCGCCAAGCTAGGCGGCACGATCGCGCGCCACTTCGCCGCGCGCTGTCCCGAGCGCGTGCTGACGCTGACGGTAGCCGGCACGCCGCCGCCGAAGTGGGATCGCATGGGCGCGAAAGCCGCCCACGCGACCGAGGAACTCGAGAAAACCGGCGTCGAACGCTGGGCGCGCAAAAACATGGCCGGCCGTCTCGGCAGCAAGTTCCCGCCGGAGGGCGTCGAATGGTGGACCAAGCTCATGGGCAAAACGCCGCTATCGACGCTGATTGTTTTTGGCGAGACGATCCCCTACACGGACATTACCGCGGACCTGCCGCGCATCCAATGCCCAACGCTCGTCATCACGACCGAGAAGAGCGCGCTGGGCTCGGTCGAGTCAACGCGCGCGTGGCAGCAGACCATTCCGAATTCGGAACTCGTCGTACTGCCGGGCGATTCGTATCACGTCGCAGCGAGCGATGCGGACCGCTGCGCTGAAGAAGTGCTGAAGTTCATCACGCGCCGGCAAAAGCCAACCGTAGCCGCCGATGAACGCTGATAAGAACCCGGGATTGCCTATGTGCCATCCAGAATTCTGATCCCGATCCTTGCTTGCATATGCCTGACCTTTGTATTTCTCATGAGTTACGATCGGCATGACATTCTCGTTATGATAATCTTTGGTATTTTCGTTTCGACCCCGATCGCGGCGGCCTTGTTGCTGGTGGCTCCTCTTATTTGGATGGCTCCGATTTTCTCTAAGTACCGCAGGAAGAGGAGAAGACATGCTAAAAGGGACTACTAATGGCTAAGGCAAAAAAGAATCAAGGGTTGGAAATGGTTCGTAAATACAGTTTGAACTATTACGGCAGAATCATCGACGCCTTCGAAACGCTAGGCCGGTATTTACCAGATTCTATGGTGAAATGGATCGAATTGAGACAGTCGATATTTAACGAGTCACCGGCTGGAGCGCTGACGATCCGGGAGAAAGAACTCATTGCAACAGCCATCGAGATCATTTCTCTGAAACCAGATTCGACGCCGCATGCGAAACTGGCGATCAAGGCGGGAGGAACGCCGAAGGATGTGGCTGAAGTGTGCGCGATTTGCATCCTGCTTGGAGGGATGATGACCCACATGGTGTCGGGGCAGCATGCACTAAAAGCTGCTGAAGAAGAATATGAGCGCCAAATGAAGTCAGAGGCCAAGTCTAGGCGCTAGCAGCCTGTCGGACTTAACAGTCCGTACCGGCTGCCAGATATTCTGCCACCCCGCTCCCCGTATCTCGGCAGCGGTCTCACGCACCATATCTGAAGACAAGTCAATGCCGATGACATGCCCGCGCGCGCCCACCCGCTTTGCTGCCGGGAATAACACTGCGCCCCGCCCAGCCGCGACGTCCAGGACGCTCGTCCCAGGAGCGAGTTGAGCCAGTTCAACCAGGCGCTCACCAATAAACGGATGGGGTCAGGCTTGCGTGGTTACATGTTGGCTATCAGCCTTCTCTCGCGCTATCTTGTTCATGCAATTTAGCCAAGCCTGACCGTACCCAACCCCCTCCAACCCCCTCCAACCCCCAACCCCAATTCTTGACTAGCCGGATTTCCTCAAGTATGCTGCTATCGTTCCAACAACAAGGAGGTAATCGTGGCCAAAGCAAAAAAGACTACGCGCAGAAAAACAAGAAAACCCTGGACGGCTCGGGATCTCAAGACTCTCAGACAGATGGTGCGTCAGAAGGCTCTAGGACGGGTGATCGCGAAGAAACTGGGGAGAACCCTTAAGGCTGTGCACATTAAGGCTTCCAAGGATGGGATTCGCTGGAACAGGTAAAGGCGAGAATCAGGGAGTGAGAAAAACAAAACCGGTTGACCATTCATAATAAACTCACCAGGAGTTTGTCGGACTTGGCTCCGACAAACTCCTAAGGCAAAACCGCCCTCAACAAGAAGGCGACAAAATACCCGAATGGAAACGCGTTCGTTCGCTACGGTCGCCTTGGAAAAGCAAACCTCGCATTAACTCGGCGATATCCAGCCCGGATTCAAGCTGCGGTTTTGCTTTAGCAGCCTGTCGGAGTGCCAAGCCCAACAGGCTGCTAGCGGTCGAATTTGGGGAAAAGCGCGGGTAAATTCGCATCTCCGCTATCCTTTTCCGCAATTTCACTGGCTCAGTTTTGCTTTTCCTCCGTGACCTCTGTGAGCCCTGTGGCGAGTTTTGAAGGATGAAGGATGAGGGATGAAAAAAACTTTTCGGCGTTCATCGCCGGTTAACTGTTGTTCCCGTGTTTTTTTGGAGATAGGATCTAATCCACCTTCACATTCGCCGCTTTGACCACCTTCGCCCACTTGGCGGTCTCCGTCTTGATATAAGCGCCGAACCGCGCGGGGTCCATGAGCGCCGGTTCGGCACCCTGGCTGAACGTGAAATTTTTCTGTGCTCTCTATAGGTGGCGTTTCGGTATTTGGTTTCGACTCTATCTGCGCTCATCTGCGTTCATCGGCGGTTTCATTGGTTCCTGGTTTCTCGCAGAAGCCAGCCCTTGGCGCCGAAAACGTGCACGCGCCACAACTCGCCGGTCACGAGCGCGGTGCCCAGATAGCCCGTGATGCCACCCGCGAATTTCAGCAGCATCGAAGTGGTGTCGTCTATCTCGATTCCCGCGGGCAGCTTGCGGCGATCGCTGAAAGAACAGCTCCTCAAGCGCGAAAACACCTGGCAGCCGCAGACCGAGACCGGCAAGCAGGGCGTTATCAAACACGGAAAAGCCTGTTTGTTTGGGCACGATGGAGTAAACTACTTCCCTATCAACCTGGGCCCAACGCTGGCTGAGGCTGGTATTCGACTATTTTTTTGAGGAGATTTTTGTGGCTACTGGCACCGTGAAGTGGTTCAACGCATCCAAAGGTTTCGGTTTTATTCAGCCGGATGATGGTTCAAAAGACGTGTTCGTGCACATATCGGCCGTGGAGAGCGCCGGCCTGCCCACCCTGAACGAAGGACAGAAGGTCCAATTCGAACTGGTCAAGGGCAAGGACGGCAAGACATCCGCCGGAAATCTGAAGTCGGTCTGAGAATGAACTTCATTTGGCGCTTTTATCTGGATCATAACCATCGCTGGAAATGGCAGCGCCTGTCCGCGGACCGGACGGTCGTTGCGGAATCGGTTACGGCTTACAAGGAATACGAGGGGTGCCTGGCCGATGCCCGGGACAATGGCCATGTTTTTCAGCCGTCTCAAGCCAAGCTGGTGCAGGGACGGTCGAACTAAATTGCAACCAAGCACGATTCGCCAATCCCCTGTCATTTGAATCCTGCTGGAGAACCCGTTGCAGATCGTTTGTCTCGACCTCGAAGGCGTGCTGATCCCGGAGATCTGGATCGAGTTTTCCAAGCGCACAGGCATATCGGAGCTCTCGAAGACCACCCGCGACGAGCCGGATTACGACAAGCTGATGCGCGGGCGCATCGAGATCCTCAATCGCAAGGGGCTGGGGCTGCCCGACATCCAGCAGGTGATCGGCGGGATGCGGCCGCTCGAGGGCGCAGACGAGTTTCTCGACTGGCTGCGCGGCTACTGCCAGGTGGTGATTCTTTCGGACACCTACTATGAGTTTGCGGCGCCCTTGATGCGCCAGCTTGGCTATCCGACGCTGTTCTGCCACGAGCTGGTGGTGGACGATTCCGGCCGCGTGCGCGATTACCGGTTGCGGCTGCGCGACCAGAAGCGCGAATCGGTGAGGGCGTTCAGGGAGCTGAAGTTCCACACCATCGCGGCGGGTGATTCCTATAACGACACCACCATGCTTGCCGAAGCGCATGCGGGCATCCTGTTTCGTCCGCCCGCGCACGTGAGCGCCGAATTTCCTCAGTTTCCGGTGACCGGGAGCTACGACGAACTGCGCGCCGAAATCATCAAGGCGAGCCGCTAGGAGTTCGTCGGACTTAGCCCCGACAAACTCCTTTAGTAGCCTGTCGGGACTGTTAAGTCCGACAGGCTGCTAGGGAAATGATCAGAATTCCCGAATCTGCGCGTACTGGCGATTAAATGGCAGAATGGGGGCAAGCAAAGGCCCGCCGCAAAGAATCTGAGATAATGAGTCAACAACTTCGAGGAGATATCCGGCTATGGACATCATTCTTGCGATTATCAATCTCACCGAGAAAATCGCATTGAGCTATCCGCTTGGGCCAATAATTATCCTGGCGTCGTTGTATTTCATCTACGACGGTTACGAAAACACCAGTTCTGTTCAGATTTTTTTCGCGGCGCTTGCCCTGATCTGGACGTCATTTACTCTCTACGTTGCGCTGGTGCATTAAAGGTGCAATAAACAAGGCCGGATAAGCCTGCTTATCGGCTGTCAGCCAGGGTCCTCGCCAGCTTGAGGAGGGCTTCGAGCGCCGGCAGCTTGGATCCCGCGAAATTCCGCAGTTCGTCGTCGCCGCCTTGCTGCGCCTGCGCTTGAAACAGCCGCACCACCCGACGGTGCTGGTCCACCTGCTGCGTCAGATATTCACGATCGAACTCGTCCCCGGTGTAGCGTTGGACTGCCAGCAGGAGCAGCGCCCGTTTCCTGTCCAGCTCGTCGCCGAACTCGAGGTCCTTGGACAACGCGATTTCCTTTAACTTCCGGCGCGCCTTGCTATGGTCTTCCACCACGCTTCGCGCGAACTGCCGGACCCGGTCCGAGTTGGCCCTGAGGGCGGCGATGCTGCTCAGTTTGATCTCCAGCATGCCAGCCACAGAAGCTTCGCGCACAAAAGCGAGATCATGATCCCACGGCACGGCGACCGCGCCGGAAGCGCCCCCTGGCGCAGCCGCCGCGGGTTGCGATTTAACCGCCGGCGAGCCGCTGGTGCCCGGACTTTGCGCGAATGCGAGGCCGGCGATAATCAGCGGCAGCGCGCCAAGCCAGAGCCTGCTGTTGCAGAGACGACGTGTAATCATGATGAACCTCCTTATCGGAATAGCTTCTTGCCCGGCAACAGATTACCTCAGGTCCAAACCATTGGCCATCGTTTTGCGCAAGGTAAAACAATACAGGATCGGGGTCGATCTCCCGCTGGGCGCGGATAGGGTGCTACGATAGCCGCGTGCCAGCATCTCCATCCATCATTTCGCCGCCCCAAGGCGGTGTCGCGCAACTCGCGCGTCTGTGGCGGTTTCTCGCGCCTTATCGCTGGCGCATCGCCGGCGCGCTTGCCGCGCTCGTGGTCGCCGCAAGCTGCGTGCTCGCGCTCGGGCAGGGCCTGCGCCATGTGATCGACGCCGGGTTCGGCAGCGGCGACCCCCATCTGCTGAATGCCGCGCTCGCCGCGGTGGTGGCGGTGTCCGTGGTGCTCGCCTGCGCAACCTGGGCGCGCTTTTACCTGATGATGAGCGTCGGCGAACGGGTCACCGCGGATCTGCGCCAGGCGGTGTTCGCCCACGTGCTCACGCTGTCGCCCGCGTTCTTCGACTCGGCCCGCACCGGCGAAATCGGCTCGCGCCTAACCAACGACAGCGAGCAGCTGCGGCAGGGGATCGGCTTCGGGCTGTCGATGTTCCTGCGCAACGGGCTGATGATGCTGGGCGCGTTGGTGCTGCTGTTCGCCGCCAGTCCCAAGCTTGCCACGTTCATCGTGCTCGGCGTGCCGGCGACGCTGGTGCCCATACTGCTGATGGGGCGCCGCGTGCGCCGCCTGTCGCGCGTCAACCAGGATCGCGTGGCTGACGTGTCCGCGCACATCGACGAATCGCTGCACGAAATCCGCACGGTGCAGGCCTATCGGCACGAAGAGCGCACGCGCGGGCGCTTTGCGGGCGTGACGGAAGCGGCCTATGCCGCGGGCGTAGACCGCATCCGCGTCAAGGCATGGCTCATTTCGCTGGTGATGCTGATCGGTTTCTGCGCCGTCGGCGTGATTCTGTGGGTCGGCGGCCACGACGTGTTCGCGGGGCGCCTCACCGCGGGCGAGCTTTCGGCCTTCGTGTTCTACGCCGCCGTCGTTGCCAGCAGCGCGGGGGTGGTGTCGGAAGTGTGGGGCGAGATCCAGCGCGCCGCGGGCGCGACCGAGCGGCTGATGGAGCTGCTCGACGAGCGCCCGGCGCTGGCGGTGGCGCGGCCGCCGATCAAACTGCCCTCGCGCGTGACGGGCGCACTCCGCTTCGACGAGGCCGCATTCGCCTATCCGACCCGCCCGGAGACCACCGCGCTCGGGCCGGTCTCGATTACCATCAATCCGGGTGAGCGCGTGGCGCTGGTGGGTCCATCGGGCGCCGGCAAGTCCACCGTGTTCGCGCTGATCCTGCGTTTCTACGATCCGCAGTCGGGCCGCATCCTGCTCGACGGCGCCGACATTCGGCATTGCGATCCGCACGATCTGCGCCGCGCCATCGCTCTGGTGCCACAGGACCCGGTGATCTTTGCCGCGAGTGTTACGGAGAACGTGCGCTTCGGCCGTCCCGATGCGTCAGCGGGGCAGGTGAGGGAGGCGTGTGCCGCTGCTCACGCGCTGGAATTCATCGAGCGCCTGCCGCAGGGGTTCGACACCGATCTCGGCGAGCGCGGCGTCAAGCTCTCCGGCGGCCAGCGCCAGCGCATCTCAATTGCGCGCGCGCTGCTCGCCGACCGGCCTATTCTGCTGCTCGACGAAGCGACGAGTTCGCTCGACGCCGAGAGCGAGCGCCAGGTAGCGGCGGCGCTGGAAGGACTGGAGCGGGGACGCACCAGTCTTGTCATCGCGCACCGGCTGGCGACCGTCCGCCACGCCGACCGCATCATCGTGATGGATCGCGGCCGCATCCATTCAGTCGGAACACACCAGGAGCTGCTGCGCGCGGACGGGCTTTACGCGCACTTGGCGAGGTTGCAGTTCGTGGCCGAGGGCGAAGTTGCGTAGCGGTGGACGGAATTGCTTGGCGGGGTGGTTTGCAAGTCCGGCGGCGGTCCATTCCCGATCATTTTTCCGAGGTTCGCATGCTGAACGACATCAACAAACCTGCGCCTGACGTCTTTACGGCGGCGCGCACGCGCCGCTCGATCCGCGCGTACAAAGCCGAGCCTGTAGCCGTGGAAATCGTAAGCGAGATCGTGGCGCTTGGGCGTCATGCGCCGAGCAATTCGAACACTCAGCCGTGGCGGGTGCATGTGCTGACGGGCGCGACGCTCAAGCGCGTCGGCGCGGCGATCCAGCACGCGTTCCTCAGCGGCGAGCCGGGCCACAAGCGCGATTACCACATGGGCCCGATTTACGGGCCTTACCTCGCGCGCAAGCGCCAGTGCGGGTGGGGTTTGTACGGGACGATCGGCATCGGTCGCGGCGAGCACGCGAAGTCAAGAGCGTATCACGCAACCAACTACAACTTCTTCGGCGCCCCCGTGGGACTCATCTTCTCGATCGACCGCAAGCTGGAGAAGGGGAGCTGGCTGGACTACGGGATGTTCATGCAGACCATCATGCTTGCGGCCCGCGCGCGCGGCTTGCACACGTGCGCGGAGGCAGCCATCGCGAACTATCCGGACATCGTGCGGCGCGAGCTCGACATCACCAGCGACTGGGTTGTGATCTGCGGAATGGCGCTGGGCTACGCCGATCCCGAGGCCGTCATCAATACCTTTCAGCCACCGCGCATCGATTTGCAGGAATATGCCGTATTCCTTGATTGATGCTTTGATTTTTCGGCGGAATTTTATGCGCGCAACGGCGGCGCTTTCCCGGGCGGTAGCGGTACTTCGTGCGCCAGCAGCGTCATCGCAATCATGATGTAGTAGCCGATTAGCGCTCCCAGCTCGATCGCGCTTCGCGTGCCGAACGCTTTCACCGTGCATTCATATGCAGCATCCGAGACTTTGCCGTTACGAAGCAGCTCGGTCGTGAAATCGAACACGGCGGCCTCGTCGGGCTGCATGGCTTCGGGGCGGCGGCGTTCCTTGATTGCGTCGATGATGCTTTGAGCGAGGTCGCCCTTCAGCGCTTGCGGTTCGTGCGCCTGCCATTCGTACTGGCAGGTGTAGTGTCTGGCTGTGATCAGAATCGCAAGCTCGGAAAGCCGTGGCGGGAAGCTGGTCGAATAGCGCAGGTGCGCACCGAGGTGCTGTATGCGATCGGCGAGTTCTGGCACATGTAACAGCGCCAGGAACGGCCCGCGTACGCCGGCGCGGGGGCCGCCGGCAATCGCGTCGTAAACGCGGCGCTGCTCCGGCGTAAGCTTGTCGGGTTCGAGCGGAAGAAGTCTGCCCATCTTGCTCTCCTTTAGCAATGAGGTGTCACGTTTGATAATGCGCAGTTTATCAGGTGATCGTCTCGGCGTGCCCTCGTCAAGGCATTGCATCCTCTAGGAGTTTGTCGGACTTAGCGCCGACAAACTCCTGATGCAAAACCGGCGCCAGTGAAATCGCGGAAAAGGATAGCGGAGATGCGAATTTACCCGCGGTTTTCCCCAAATTCGGCCGCTTCGATTATTGAATTCAAAAAGAATGGTCAGCCGGTTTTGCTTTTAGCAGCCAGTCGGAATTGATCGTCCCGACAGGCAGCTAGATGCCGAAACCAGCCCTTTATACCTGTCTCTTA
>JACQOI010000293.1 GCA_016202615.1 Betaproteobacteria bacterium
ATGAATTCCTTGACGTTGCGCGCCGGCACCGACGGGTGAGTAACCATCACCAGCGGCACGAGCGAGACCAAAGACGTCGTTGCGAAATCTCTGATCGGATCGTAGCCGAGCCGGGGATAAAGCGCCGGGGCTGTCGTCAGCGCGCCGGTCGAGTTCAGCAGCAGCGTGTAGCCATCCGGTGCGGATTTGGCGACCAGCTCCACACCGATGGTGCCGCCGGCGCCCGGCCGGTTGTCGACCACTACTTGCTGGCCAAGTGCCTCGGTGAGCCCGGGAGCGAGCGCACGCGCGGTGATATCAATGTTGCCGCCGGGCGAGTATGGCACGACGATGCGTATCGTCTTTTCAGGGTAGGCGGCGTGTGCGGCGGGCGCCGCGGCCAGCAACGACGCAGCGAGCATCAGCAGCAGGTAATGGCTTTTCATTGCTCCTCCGTGGAACGGGCTTGGCTCTTGAGTAGTAGAATTGCATGGTAAACAATGAATGCCGGCGGCGCAAATCGCACGAATTCGTCCCATAATTCGAACCTCATGGTTCCATCGAAACGCCTGCCTTATTCGGCAATCATCGATCGTGCTCCGCTCAAGCTGCCGCGCGGCGTGCGCCTGGTGGTGTGGCCTATCGTCAACGTCGAGGTTTGGGACATCGGACGGCCGATGCCGCGCCAGGCGCTGCCGCCGCCGACCGGCGTCACGCGGCTGCCCGACGTTCCGCACTGGGCATGGCACGAATACGGCATGCGCGTCGGCTTCTGGCGCCTGAAAGCCGCGCTCGACCGGCTCAGGATCACGCCCACGCTGTCGATCAATGCACGCGTTTGCATCGACTATCCGCGCATTGCGCAGGCGGCGCGCGACTCGGGCTGGGAGTTCATGGGGCATTCCTACGACCAGCGCCCGATTCACCTCGAGCCCAACCAGCGCGCGACGATCCGCAAGGCCGTCAAGGTGATCAGGGAATACACCGGCAAGCGGCCGGTCGGCTGGCTCGGGCCGGGGTTTACCGAAACGCTCGACACGCCGGAATATCTAGCTGAAGCCGGCATCAAGTACATCGCCGACTGGCCCGCCGACGACGAGCCGTGCGAGGTCAAAACCAGAAAAGGCCCGCTGCTTGCATTGCCGTACAGCATCGAGCTTAACGATATCTCGATGATGATCGTGCAGCACCATCCGGCGCAAGAGTTTTTCACGCGCTGCATGGATCACTTCGATCGCCTTTACCTGGAATCACGGTCGCGCGCGAAAATCATGTCGATCGCCGTGCACCCGTATATCTCGGGGACGCCTTACCGCATCAAGTATTTCGAGCGGGTTCTCGCGGCCCTGAAGGAAAAACCGGGCGTCGTGTTCTGGACCGGGGAGCAGATCATGAAATGGTATGCCGCGAGCCGCCGCAAGCGCGGCTGAACGTGGCGCGGTATCCAGGTAAATCACCTTAAGAATCAGAGGATTTCCAGCGATTTTGCGAAATGTTGTAGAATAAAAAACCGCGAGCGACGAAAGGGTTGCTTCGCTTCGCTCGCAATGACACGATCGCGCCGTTACGAGAATCGGTTCAATATCACCCAACACACAAGGAGCATCCCGATGGCAAATCAACCCTGGAAGACCAAAGACTGGTTCGTGAGCGAGTGGAATTTCGCGCCCGAAGTGACGAAGGATTTCAAGTTCGCCAAGAACATCAAAATCCACGACATCACTTTGCGCGACGGGGAACAGCAGACCGGCGTGATCCTGACCAAGGACGACAAGATTCGCATCGCAGAAGGGCTGGCCGAGGCGGGCGTTCACCGCATCGAGGCCGGCATGCCGATCGTTTCCCCCTCCGACGCCGAAGCCATCAAGGCGATCGTCAAACGCAATCTCGGTCCGCAGATCTTCGCCTTCTCGCGCTGCATGAAGGAAGACGTCCAGCGCGCGATCGACACCGGTGTCAACGGCGTGGTGATGGAAATTCCGTCCAGCAAGCACATGGTCGATATCGCCTACAAGTGGCCGATGGAAAAGGCGATCGAGACTTCGATCGAAGCCACCAGGTTTGCGCATGCCAACGGGCTTGAAGTCGTGTTCTTCCCGATCGATTTTTCGCGCGCTGAAATGAAATGGGTGCTGGATCTGATCGAGCGTGTCGGCAGGGAAGGGCACATGGACGCGCTGGCTCTGGTGGACACTTTCGGCGTCGTTTCACCGCATGCGATGCAGTACTTCGTGCGCCAGGTCAAGTCGCGCATCAACAAACGCCTCGAAGCGCATTTCCACCAGGACTTCGGCATGGGCGTGGCCAATACGATCATGGCGCTTGCCGAGGGCGTCGAAGTGATGCACACGACGGTGCTCGGCGTCGGCGAGCGGGCCGGCAATACGCCGATGGAAGAAACCGTGATGGCGCTACTGACGATGTACGGTATCGATGTCGGGCTCGATTACACCAAGCTCACTCCGCTTGCCAATCTGGTGCAGAAGCTTACCGGGGTGCTCGTACCCACGAACAAACCCGTGGTCGGCAACTCACTGTATCAGATCGAATCCGGAATTATCGCGAGCTGGTTCAAGAATTGCGGCGAGGAATTCGCGACCGAGCTGTTCCCCGTGCGCTGGAGCGTCGTCGGGCAGCCGCCCGCTACCGTGGTGATGGGCAAGGGCAGCGGCATCGATTCGGTCAAGATGTGGCTCGAACAAGCGGGTATCGAGGCGTCGGAGGAGGAAGCCCTCAAGATCACGGCGGAAGTCAAGAAGTACTCGCTCGGCACGAAGAA
The DNA here is from genome assembly GCA_016202615.1 of Betaproteobacteria bacterium. Taxonomy (GTDB): domain Bacteria; phylum Pseudomonadota; class Gammaproteobacteria; order Burkholderiales; family SG8-41; genus PALSA-1004. The sequence goes on from JACQOI010000293.1 coordinate 2,759, forward strand.
GCTGTTGACTGAAGGGGAATTCCGCAAGATCGCAAAAGACGTCGTCGGCCAACGCGCCGCGGCATAGCGCGCGGGGTCGTAGGTCGCCAATCCTTTGGCGACGCTTCGTCGGGAAAGGTTTCCCGACCTACGATTGGTGCAAGAAACTTACGGGACAGCACATTAGCGCTGACTTTCCTCGATATCGCCGTACTCCACGGTGTGACGCTTGCCGGCGAACTTGTACGAGCGTTTACGGACGCGCGGGTATTCCGAAACGTCGAACGGCTTGCGGGTGCCGCCCATCAGATATACCAAGTCTTTTTTGAACGGGTTCGTCATCATGTGCGGCGGCGAACCGGCAACGAAGCCCATGAAATCGCCTGGGCCGACTTTGATCTTCCGGTCGCCGATTTCAGCAACACCGTGGCCTGACAGGATGAAGAGAAATTCCTCGTCGCAATAATGCGTGTGGTACTCCGTGGTCTGATCCCCGGGCTCTATCCTGACCAGATGGATGCCCATGTCCTTCATGCCGAGGGCGTCGCCGAGCGATTTGCCGTTGCGTACGGCGCGCCGGTTGAGCCGGTGCACGCGCCGCTTTTCCTTCATCGCGGCGATGGCGCTTGCCTTGAGCAGAGGAAACCGGCTCCGTTTGGTTTTTGGCACGGCCGTATCCTTTCGGGGTGATGGTATTCGGCAATCGCCTTATTCGGCTTCCTGCAGGTCGGCAATCATCGCGACCATGAAGCGTCCGGCTTCGCCGCCGGTCACGGCGCGGTGATCGAAGGTCACCGACAGCGGCAGCATGCGGTGTATCGCCGGCTTGTCGTCTACCACAATCACTTCCTTCATGAGGCGCCCGGCGCCGACGATCGCGACCGTCGGCGGCAGTATGATAGGCGATGCGTAGCGCCCGGCGATCGAGCCGTAGTTCGACAGCGTGATGGTATTCGCGCGCAGGTCTTCGGGCGGCACCTTGCGCTCGCGCGTGTCCTGGATCAGCTTCGGAAGCGACGTTTTGAGATCTTCGGGCGTGCGCTTCTCGACGTTGCGCAGCACCGGCACCAGCAGCCCATCGGAGGTGTCGACCGCGATGCCGAGATCGATGTTCTTGAGCAGCCGTCGTCCCACCGCCTGGCTGTCGTACCACGCGTTGAGCGACGGCTCGGCACGGCACGCGGCGACCAGCGCGCGGATCATGCGCAGCATGATGCTTTCCCCGTCGCGCCAGGCGTTGATGTCGGCATCGTCCATAATGGTGGCGGAAGCGACCTCGGCGTGCGCGAGCGTCATGCTTTGCGCCATCACCTTGCGCACGCCGCGCAGCAGCTCCTGCGGGCCGGCCGCGGCGAGAATGCGCGCCGCGCGCTGCACGTCGTTGGCGGTGATCAGCCCGTCGGCGCCAGTCGGCGTTACCATTGCAAGATCGATGTCAAGCTTGCGCGCAAGCGCGCGTACCGCCGGCGTGGCCTTGATGCCGTGCGCGAGCGCCGGAGCTGCGGCGGGCGCCTCGGACAGCACTTGCTGTCCGACATCGACTTTGCCGACGACCGTGCCGGCATCAGTGTCGTCACCGCCTTCGAACGCGACCAGTGGCTGGCCGACGTGCGCGACATCGTGGACGTTTCCGTAGAGCCAGGCAATCCTGCCCGCATAGGGTGCGGGAATGTCGACGATGGCCTTGGCGGTCTCGACCGAAAGCAGCGGCTGGTCCAGCGTGACCTCGTCGCCGACCTTGACGTGCCATTTGACGATTTCCGCTTCCTGCAGGCCTTCGCCCAAGTCGGGCAGCTTGAAGATTTTCATCGGTTTCAAATTCGTGATTAAGTGATTGGGTGATCAAGTGAATGCGAAATTCTCATATCCGTCGCCATTTTCAACTTATTTACTCAATTACTGAGAACCCATCTCAAAAATCTGAAAAACAATGGCTAACCACAGATGGACGCAGATAAACACTGATAAAAATCAGGTGTTTCCGGGCCGCAAGACACACGGAAATCACGGCGTTACCCACGGGAAATGCACGTTTTCCATGGCGAGGACTCTTAGCGTCGGCCTTATCCGCGTTCATCCGTGTTTATCTGTGGTTTCATCGGCCGTTGCTGTTTTTGGGATAGCTTCTGAATCACTCAATCACTTTGTTACGCGAATTCGAGGGTCTTTTTCACTGCCGCGAGTATTTGCCGCCTGCCCGGCAGGTAATGATGCTCGAGCCGCGGCAGCGGCACCACGACGTCGGGCGCGGTGACGCGTTGCACCGGCGCGAGCAGTGTGAGCAAACCCTGCTCGGCAAGCGTTGCCGCGATTTCGGATGCGATGCTGCAATGGCGCGGCGCTTCGGTCACCAGTACGCAGCGGCCGGTCTTCGCCACCGATGCGAGTATCGTATCGAAGTCGATCGGCTTCAGGGTTGCGACATCAATTACCTCGGCGGCGATGCCTTGCCCGGAGAGCTCGTCGGCAACTTGCAGCGTTTCGTACACCATTGCGCCCCACGTTATCAGCGTGATGTCGGTGCCTTCGCGCAGCGTGAAGCACGTGTCGAGCGCAAGCGCTTCGCCGTTGTCGTTGACGTCCTCCTTGAACAGGCGGTAAAGCCGCGTCGGCTCGAGAAACACCACCGGGTCGGGATCGCGGATCGCGGCGAGCAACAATCCATAGGCGCGCTTCGGCGACGAGGGATAAACAACGCGGATGCCGGGGATATGCGCGAACATCGCGTCAGGGCTCTCCGAATGGTGCTCGGGTGCATGAATGCCGGCGCCGCACGGCGTGCGCAACACCAGCGGACAGCTCAAGCGGCTGCGCGTGCGATGCCGCATGCGGCCGGCGTGGTTCAGGATCTGGTCGATCGTGGTATAGGCAAAGCCGGCGAACTGGATTTCGCATACCGGCTTCAAGCCCTCCACTGCCATGCCGATGCTCATGCCGACGATCAGGTTCTCGGCGAGCGGCGTGTCGATCACGCGTTCGGGGCCGAATTTTTCCAGCAGGCCGAGCGTCGCGCGGAATACGCCACCATCGCGGCCAACGTCCTGGCCGAGCACAATCACCTCGGAATCGTCAGCCATCGCGCGCGCGAGCGCGAGGTTGACGGCTTCAACCAGCGTGATCTGCGCCATGGTCTGCAGCGAGTATCGCGGCGCGCTGCGCGGCATAAGCCGCCGGAAGCGTCGCGTACATATGATCGAACATCTGTTCGACCGGCGGCGCTGGTGTGTCGAGATACGCCTGTGCCGCAGCCTGCACCTGCTCATTGCATTGCCTGAGCAGCTCTTCTTCCTGTGCCTTGTTCCAGACCTTGGTTTCGGACAGGTAATTGCGCAGGCGCAATACCGGCTCGCGTCTCCACGCTTCGGCGACTTCCTCTGCCGGGCGGTAGCGCGACGCGTCGTCGGCGGTGGTGTGGTCGCCCAGGCGGTAAGTAACGGCCTCGATCAGCGTCGGCCCGCCGCCGGAGCGCGCCTTGGCGAGCGCTTCGCGCGTTGCGTGGTGCACGGCGATTACGTCGTTGCCGTCGACCTGCAAGCCCTCGAAGCCGGCCGCGACTGCTTTCTGCGCCAACGTCTGCGCCGCGGTCTGCGTCTTGCGCGGCACCGAGATCGCCCACTGGTTGTTGGTGACGACGAATACCACCGGCAACCGCCAAGTACCGGCGGCATTGATGCCTTCGTAGAAGTCGCCTTTCGAGGTCGCGCCGTCGCCAAACATGCACACGGCGACGCGCCGCTGTTTGCGCAGTTTGATCGCGTAGCCGACGCCTGCGGCATGCAAGCACTGCGATCCGATCGTGATGCAGATCGGAAAATCGTGGCGCGGCACGGAAAAGTCGCTGCCGCGCTCGTCGCCGCTCCAGTAAAGGAACAGCTCGCGAACGGTCAAGCCGCGCATGATCTGCACGCCATTTTCGCGATAGGTGCACAAGAACACGTCATCCTTCGCCATCGCCGCGCCGACTCCGGCTTCGACCGCTTCCTTACCGAGCATCGAGGCGTAAGTGCCGAGTTGCCCGGTGCGCTGCAGCGCGATCGCCTTGGCGTCGTAGGTGCGCATCAGCACCATCGCTTTGTAAAGTGGTATCAGCGCCGCCGGGTCTTTAGCGAAAGCGGGAAGGGCGGCGACGACTTTGCCGTGCGGATCGACGAACTGCGAGTAGTGAATTTCGAAGCGGGCGGCGACGGTCACGGCGGCGTTTGTTCTTGAAGGTGGCGGATATTGTACCCTTCTGTTCACTTCAGGATCTGAGTTGATGCGTGTAATCGCGAAATCCATGGTGTTTCCTGAAATCCAACGACAAGCTGAGCCGCCGCCCACCGAGCTTTCCTAAAATGCAAAGGCTTTACGCGGTCGGCTCCAGTGCTTTGTTAGGCCGGGGTGCCTGAATGAACCTCGCCCAGAGTCCATGGCTTGATCTTCGCCAGCGTCTTGGCAAGGGAATCCTTGGCCTTGGCTGCGTCGTAGTCCATCTGCAAGCCGATCCAGAAATCCTCGGACATGCCGAAAAACCGCGATAGACGCAGGCCCGTATCGGCGGTGATGGCGCGCGCGCCGGCCACGATCTCACCGATGCGCCGTTGCGGTACGCCGATCTCCTTGGCCAACCGGTATTGCGTGATGCCCATGGGTTTCAGGAATTCTTCCAGCAGAATTTCACCGGGGTGCGGATAGGGAACTTTACGCATGATGTCTCTCCGTCAGTGATAGTCCACGATCTCAACGTCCTTCGGGCCTTCCGTCGTCCACACGAAGCACACACGGAACTGATCGCTGACGCGGATGCTATGCTGCCCGGCGCGGTCGCCTTTCAAGGCTTCCAGCCGGTTGCCCGGCGGCACGCGCAGGTCATCGAGTCTTCCGACCCGGTTCAGCATTGCCAGCTTGCGCATGGCAACGGATTCGATGTTCACGAACCGCTTAACACGTTTGCCGCCAAACAGGCGTTGCGTATCGGCGCACTTGAACGACCGGATCGCCATAAACCAATACTAACGATATGCGTTAGTATTGTCAAGAGGTAGTATAGGGGATTGACCGCACCATAAAGACGATGGAACGTCACGATGTGCGGCCTAACGAGGCTGTAGAAAAACCCTGGATACTTCGACTCTTGCCATTTTCGCTCTATTTTGGGTATGCATTTACCCCTCCGAAAACTTTTGCGTGGATTCTGGAGCGTTCCATGAGGTCGCAGTTTGTAGGCGTTGCGCAAAACTCGCGTTTGGGGCCTTTTTCTACAGCCTCAACGACCAAGCTCAGCCGCGCCGCTTTTTGGCGTCGGCTGGAGCGCCTTGTTGGGCCGCGTTTCTCTTTCTGCCGAAGTGTTCAATGCCCCTTACCAATGCCCACGCAACTGTACCGAGTAGAACCGAGTAGATCGGCGAAAACAGGAAAATCAATCCGGCTGTAGATGACCCGGTCTGTGTCCCTCCCCAGTCGAAGATCCAGGCGGCATGTGTCAAAGCGATAACGAAGGTCGTAATACCGGCAAAAATGATGGCGCTCCACGATGGTTGCACTGCACCGGCTCGCCGTAAAATCGCCAGCGCTGCCAGCACCAACGGCAACAGGTTCCACAGGGCGATCCAGTGGAGCCCTTCCGCATAGACCACCAACAGGCCACTACCGACAATCAGTACGATACCAATGATTTGAGTCATGAGCGGCTTTCCCCCCTGCGTTTCTGTCCGGCCCACATCAGGATGTCGCGCCGGTCCTGTTTGGCCATATCAATCAGGCGGTTCAGTTCCGCGATGTCGCCGCCGCTCAGATAAACCGCTGCGAGGCGAACGCGCTCCTGCTCCCGTTCGTGCGCTTGCGTCCCGTAACGCGCCAAGATTATCCTGGCTTCCTTCGTCCTGCCGGGAAACGCCCGTTCCAGCGCAGCCGACAGCACATCCGTACCGATTCTCCGCCCGGAAACGAACTGATGGACCGCGTAGCCAGCCAGCAGCGGCAGCCCGAGGGCGGTGGCGAACAGCACTAGCCGGTCGAGCCATACCGATACATAAGGTACCAGCCGGGCGTGGCCGATCAGCGTGATGCCGACGAAAAAGGCTGGCGGCAGGCAAAGGAGGAAGGTCAGCAAAGAGAAGACCCGTGCGCGTGTTCGCCGCACCATGCTCATACCCATCCCGCCAGGAAATCCATCACCGAGCGCAAGCTCGCCGCGAGCGACTCGCGCGGCGACAGACCCTTGCGTAGGTGATGAATGAACACCGGTACGCCGATGAGTGGAAGGAAGATCGCCTCGACCACCAGGAACATGGTGCCCGATGTCGACCAGTCTTCGAACCAGGGGTTGAAAACCGCGAACATCGCGACGGAATTGGCCAGCAACGCGAACCAGAAAATACCTTGCCTCATGGAGTTTCACCCCCTGGTCTGCGCAGCAACCGCCACACGGACAGAATCGCCGCGGCAGGTGTCAGCGCCACGGCGTAGAGCAATCCACCAGCCCACACCCAGACGTGAAACTGCCCTTGCGGATCCGTGGCTGAATCGTAAAACAGGTAGCTGACCACGACCACGATAATGGTAACGGCTACGAACCACACCACAATATGTACAGCGAGGCGCACGGCGGCGGCACCCAGGCGCACAGCAGCAGGCAGCAGCAGAAAGCCCGGCCAGCGGCGCAACGAGCGGCGTTGTAGCCAGATTGCCGCCGCAAGAATCGCAAGGGCTGCCAGCGGTGGCACAACGCCCGCGAACAGTCGATGCGGCATCCCGCCTTCCGGGAATGGATTCAAGGAAAGCAGATCGCCAATGACGTTGATCAACACCAGAGCAAGCAGCCAGGTCACGGCCAATGGAAACAACACCTGAAATAGGTGTTGCCGCAACCCGTCCATGAAAATCGTGAAGCTCATCGCACCGCCCTTACGCCGGCAGGAACGTTGCTGTTTTCAACGGTACTCGTGACCGCGAGATACAGTAGCAAATCCCGCAACCGTTGCCGCGCCCGATCCGTCAGTGCGGCACCGAATTCAAGCTTGCCGCCTCTGCCTTCCACAACTACTTGTTCGCCGGTGCTGTAGTAAGCCGACTCCGCCCGCAGGACAATCCTGACGATGTCGGCGATAGGGAAGCTGCGCGTGTCCCAGCCGCGGCGCCGATCCCATGTCCGATACCAGAGCGCCTTCGTATCGACGGCAACCTGATCGGGGTGGCGGAATCTGCGTGCGACAGAAACGATGTGGAGGACAACCCCGGCCAGCAGCGTGCCGGCAAAGGCCAGCATGATCAGAAATGGAGGAAGAGAGCGCGGAACGATGTAAAAAACGGCCCCAATCCCAAGCACGGCAATGGCCATGACAAGCAGTAGAGCGGTCTTCCAGATGTGCCCGATCGGCTTGAGCGTGATCACCCAGAGGTCATCCTCCCGATGCAGTGAAAGCCCGGCCGGCAACCGCGGTCTATCCAGAGCCACCTCGGGCACCTTGATTGTGCCCTCCGACACCTTGGCGAGCAGTGGCGTCGCGAGGTCTTCCACAGAGGAAGATATGATGCCCTCGCGGCTGCCTTCCAGCACCGGCAGCCGGAAGAGCGTGGCGTAATATGCCCACAGCCGGTTCCATTCTTCGGGCGGATAGATCATGGAATTCTGCGATTCGTACAATCTGACACGTTTTGACGGATCGTCGTGGTGAAGGGTGAGCATGTATTCCATGTGACTGTTGTACATCGTGGAACCCGAATCGGAGGGTACGTGGCCACTTCGATATTGGTAGTCCTTCAACACGCCGAGGTAACGCGATAACGGTTCCTGCCAGGCCTTCGATCCCATCAGTCCGTGCCGGGTCCATCGCACGGTTTCGGCGTCAATCACCGTTTCTTCCCGGTAGATGAACTGGCTCAGACCAAACAGCGTGACCGCCAGCCCGCCAAGCGCCAGTGGAGACAGCAACAACAACCCCCAGACGGGTCCCGTGCGTTGGTGTTCCTCGATCAAGAACTGCACGGCGTAAAACAGCCATGGCACGCCCACCGCCAGCGCGACGGCCCCGCCCAGACGGTGGCCTGTCACCACGTGCCGCATCGGAAGATAACCCTCCGCTGGTGTCCAGGACACCTGATTCGGTGTGGGACCGGAACGGCCCGTGATCTCTTTCTTCAGTAATTCCATCACGTCATTGCTCGCCGCGATAATATCCTTGTTTCGTCCGCTCCCAGCCGTACTTGATGCGCGTATGCAGCGAGACCGCGCCAAGCACGGCGAGAATCAGTCCCACGCCCGCCAGAAAGACGGGGCGGAGCCAGAGATCGGTGAAATCATCGATCCGCGCCTCCTCGGGCCGGTCGGGATCATAGAGGATGCGTACCTTGTCGCCTGCCGAATATCGCGGCGGATAGCATGTCTGTCTCTTTCGCGATGACAAGAGATGTCCGGAACGGGCGGTGCGCCTCCGCGTCCTCACGGTCCAGCGCGTCAAAGGCTTGTTGCAACCGATGGCCCATCCATGCTCCGTCGAGCGGTGGGAGGTAGGAGGTGGAAATGCGAAACGAGATCGCTGTAGTAGACGGTACGCTTCGTCCTAGCTTTCTCTTCGAGATACCTCGGTAGCTTGTCGATGTCCACGCTGTCGCCTTTAACGCCTAACATTAAATTGGGCGTCATCCCGCTACCCGGTATACAAAAACACCATGGCCCACCGCCTCACAGCTTGCACGAGGACCAGATCGCGATCGTGCGCGAGTTCCTGCCGGCGGAGTACAGCGGTTTCCGAGAGCAAGTCAGATCTGCAGCGCTGCGCGCATGGCGGCCGCTCGCGACGGGCGATCACGGTCAGAGATTGAAAATCCTTTCTGCATTCTTGTGCATGACCCGCTCGGCAATTCCGGAATCTGCGAGCTGGGCAACGACGTTGTCGGCCCACTCCACCCATCGCTTGAAAAGTTCTTCGGCCCAGCATTCTTTCCAGGGGGTATCCAGGCCGAACAACACCCGATCGCTATGCTTTTCGAGCAGCTCCCTGAATCTGGGCAGAAGTTTCCCGCGGTCATCCGTTAGGGGAGGCCTCCTTAAACAGCCGGATGGGGCGACGGACATGGGCTGCACGCCAGCTATATCGG
>JACQOI010000313.1 GCA_016202615.1 Betaproteobacteria bacterium
ACCAAGATCCAGAAGCACAAACTGCGCGACATGGCGCAGCAGCTGGTTCGAGGCTAGCAGCCTGTACGGACTGTTAAGTCCCACAGGCTGCTAAAAGCAAAGCCGGCTGACCATTCATAATAAACTCACCAGGAGTTTGTCGGGACTAAGTCCGACAAACTCCTAGCCGATGGCGGCGTCAGTGATAAAATCTCCGCTCGACTGAATCCAGAATGAGGACGCATATGAGACTTGACTTCGCACCGGCGCTGGCATGCGTTGTGTTGGCGTTGCACGCGCTACCCATATTCGCGGCGCAGCCCGCCTATCCGACGAAATCGATACGCTTCATCGTGGCGGCCTCTGCGGGCGGCGCCTCCGATATCAACGCGCGCACACTCGCGCCGCGGCTCGCCGATCAGCTCGGCGTGTCGGTGGTGGTCGACAACCGCGCAGGCGCCGGCTCAATGATCGGAGCGGAGATCGTGGCCAAGGCCCGACCGGATGGCTACACGCTGCTCATGGGATCGTTCGAGTTCGCGGTCAACCCGAGCCTGAACCCCAGGATTCCCTTCGACACGTTCAGAGATTTCGCGCCGATCGCGCAGATGCTGTCGAGTCAGTACGCGCTGACGACGCGACCCAACATTCCGGTGGCTTCGGTGAAACAGTTGATCGAGTTCGGCAAGGCACGGCCCGGCGGCCTCAACTTCGGCACGCCGAATCTCGGCGGTGCCGGCCATCTCGCCGCAGAACTGTTGCAGGCGATGACGGGAACGAAGGTCATAGCAGTGTCCTTCAAGGGAGGAGGCCCGGCGGTTGTGGGTCTGATGAGCGGCGACGTCGATTTCATGTTCCACAGCACGGCTACCGCCGCCGCACAGGTGAAAGGCGGAAAGCTGCGCGCGATCGCAGTCACCGGCGCCCGGCGGTTTGCCGCATGGCCGGATGTACCGACGATGGTCGAATCAGGACTGCCCGGATTCGTCGTCACCGGATGGTTCGGCGCGATCGCGCCGGCGGGAACACCGCGCGACATCATCGACAAGCTCAATGTGGAAATCGTGAAAGCCGCCCAACATCCGGCAAACAAGGAACGCTTCGCCACGGTCGGCATGGAGCCGGCCGGCGGCTCGCCGGAAGAGTTCGGCGCTTTCCTGCGCGCCGAGGCCGAGAAGTGGTCGCGCTTGATTAAGTCGGCGGGGTTGCGCCTCGAATAGCAGTCACCGCTCGCACTGAGCGTAGCGCGATCAGCGCGCAGTCGAAGTGTCGGCAACGTCGGAACGGATAAACGGTTTTTCCGGCAGCTCTGATTGAAGCGGCAAATCACATATATCTGCCGCCCGCGCAGATGACGCGATCGCCGGTCACGAACGCCGAATCTTCCGAGGCAAGATAGAGCGCCGCATTCGCCACGTCCTGCGGCCTGCCGATCCTGTGTAGCGGTGTGGCGCCGAGCGTCGAACCGTCGTCATCTCCTTTGGGTGCGCCGCCTCCCTCCGGGTACCACTCCGGATTTCGCCGCTCGGTCTGGATAAATCCGAGCGCTATCAGATTTGCGCGCACGCCATACGGACCGAGCTCGAGCGCGAGCGCTTTGATGAGCCCGTAAAGCCCCGTCTTTGAAGCGACGACATGCGCGCGCAGCGGCTGTCCGGTCATCGAAGCAAGCCCCCCGAGCGCGATGATGCTGCCGCCGGCGCCGCGCTTCATCATGCCGGGCGCAAGCGCTTTCGCGAGATAGAACGTCGAGTGCAGATTGACCGCGAACACCTGCAGCCATTCGTCGTAGTCGATTTCCCAGAACGGCTTGTGCGGACGGATCGCGGCGGAGCACACGAGCACGTCGACTTTGCCGAAATGAGCAAGGCCCTCTTCGACCATGCGGTTGACCTGCCGGTAATCGGCAACGTCCGCGGCGAGTGGAAGTGCGCGCACGCCTAACGCCTCGCACTCTTTCGCCGCGCGCACGAGGTCGTCGCTCATCGATCGCGCAACAAGTATCAGGTCGGCGCCCTGCTTCGCATAAGTGAGTGCGATCGCCTTGCCGATGTTGCGGCTCGCGCCGGCGATCAGCGCGGTCTTGCCTTGGAGTCTCATGGGTTTTAGGGACCTTTCTGTATTTGTCGGTTTCGGATGTTACACGAATTCAGGCTCAAGTGGCTCTCCGTAGGAAAGCCACGATTACCCGCCTTCGAAAACCGGCCTTTGCTTGGCGACGAATGCATTATAGGCGCGCTCGAAATCCTTTGTCTGCATGCAGATCGCTTGCGCCTGCGCTTCCGCTTCGATTGCTTCGTCGATGCCCATGTTCCATTCCTGGTGGGTTCCTCCAATTGAACAGTCGTTAACCCGGCGCGCAAGGCCGGCGGACGCGAGCCGAGGCATTACGGCATGAAAAATCCGCCTGTGATATCGATGACCGCACCGGTGATGAAGGACGCCGCGTCGGACGCGAGGAAGCTCACCGCGCCGGCGACGTCGTTGGGATAGCCCACTTTGCGCAGCGGCGTGCGGTCAATGTACTGCTGTTCGGCCTTGTCTGTGCTCGCGAATGTCGCCATCATTGCGGTTTTGATTCGCCCGGCCGATACGCAATTTACCGTGATGCCGTACTCGCCGGCCTCGCCGGCCAGCACACGGGAAAAACCGATCAGCCCCGCTTTGGATGCCGCATAGCTGGCGCTGCCGAAGCCCGTATACATGCGTCCGGACTGCGACGACATGCTGATGATCCGGCCCCACTTATGCGCCTTCATGAGCGGCAGGGCTGAACGCGACACCAGGAATGCGCCGGTCAGATTCACGGCGATCGTCCGCTCCCAGTGTTCCAACGGCGTGTCCTCGACTCGCGGGTTGCGGCCCTCGATGCGCGGCGCGATGCCGGCGTTGTTCACCACCACATCAAGGCGCCCGTACTGCGATTTGATCTGCTCGAACATGCGCGCGACCGCTTGTTCGCTCGAGACGTCCGCCACGATACCGATCGCGCCCGCGCCTTTGTCGGCGATCTTCCTCACAGCCTCCTCCACGGCAGCGGCGCGCCGGCCGTTGAGCACTACGCGCATGCCGTCGGCTGCAAGGCGCTCGGCGATGGCGTAGCCGATGCCCTGATTGGCGCCGGTAACGAGCGCAACTTTGGTGTGGCCGTTGTGCGCCAACGCGAGTGACTCCTCGATAAACTTGCGGAGGAATTGAATGGTCGTTAAGCTGACCCGCAAGAATAGAGCAAGTCCTGGTGCGGCGTCAACAACAACGCTCGACGATATGAGGAAGCGAGGACGCAGATGAGTTTCGCGCTCGACGAACAGCAACTGCAGATACAGACGCTCGTGCGCCGCGTGGCGCGCGAAAAAGTCGCGCCGCGAGCGAACGACATCGATCGCACGGCGGAGTATCCGCACGATATGTTCGAGTTGCTGCGCGAGCTGGGTCTGTTCGCGCTGCCGTTTCCGGAGAGCTACGGCGGCAGTGGCAGCACGCTGTCGGCGTGCGTCGCGGTCGAGGAGCTCGCGCGCGTCTGCTACAACACCGCGTATCTCCTGATCGTGCAATGGACGCCTATCGGGGCGATTCTGGCGGCCGGAACGGACGAGCAGAAGCGGCGTTTTCTCCCCGCGCTTGCAGCCGGGAAGCAGAAAGTCTCCATATCCGTGACGGAGCCGCAAAGTGGCTCGGATGTGGCCGGGATCAAGACGCGCGCGCGGCGTGTGGCGGGCGGCTACCGCATCAGCGGCGCCAAAATCTGGTGCACGGGCGCGCCGTTCGCGAATTTCATTTTCATCGGTGCCAAAACGGGCGACGATGACAGCCGCGGCAGCATCAATCTGTTTGCCGTCGAACGCGGCGCGAAAGGCCTCGAAATCGGCCGCAAGGAGGAGAAAATGGGCGCGCGCGGCGTGCCTTCGTGCCCGCTCTTTCTCGAGAATGTATTCGTGCCCGAGGAAAACCGGCTCGGAGAAGAGGGCAGGGGTTTCAAAGCGGTCATGGAAACATTCAACGCTGCACGGCCGGTTCATGGGGCGCGAGGCATCGGGCTTGCGCAGGGCGCGATCGACCACGCGCTGCAGTTCGTGCAGAACAGGCACGCGTTCGGACAAACCGTCGGAAACTTTCAAGGCATCCGCTGGATGCTCGCCGACATGGCGATGCAGACGGAAGCGGCGCGCGGCCTGGTTTATCGTGCCGCCGGAATGGTCGACGCGGGCGTCTCCGGCGGTGAGCTCGCGCCTTTTGCGGCAATGGCCAAATGCTATGCGACAGACGTCGCGATGAAAGTGGCTACCGACGCAGTGCAGCTCTTCGGCGCGGCGGGCATATCCGCAGAGTTTCCGATAAACCGCTACATGCGTGATGCGAAAGTGCTGCAGATCATCGAAGGCACCAACCAGATACAGCGCAACATCATCGGTAACAGCTTGTTAGGCGCCGTCGCGAAGCTATAGAATGGCGCGGGCAAGATTCACAATATGGAATTGAACGTGCACAATCCGGTGCGTATGGTGAAGTGCCGCAAGGCGCCTCGGCAGTGAGGGCCAAGGAAAACGCCCGGCGTGGGAGCGGGCCGCTGTGCGGATTTCGTGTCGTAGACCTGACGCAGTTCATCCTCGGGCCCGTTGCAACGCAAATCCTCGGCGACCACGGCGCTGACGTTATCAAGATCGAGAACCCCGCCGGCGATCTCAACCGCAAGATCGGGCCCGCGCGTCACCCCGGTATGGCTGCGATGTTTCTCGGCATGAATCGCAGCAAGCGTAGCGTCGTGTTGAATCTCAAGCGGCGCGAAGCGCTCGATGCATTGAACCGCATGATCGAAGAAGCTGACGTATTCGTGCACAGCATGCGCCCGGAATCCGCCGAGCGGCTGGGCGTCGGCTATAAGGCTGTCGCCGCACGCAACCCGCGGATCGTCTATGCATGCGCGCCGGGCTATCGGCAGGACGGTCCGTTTCGCGACCGCCCGGCATATGACGACGTGATCCAGGGCGAGAGCGGCAT
>JACQOI010000314.1 GCA_016202615.1 Betaproteobacteria bacterium
GCCCAGGTAGGTCTGGATGATGTCGAAGTACGCCTGGTCACCCGGCCGGATCAAGCGGTCGGTGAAATTGTGCGGGTGGGGACTGCAGCGCTCGCCGGCGATGGCGTTGATCGCCTCGACGCAGTCCGAGCCCATCTCGTAGAGCCGCTTGGTCGCCATCGCCACGATTTCGCTTTCGCGCACGCCGGGCTTGAGCGCCTCGAAAATGTCCTGATAGACGCCGTCGCCCATCGCCGCCGCCATGTTGAGCAGCGTGATTTCGTCGTGGCTCTTGATTTCGCGGGCGTCGAGCATCACCTGCTGCCCATCCTGCACCTTGATCCCGAGCTTCTGCAGCGCGAACAGAAACGGCGGCTCGACGACGTCGATGCCGAGCGGCATGTCGGCCACTCCTTCCTGCACCAGGATGTCTTTGATCTCTTTTGCTGCTTGCTCGAAAAGTCCCACCCGGGGATTGATCGCGCCGCGCAGGCCGACGTTCCCGGCGACGCAGTGGTTCTTGGGCAGCCACGGCGCATAGATCTTGTGATGGCGCGCCGCGGAACCGAAATCCCACACGTACGGCTCGCCATTGCCGGTGAGCAGGCACCAGCGCGTCAGCTTGTCGCGCGCCCACTCGCCGATCACCGTGCTCGAAATGTAGCGCATGTTGTACTGGTCGAAGACGAGTAGCGCGCCAAGCCTCGACTTGGCAAGCGCATTGCGGGTGCGTGCAAGCCGGTACTCGTGCAGCCGACGGAAATCGACGCGCTCCTCGAAATCGACCTGCATGCGGCCCGGCGCCTGCAGCGGGCGCTCCCAGCGATGGCCCGGATTCGCGGGATCGTACAGGCCGTCGGGCGCCGCGCTCACGCGACGCCCGGGATCGATGCCGGACGCTTTCACTACTTTGGGTTCGACTGCTTTGCGTTTGCGGGCCATGCCAATACTCCTGATATTTCCGGTTCAGCGTTTTGCAGCGCCCAGCTGCTGCGCCATCCAGTCGGCCGACTGCGTGCGGTACTTGTAGACACGGTTGTTGGCGACGTGGTTGCCGTCTTCTATCACCACCAGTTCGTCTGGACCCGACGCCTCCCGCGCGATGCGTTCGGCATCCTGCCACGGAATCAGCCGGTCCTGCTTGCCGGCAACGAGAATGTGCGCCGCGCGCATCTGCTTGAGGTCACTCACGAATACGAACTTGGAGGTTCAGCGCGCCTGCGCCATGAATATGAACAAATCGGAGCCGCGCTCGACGCCGCGCACGATGTGGTCGGATTGCTGGAAGCCGATGTCGAAGCCGCCCCGGGTGAGCCGCTCGAGCTGCTGCACCGAAGAACCGGTGAACGTGGTTTCAACGTTTATGCCTTCGCGCTCGAACAAGCGCTGCGATTGCGCGACATACAGCGGCCAGGAAATGATGCCTTCGGAAATGACCGCGAGCCTTACGGTCTGCGCCGCCGGTTGCGCGTCGCGTTGCACAGGCTCCGCGGTCGGGCCTGAGGCGCGTAATCTACCGGGCATCGCGATTCTCCTGAAACGGCGCTCACTTGCACGTTGCCATGGCGGCAATCGGATTGGTTCGACTTGTTCTTGACGTGCGCTGTGAGGATCAGCGCGGGGTTTTAATGCTAGAAAAAACTGAACCAATTGTCAACAAATATGCCAATTAGTTCATCAAATTAGGCCATCGGTTCAGTCTGAACCACGCTGCGATGCACGGTTACTGAAGGCGATGTAATCGGCGGTTGATTTCCCGCTGGCCCTCAATGGCACTACCTTCTGTCACAATGCTGCAAGGTGCGGTAGCGGAAGCCGGCACTGATCGTTCAGGGTTGGGGGTTCTGGTTGATAGACATCTCGTTTTCGTCGGCAATCGTGATACTGCTGCTGGTGATGGACCCGGTCGGGAATATCCCGCTGTTCGTGTCGCTGCTGCGCGACTTAGATCCGGCGCGCCGCAACCTCGTCATCGTGCGCGAGTGCGCAATCGCGTTTGCGGTGCTGCTTTTGTTCGTGGTATCGGGGCGCTTCCTGCTCGATCTGCTTGGACTGTCCGAATCTTCGCTCAACATCGCCGGCGGAGTCATATTGTTCCTGATCGCATTGCGCATGATATTCCGCGGCAGCGAGCCCATATTCGGCGAGCAGATTCAGGGCGAACCGTTTATCGTGCCGCTTGCGGTTCCTGCGATAGCAGGACCGACTGCAATCGCAACGGTGATTCTGCTGGCATCCAGCGCGCCGCAGCGCCTGGCAGAATGGATCGTAGCGTTGACTGCGGCGACCGCAGTTACGCTCGCGCTGCTGCTGTTCGCGGAAAAGATCAGCAAGCTCGTCGGCGCGCGCGGGCTGCTTGCATTCGAACGGCTGATGGGGCTGATTCTGACCGCGGTCGCGGTCGAAATGCTGCTGCGCGGAATCGAAGCGTTCGTGCACCAGCTATAGGCAGCACAGCGCAGACCGGGAATCCGGCGGAATCAATTCAAGTCGCTGCCTGTCCCGGCTTACAACCTGCCGGGGCAGGCCGACATGCGCCGGCGTGACGAATTTTCTTAAAGCTCAGTGCTTGGTATTCTTCGCCGGCGCGGCTTTGGAAGCGCCCCGCGCTTTCAAACCCGCGACCACCTGCCCGTAATAATAGTAGGTAGTAATAGTAGGGGACAGACCACGTTTTCTCCGAGCTCTCATAGCGGCGTTTGTTGCTCCGTCTGGTCCGCGGTGCGCTTCGGCCGCCCCGCCTTGCCACGCGTTACCCGGCGCTTGAGCACCTTCGCGATCTGCTCCTCGAAGCGTTTGTTACCCA
>JACQOI010000315.1 GCA_016202615.1 Betaproteobacteria bacterium
AGCTGCGCTTTTTCACGCGCCAGCTGGTGGACGCGGCAGCGCCCGCCAACTATCCATCGACCAATCCGGAAGTCATTAAACTCGCGTCCGAGACCCATGGCGGCAGCCTGCTGCAGGGCCTCGAGAACCTGAACGAGGATCTCAAGAAGGGCCGCATCTCGACGACCGATGAATCGGCGTTCGAGGTCGGCCGCAACCTCGCGATAACGCCGGGCGCCGTCGTGTTCGAGAACGAGCTGTTTCAGCTGATTCAATACCAGCCGGCCACTGATACCGTGCACGAGCGGCCGCTGGTAATGGTGCCGCCGTGCATCAACAAGTATTACATCCTCGACCTGCAGCCGCAAAATTCATTCGTGCGCTACGCGGTGGCGCAGGGCCACACCGTATTCATGGTGTCGTGGCGCAACATGACTGAAGACATGGGCCGCATCACCTGGGACCAATACCTTGAGGACGGCGTCATCAAGGCGCTCGACGTGGCGCGCGGAATCTGCGGCGTCGAACAGCTCAATGCGCTCGGATTCTGCGTCGGCGGCACGCTGCTCGGGGCCGCGCTCGCCGTGCTGCGCGCGCAGCAGCGCAGCCCCGCGGCCAGCGTCACGTTTCTCACCACCATGCTCGATTTCAGCGACACCGGCGACATCGCGGTATTCATCGACGAGGCCTACGTCAGCCGGCGCGAAAAGGACTTCGCGCAAGGCGGCGTGCTGCACGGCAAGGAACTGCTGCTCACGTTCTCGAGCCTGCGTCCCAACGACCTGATCTGGAATTACGTGGTCAACAACTACCTCAAGGGGCGCAAGCCGGAGGCGTTCGACCTGCTCTACTGGAACAGCGACAGCACCAACCTGCCGGGCGCGATGTTCGTCTACTACGTGCGCAACACCTACCTCGAGAACAATCTGCGCGTGCCGGGCAGGCTCACCAACTGCGGCGTCAAGGTGGATCTATCCTCAATCAGGCTGCCGACCTTCGTCCTCGCCTCGCGCGAGGACCACATCGTGCCGTGGAAAAGCGCCTATCAGACTACGCAACTGGTCGGCGGCGACATCGAATTCGTGCTCGCCGCCAGCGGACACATCGCCGGCGTGGTCAATCCGCCGTCGCAAAACCGCCGTCATTACCGGCTGAACCCAAGCTTGCCGCCGAATCCCGATGACTGGCTCGCCGGCGCGCGCGAGCATCCCGGCAGCTGGTGGAGCCGTTGGAGCGGCTGGCTCGCCGGGCATGGCGGCGCGAGCGTCCCGGCGCGCACCGCATTGGGCAATTCGCGTTACCCGGTGATCGAAGCGGCGCCCGGGCGTTACGTGAAACAACGTTGCGATTGATCAAATCCGTAATCCTGCCGTGTGTTAGTCTGAATTCGTCTTCTGTCGGAGGAGAATACTAATGGCACAACGAGTGGCAGTCGTAACCGGCGGGATGGGCGGCATCGGCGAAGCGATCTGCATGAAGCTCGGCGACGCGGCTCACAAGGTGGTCGCCACCTACTCGCCCAGCAATACCAAGTCCGGCGAATGGCTCGCCGCAATGAAAGCCAAGGGCTACGCTTTCCACGCCTACCAGGTAGACATCACCGATTTTGAGTCGTGCCGGAAAGCGGTCGCCAAGATTCAGTCCGAAGTCGGCCCGATCGACATCCTGGTCAACAATGCCGGCATCACCAAGGACGCCAGCTTCAAGAAGATGGGCAAGGCGGATTGGGACGCCGTGATGCGCACCAACCTCGACAGCGTGTTCAACATGACCAAGCCGGTTTGCGATGGCATGGTCGAGCGCGGCTGGGGCCGTGTCATCAATGTATCCTCGGTGAACGGCCAGAAAGGCGCGTTCGGCCAGGCCAACTATTCCGCTGCCAAGGCCGGTATGCACGGATTCACCAAGGCGCTCGCGCTCGAAGTCGCGCGCAAAGGGGTCACGGTCAACACCATTTCGCCAGGCTACATCGCAACCAGGATGGTGCTGGCGGTGCCGAAGGAGGTGATGGACACCAAGATTCTGCCCCAGATCCCGCTGGGGCGGCTCGGCAAGCCCGAGGAGGTCGGCGCCCTGGTCGCCTTCCTGTGCTCGGAAGACGCCGGTTATTTCACCGGCGCCAACCTCGCCATGAACGGCGGCCAGCACATGCAGTAGATGCAGCTATCAACATTTCGTAGGTGGGCAACCCCTTTTGCCGACGCTTGTGCCCGCATGCGACCGTCATGAATCAGCCGCTGCGGTGTCGCCGCAAAGACGCCCGGAGACCAACGCCCAGCCAAGGAAGCCCGCGTAATGACGTCCAAATACGCCTCCGGCGTCAGCACCCGCAGCAAACAGCCCCCGGATCGGGCGCTTTCCCCTATCAAGAACTCTGCCCCGACCGTCGACGGAAATACCCCCTGTGGTACACGTGATACCAGGCACGCAACGCATCGCGTACAACGGCGGCTTCTCCACCGGGATTGCATATCGGATCCTGGAGGGACTGAGGCCGGCGCCGGAACCTGACCGGCAGGCCTCGTTGTAAGTCTCAATCTCGTGGATAAAGCGATCGGCAGGTACCCCTTCCACACCAAGTTGGCGCGCCAACTTCGCGAGCGTTTCAGCCTCGTAAACAGGAACACCCAGCTTTCTCGCGAGCGCGAGCCGATCGATTGCAGGAATGGCTGATGTCACTTGTTGGTTAATGCCGTAAGAAGCGTAAATGTGCTGGTCGAAAACCAGGAAATATCTCCCGCCAGGCTGACGGCACCCTTCCTGTGGATTCACTTCCTCGAGAAGCGCCGCTGCTTCATCGACGAATCGCCGCCCACGCAAATTCACCAGAACACAATACCGGGCAAAGTACGGCGTTACCGGTTGAAGCTGCTCGGCAGGAATTTCCCCGTCGGGCATCGTATGGCCGTAAAACGCCGCCATGTCTCCTGCTGTTCGAGCGCCAAGGGACAGAGCTGCCGCCAACCCATCGCCCGTGCTTTCGGCAAGGCCGCGCAGGTAGAGGTGATCGGCCCGCTCCGCCCCCAGATATTGCGTAAGAAGCCGCCTGTTGCCCTGGAAACCACCGGTTGCGAGTATCAGCGATCCGGTCGAGATCGTTGCCCCGGCATCGGTGTGAATTTCGAAACCGGGGGAGCTCAGTCGAGCCTCCCGCAGTCCCGCTTGATAGCAAAACTGCACGCCGAGGCGCGCGGCGCGATCTGCCATAGCTCGCATGAACCGGTCGTGGCGACCGGACTCGCCACCAAGCATATTCCGCCCTTCGCCCAGTCCAGCCACGGATTCCGGAGCGCTTAGCATCAAGCCATGGGAGGCAAGCCACGCCAAGTCCCCCGGGAGGCGGCTCACCAGAATCTCCTGCAATACGGGATCACCCTCTGGAACATATTCCCTAAGCCGGCTGATTGACGTCGGCGCCCAGATCGCACCAGCCGAGATTGCGGCGGCACCGCCGGGCGTTTTTCTCTTTTCGAGCACGCTAACACGCGCTCCCTTTTCCGCGGCGGCAATGGCTGCCGCCAGGCCGGACATCCCGGCCCCCGCAATAACCACATTCACGGTCACGACGGTTAGACCTTGGGCTCCGGAAAAATCGCACGATTGGGAGCGTGTGCGCGTTTCCACACCATTACGCTCCGCGTGTATTCGATGACAACCGTGCCGTCTTGTTTGATCCCCAATGTCTTGAGTTTGATAATCCCCATCTGTGGGCGGGATTTCGATTCCCGCGCCTCGACAATTTCCTGCTGTGTGTACAAAGTATCACCCGCGTACACGGGATTCGGCAAAGTGATCTTGTCCCATCCCAGCGCGAAGCCGTTTTCGCTCACATCAATCACGCCGAGTCCGGCAACGACGGAAAGAGTCAGTGCGCTGTTGACAAGCGGCCGGCCGAATTCCGTCTGCCGCGCGTAGTCGCTGTTGAAATGGATCTGGTTTGTATTGTTTGTAATACAGGTAAACCAGATGTTGTCCACGTCGGTGATGGTACGACCCAGCCGACTGCGATAGGTATCACCGATCTTGAAATCCTCGAAATAACGTCCAACCCACCCATTAACGACTGCCATGGCTTTGCATCCTTTTGCTGATTCAAAATGGGAACCGTGCCCCCTGCGTCAGGATTGACGGCTCCTTTCGAGAACTGCTTTGGCGCGATCGACTATGGGCTTATCCAGCAACTGGCCCCCAAATGATACGGCCCCCAGCCCGTTCGCTTCCGCTTCACGAAATGCGGCAAGGACGCGCTGCGCGAAATCGATGTCCGCCACGGACGGAGTGAACGCGGCGTTCACGGGCTCTGCCTGCGAAGGATGAATGATGGCCTTGCCGGTGAAGCCGAGACGCCGCGCCTGAGTCGCATCGCGTTTCAGGCCCTCGGCATCGCCAAGATTCGGCCAGACCTGATCAATGGACTGGATGCGGCCCGCGGCTGCCGCGATGACCAATGCCGACCGCGCATAGACCAACTCGTGCGCTTCAGCCACGCGCTGCGCCGGCAAGCCGATATCCCGCCCCAAATCCTCGGCGCCAAGCATCAATGCAACCAATCTGCGGGACGCCGCGGCAATCTGTGGGGCCGCGATAATACCCTTCGCCGACTCGATGGCGGCCACAAGTTGAAGAGGCCTCTTCACGCCATGCGCGCGCTCGAGCTTCTCCAGAGCCAAGACGGCCGCGAGCACGTCATCGGGCGTCTCGACCTTCGCCAGCACGATCCCTGCGATATTGAGCCCGACTACCGCGTCCAGATCAAGCTTGAAATCCTCCGTTTGGATCGCGTTCGTTCGGACAAACCTTATCTGTCCGTTCCCGGACATCTTCGGCACTTCCCGTGCGATCACCTGCCGCGCCTGTGGCTTGGAGGCCGGCAGAACCCCGTCCTCGATATCCAGCATAATCGCGTCGGCGGACACCAGGGGCGCCTTCTGCACCATCTTCGCAATATGGCCTGGCACGAACATCCAGCTACGGCATGTCCTCATGGGCTACGTTGTCTCCAAATCCGGAAAAACAATACCGAAATAAACCGCTTGCATGAACCCCGGCCGATCACAGGCTGCGGACCTCTTCGGGGAAGTACGTGATCGGCGGAATGACTGTCGGGTCGATGACTACGTCGATAATCGCCGGCCGGCCAGAGGCAAAGGCCTTCTCGAGTGCCGGACGAATCTGATCCGGCTTTTCGACGCGGATCCCCACGCAGCCGAACGCACGGGCAACTGCCGCGTAGTCCGTATCGGAGTAATCGCACCCCGGCGCCTGCTCGGTGAACTTGCCGGGCTCGTTGTAGTAGTTGATCAGGTACCTCTCGTATCCAAGAGTGCTGTTATTCAACACGACGTTTACCGCCGCAATGTTGTAGCGGCGGGCGGTCTCGAGTTCACCGATGCAATAGCCGATGCTGCCGTCACCGACAATGCTCAAGACCTGGCGGTCCGGCGCGGCCAGCTTGGCACCCAGGGAGGCGGGCAATCCCCATCCGAGAATATCGAATCCACGGGCATAGGTGACGTTGGGACCCGCTTTGCGGCAGTCATAATGAACATTTACCCAGACGGACGAAAAGCTCAGGTCGCCCAGGACGATCGCATCTTCGTCAAGGTAGTTGCTGATCTCGTACATCAGCCGTTGCGGTTTGATCGGCACGGCGTCGGAGGTCTGATCCGCGCGAATGCCTTGACGCCAGGCTCCTACTCTCTTGGCAACCGCTTCATAGCGTTCCTTGACATGAACTTTCTCCGGGCGAAGGGCTTTTACCGCCAGGAGCAACCCCGCGAGTCCCGTCTTGGCATCCGAAACGATCCCGACTTCCGTTGGATAATTGCGCCCAAGCTCCTCGGGATCGATGTCGATGTGAACGACCTTGACCTTGCCCGGTTCCGGAATCGTCCATTTGTTCGTCGTGTGCATGTCGGTATTGCTGCCCACGAACATCACCAGATCTGCCTCGGATACCGTCTGGTTCGCGCTGATTCGGTGATGAATACCACTGACGCCCACCGCCAGCGGATGCGTTTCCGCGATCGATCCCTTGCCGAAAAGGCTGGTCGCAACGGGGATCGACAGGTGTTCCGCCAATGCGGCAAGCTCGTCAAAGGCGCCCGAGTGGACCACGCCGCCGCCGGAAACAATCACGGGATGGCGCGCATCGACAAGAAGCCTGGCCGCGGCCTTGAGCTTGCCGGGATCCGGCCATACCCGCTGCGCAGGCCAGACGCTGTACTCCTCATTGGGAGTGATTTCATAGGACGCATCCTGACACTGGGCATCGGGAAAAAGCTCGACTTGTACCGGACCCGGCCGCCCGGTGGTTGCGATTGCATAGGCGCGTGAGAGCAGTTCCGACACGCGCGCCGGACTGTGGACCTGAACGCTCCATTTGGTGAACGGCCGCAGCACGTCGAAGGTATCGTAGACACGGCCGCGGCAGAACATGATCGGGTTCTTGGCCGTCTCCGAGGGTGATCGGCAAGCCGTAATGGCAATGACCGGGACCGAACTCATCCAGGCTTCGCCGATGCCGTTCATCAGATTGACCGTGCCCGGCCCTTCGCATCCGGTGCAAACGCCCGGCTTGTGTGAAATACGCGCGTATCCATCCGCCATGCAGGCTGCCGCCCGCTCATCACGCGTGAGTATCGCCTTGACGTCGTCGCGTCCGGCAAATTCTGCGAATAGCACGAACGTGCTGCCCGGCACGCCGAACAGGTACTCGGTTCCATGCGCCTTGAGCGTCTCGATGACAGCTTTGGTGCCGCGCATGCGGGTGCCGCGATTTGAGACCGGGGTGCCGCGAAACGGATCACTTACCGCCATGATGCCTCCTGTCTGTCCGGAACTTGACTGAGTACGCCGGGGACGCTCCGGGCGTCACCGCTGCCGCGTTTGTTACCGGCCGGAACGCCGGTTTCGCCGTAACGTTCCGGCCGCAATCACGCTTTGACGAGGCACGGGAGACTTACTTGAGCTCTATTCCCGACGATTTACCCAATCTGGCGATCTGCGCGCTCATCGTGCGCATGAACTCAGTGAATTGCTCCGGTGAGTTGGTTTGCGCTTCCATGCCCTGCTTGTTGATCGCTTCGATGAGTTCGGGGGTGTTGACGACCTTGACCATCGCCGCATTGAGCTGTGCGATGATATCTTTGGGCACGGCTTTCGGTGCGATCAAGCCAAAAAACGAAATGAGACCGTAGCCGGGCAACGCCGCCTCGCTGATCGAGGGGATCGATGGCAATAACGAATAGCGTTTCTCGCTGCTCACCGCGAGCGCGCGGTATTTGCCGGCGCGAAGCAGGGGCAGCGTCGCCGGGGCGCTCGCCATATTCATGTCGACCTGGCCGCTCACGACTGCGACGACAGAGTCCCCCGCGCCCTTATAGGGAACGTGCACGAGTTTTATCTTGGCCATCTCGCTGAAAAGCTCGAACGCAAGATGCGTGGTCCCGCCGACGCCATCTGACCCGAAGACGAGCGCGCCCGGGCGTGAGCGCGCCAGCGCAATCAATTCCTTGACGTCGCGCGCCGGCACCGACGGATGAACCACGAGCACCAGCGGCGCGGTCGTCACCAGCGACACCGGCGCGAAATCAGGTTCCAGGGATTGGCCGCGCAGCACCTTGTTGATAAGGGTGGTGCTCGCAACCATCAGCAGCGTGTAGCCGTCTGCGGGCTGCCGGGCAACGTAATCGGCCGCTATCATGCCGGCTGCCCCGGTGCGGTTTTCCACGACCACCGACTGGCCCAGCTCTGGAGACAATTTCTGCGCGACCAGGCGCGCGGTCACGTCGGTGCCGCCGCCCGGGGAAAACCCCACCAGCATGCGAACCGGCTTGCTGGGATAGCTTTGCGCCGGCGCCTCGGACGCGATTGTTTGAGCAAAGACACCAGCCAGCAGACAGAGCCAATATCCGCGCAGTTGAGCTTTTCGCATGACTTTTCTCCTCGTTTAACAGTGTCAGGACTGCGGCGTTCCCGATCGCCATTCCATTCGACGCCAGGCCGGCCGCCCGAAGCTACTTCAGCACGTACTCCTCGCAGAACAGCGGTATGCGCTGGCTGACCGCCGCCAGCGTGTGTTCCGGGCCGCCCATGGCCCCGAGTTGAACGTAGGCCTTCTCGAGCGCTTCCCGGTCGCGGCACCAGATCTCGTTGATCAGGTCGAAGGGCGGCTCGCCATTGGGAAACTCGTAACGCGGACCCGGCGCTACGACCAGGGATCCTGTATAGCGCAATACCTCAGGCACACTCCGGCTGTAGCGGCTATGCGAGTTCAGGAGCCAATCCAAGAGCTCTTCACGGGACATCCCTTCCCTGCGCTTAAGCAGAACGATTCCCTTGTAGGCTTCGACCTTTTTCTTGATCCCGCTCATCTTCCGCTCCTCTGATGCAACAGCCGATCGCTGTGTACGGTTCAACTACCGCCGCCCCGCTCACTCCACCTTGATATTCGCCGCCTTCACCGATGCGAATAAAGCGCGTGTCCGGGAACGGGCAGGCGGGTAGTCAGGATTTTGCCCTCGGCGTCGGTAATATACAAGGTCCTGGAATCAGGCCCGCCGTAGGCGACGTTCGAAAGCTCGTCGCTGCCGCAGGATTCGATACGGCAAAGCAGGTCGCCACGCTTGCTGAATACCCACACGATGCCACGGCCCGCGTGCGCGACCACCACACTGCCTTCCGCATCGACCGTCATGCCGTCCGGGCCGACCCCGCCCGAGAGGTGCGCAAAAACGGAGACTTTCGCGAGACTGCCATCCGGCATGATGGAAGCACGCCACACGGCGTTGGCCCGTGTTGCCGCGACGTAGAGCACATTCTCGGCCGGGTTCAGGGTCAGACCGTTGGGCCCGGGAACAAAATCGAGGAGGCATTCCAGTTTTCCGCCAGCTGTCAGCCGAAATACTCGTCCTGTTGGATCTCGCAGGTCAGTCTGTCCATAATCGGTGAAATACAGGTCTCCGGTCTTGGCAAAGCAAAGGTCGTTGACACCCTTGAGGCTGACGGGAAGATGGCGCGCAACGATCGGCGTAACCGCTCCCGACGCCGGGTCGAGCAGGAGAATTCCGTGACGGTAATCGGCGACGAAGATTCTGCCGTCCTTGTGGATTTTCAGGCCGTACGGCCAGCCGTCATACTCGGACGCCAGCTCGAAGATTCCGGCGGGCGATACGCGAAAGATTCTGCCGAACGGGACATCCACGACGTAAAGGTTTCCCATGCGATCGAAGGCGGGACTTTCCAGAAAACATTCGAGTGCCGCTCCCGCGCGATTGGCATTCCCCCATTCCGATTGCCGCCCTTTCATCCGATACCGTTCGGGAAGACGCGCGAATACTTCCGTCTGGTAGACCTTCAACCCGGGAAACGAATTCATGATGCCGGCGCCGCCTACTCAATCACGATGTTTGCGTTCTTCACGACCTTTTCCCATTTTCCTGTTTCCGCTCGAATGTATTTGGCGAATTCTTCCGGCGTGCTCCAAACCACGTCGAAACCCAGGCGGGTGAGCCGGGCGTTGATTTCCGGCTTTTTGAGAACCTCGATGATACCGGCGTTCAACTGGGCAACAATCTGCCGGGGCGTCGTTGCAGGAGCGACCACGCCCTGCCAGACAGTTACGTTGTAGCCGGGAACAGCGGCCTCGCTTATCGTTGGAAGGCCAGGCGCAAGCTGGGAACGCTTATCCATGGTGATCCCGAGAATCTTGACCTTCCCCACGTTGGCATACGGCAGGGTCGTCGGCAGCGCGCTGAAGCTGACGGCCACTTCGCCCCCCAAAAGAGCGGTCACAGCTCCAGCTCCGCCCTTGTACGGAACGTGTACCAACTCCACACCGGCCATCATATTGAACAGCTCGCCAGCCAGATGCATGACGCTGCCGACGCCGGAGGATGCGTAATTGATTTGCCCCCGCTTTGATTTGGCCAGCGCGATGAACTCCTTAACCGTTTTCACCCCGACTGATGGATGAATCGCGAGGTCAAGGGAACTTACCGTTGCGATGGTAACGGGAGCAAAATCCTTGAGTGTGTCGTATGGCAGGTTCTTGTATCCGCTGCGCGCGATCGCGAGCGGACCCACATCGCTCACCAACAGGGTGTAGCCGTCGCCCGGCGACTTCGCTACATACGCGGCGGCCAGTGTGCCACCGGCGCCTGGGCGATTGTCGACGATCACGGGTTGTTTGAGTAACGGCGTCAAGCCTTCGCTCAACGCTCGAGCAAGTATGTCGACCGTACCGCCCGGCGGATATGGGACCACCAACCGTATCGGCCTATCCGGAAAACTCTGCGCCGATACGTCTCGGACGATAAGGAGGCTTGCGATCGAAGCTGACGCAAAAACAAGAAATACCCTAATGAATATGTTCATTGCACTCCTCCGTCCAAAGTGAAACTTAAGTTAAATGGAACTCTGTTCCGTCTTAGTCAGTAGTGCTCGCGAGCGTCAATTTACGACTCAAGCAAGACCGTCAATAAGATCTTGGCATTCCAAGGACGTTCTGACCAATGTAAGCAAGCACCATATTGGTGGAGATTGGGGCCGTCCTGAACAATCTCGTCTCGCGCCATTTGCGCTCGATATCGTACTCACGCGCGAAACCGAATCCACCAAAGGTCTGCAGACAAGCCTCGGCCGCGTTCCAGCATGCCTCCGAAGCGAGCAGTTTCGCAAGGTTCGCCTCGGTCCCGCATGGCATGCCGGCGTCGAACAGGGCCGCGGCCTTGCGAACCATCAAATCAGCGGCTTCGGTCTGAGCGTACGCGGACGCGATTGGAAACTGTATGGCCTGGTTACGACCGATGGGCCTGCCGAACACCACACGTTCGTTTGCGTAGGATGTCGCCCGCCTGATAAAGTATCTTGCGTCCCCGATCGCCTCCGCGGCGATGAGGGTCCGCTCGGCGTTCATCCCGTCGAGAATGTACTTGAAGCCCTTGCCCTCCTCGCCAACAAGACATGAACCCGGGATTCTGAGGTTATTGAAAAACACCTCCGCCGCGTTGTGGTTGACCATGGCGTCGATAGGCCTGATCTCGAGCTCTTTGCCAACCGCCTCGCGAAGATCAATGAGAAATACCGACAGGCCTTCGCTTCTCCGCTGGACTTGCTCGGCGGGCGTCGTGCGCGCGAGCAACAACATGAGATCCGAAAACAGCGCGCGGCTCGTCCAGACCTTCTGCCCGTTGATCACGTAGCCTTCCCCGTCCTTCAAGGCTCGTGTGCGCAGCTGCGTTGTGTCGGAGCCAGTAGCCGGCTCAGTAACCGCGAATGCCTGCAACCGTAATTCGCCGCGTGCGATTCTCGGCAGATATTTCCTTTTCTGGGCCTCGCTCCCGTGCCTTAACACCGTCCCCATCGTATACATCTGCGCGTGGCAGGCAGCCGCATTGCACCCGGAGCCGTGTATGGTCTCCAGTATTACCGCCGCCGCCCTGAGCGGCAGACCAGAGCCTTCGTATTCCTCCGGAATCAAGGCTGCCAGATAACCCGCCTGCGTCAGCTTGTCCACAAAAGCCGTGGGGTACGCATGGTCATTCTCCAGCTCGCGCCAATACTGCCCCGGGAACTCCTCGCATATCTTCGCGACCCCGTCCCGCAGTTCCGGATAGTCCACCCCGACATTCATCTGATATTCATCAGCAGCATTCATGGATGCCCGCTCGCACGCATTGATATCATTAATCAAATGAGATGGTCCCAATCGGCTCCAAGCACCTGCTCAGTGTGCTCGCCCAGTGTCGGCGGCTCGTGCCTCAAACCCGGCCGTGCTCCGTCAAAGGATATCGGGAGCCCCACCAAAGTCAGGTTAGTTCTTGCGGAATGCTGCAGGATACCGAGAGCTTTCGTTTGCGGATCGGCAAGGACTTGATCCACGCTCTGGATAGGGGCACAGGGTACGCCCACGTCTTCAAGAGAGCTTATCCAATGTGCCGTAGACGCGCGTCCAAGTTCTGCTTCAATCATTTCCGCCAACGTTTCCTTGTTCAGAAGACGGTCTTCATTTGTCAGAAACCGCGGGTCATTAGCCCATTCCGGGTGACTCAACGCCATGCACATCCGATTAAAAAAAACGCTATTACCCGCCGCAATCACGATGTAACCGTCTTTTGCGCGGAAGGCCTGATAGGGGGCAGTGATCACAGCGCCCGAGCCAAGACGTCGTGGCAAGTCGCCTGAGGCGGAATAGTTCGCGACGAGCACGGTCATCCAGCTAAGCGCAGACTCGAACAGGGACACATCGACTTCACGACCTCGTCCACTGGATACGCGTTCATGCAACGCCGATACCACGCCAATCACGGCCCACATACCGGTCGCCATGTCGATCATCGATACTCCAACCCGGACGGGGGGTCGTCCTTCCTCCCCCGTGACGCTCATGATGCCCCCGTACGCCTGCATCAACGGATCGTAACCCGGGCGATTTGCGAGAGGGCCGCTGCGTCCGAACGCCCCCAGATTGCAGTAAATCAGCCGGTTGTTTTCCTGCCAGAAATCATGAGCGCTCAAACTTAGCTTCTCCACGGTCCCTGGGCGAAGATTTTGAAGAACAATGTCGGCACGTTGCACAATCAAGTCTCGCAGACGCTTAACCTGAACGGGGTCCTTCAGATCAACCGCGACCGAGTATTTATTTCTGTTAAGGCTGATAAAACAGGAAGATTCACCATCCACGAAAGGTGGCCCCCAAGCACGCGCGTCATCACCCGCGCCCGGTTTTTCCACCTTGATGACCGTCGCACCCAGATCTCCCAGGATTTGCCCGGCAAAAGGCGCCGCGACGCTATGGCCGAGTTCCACGGCAACGACCCCTCGCAATGGCAAATTATTTATGTCTTTCCTAGTCTGCATAGCCGATGATCTCACATTTCCTGCGGCCAGTGGTTGAAGATCAGTGTTACATTCGACCCCATCAAGGATTTCTGGCTCATCACGCTTGCCACACGGCAGCCATACCTTATCCTCTTCTGCAATTCTACTGGCCCCGGTTTTGCATCAGGAGTTTGTCGGGGCTAAGTCCGACAAACTCATAGGGCAAGAATACATGCTATCATTCTCGCTTTTCGAATCTCAATGAGGCCTACCGTCATGACGCAGGGCGCTACACACGAGCTCGCGAGCTTCGCAAGTCAAGTTACTTTGGGCGACGTACCGAGGGAAGTCATTGCCAAGCTGAAGCTGCTCATACTCGACCAGATCGGGGCCGAGGTGGCCTGCATCGATCTCCCCTGGACCCAGTCCATCAAGCGGTATGCCGAACGCTATTCCCGTAAAGGCGAAGCCATTGTCATGGTCAGCGGAGAGCGGCTCGATGCCGAATACGCGGCTCTCGTCAACGGCACGGCCGGTC
>JACQOI010000294.1 GCA_016202615.1 Betaproteobacteria bacterium
CGCGGCGTGCCTGCCGGTGCCAACAAACCTTTCCATCCATTGACCTCGTACCCGGGAAATCCGGTTTCCGCAACTGTCGGAACGTCGGGCAACAGGGCCGAACGTTTGAGGCTCGACACCGCTAATGCTCTTAACCTTCCGTCTCTCACGAAAGGCAGCCCGCCGGGCGTCGACACCAAAGTTGCATCCACCTGTCCTGACATGGTATCGAGCAATGATGGCGTAGTTCCTTTATAAGGCACATGCACAGCGTCAAATCCTGCGAGTGTCTTGAGGAGTTCCATCCCTATATGGCCAGCCTGTCCGCTGCCGGAAGAAGCGTAGGTAATTCCGCCTTTCTTCGACTTTGCGAGCGCGATAAACTCCTTGACCGTTTTCGCCGGCATAGAAGGAGGCACGACGAGAATATAGTGCTGCGCCGTGACTAGCGTAATAGGCGCAAAGTCCTTTACAGCATCATATAAAGGCTTGCGATAAAGACTGACATTGGTGGCGTGGCTCAACGTGGGCACCACCAGCGTATAGCCATCAGGTGACGCCTTGGCCGCAAGATCTGTCCCGATAGTTCCCCCTGCGCCCCCGCGATTATCGATAATCACCTGCTCTCCGAAGGCGGACCCAAGATATTGCCCGATTATTCGCGTAACTTGGTCGGTGCCGCCGCCCGGGGGGGCCGGCACAATGATACGAATGGGTTTGTTCGGAAAGGCCTGAGCTAACGCTGCCCCCGCAACGGATGCACACAGGACTAACGGGAAAATGTTGCACAATTGCGGCAGCAAGTGGTTACCAATTTTCATTCTACCTCCGTGATTGATAGGGACAGTATATCGAGTACGCGCCGTGTTACTCCAATGAAGGACGGCGCGCCTGCAATTATGCGCCAAAAAGATTCTTGATTGAAGAGGATTTACGCTGATACCGCGTTTTGTTGTAGGGATGTTCTCCGTTGACATCATGATTCCAGGCGCAAATACGGTGTTCGGACAGAATTACCCGAGCAAGCCCGTACGCCTTGTCACTTCCGAGATGCAGTTATTGGCACCCCTCAGGCGCCCGGATGAGCGGTTTGTCATTGGCGGGATCCGCGGCGGGACCTCCTCCAAACCGGACACCTTGGTACACCCACCACGCCCTCAGCGAGTTCATGCCGTCTTCCTTGCATATCGTCTGAAGCAGCCGATCGGCCGTTTCGCGATAACGGTCTCCGTCGATATGACGTTCGCGCATGAGCTGGTAGAGCGCATCGTGGACCAGCGAACCCCGCATGAAGTTCAACGTATCGATCGTCGGGCCTGATGGACCATCCCACGCATAGCCCTTTTTGACCGTCAGGGTTCCGGCGTTTGTCAAAGCCAGATATTCGGTGTCGATGTCCGATGCCGGCCTTATCTCTATCTGAATGACGTAATTCTCCTTGAGCTGATACTTATAGCCGGCTTTGTATGCGATGCATTCCATAGTTCTGGTCCCCGACGAATCCGCCATCGCCACGACAACGCAATCCTATCGCAAACGACTCGCCTTTATCGAAGCTGGAGCAGGCGGGGTCGCCTGCGCTACCCTCATTTTAAAATGCGCTCCAAGTCCTACCCGTCACCCCTGCTCCGGATTCATACCTTACGCCGGACGGGAGTCTTGCGCAATTCCGCTTTGCGCGAGGTGCGTGACACGCCACTGCTGAGGATGCCGAAAGTTATCGAGCGAACCTCGCGAATTCAATGACAGCCCATCCGCCGGCTGAGGCGTGCGCGCCGGATGAACGGCGCCCGCGTCCGTTCGATCCGGCGCGGACGGCCCGGCACGCGCGGGTCCGCAGGCCGTCAAACGTTGAAGCGGAAATAGATGACATCCCCATCCTGCACGACGTAGTCCTTGCCTTCGAGGCGCAGCTTGCCGGCCTCTTTTGCGCCCTGCTCGCCGCTGCAGTTGATGTAATCGTCGTAGGCGATCACTTCGGCGCGGATAAAGCCTTTCTCGAAATCGGTGTGGATCGCGCCCGCCGCCTGCGGCGCGGTGTCGCCCTTGTGGATGGTCCACGCGCGCACTGCCTTGGGCCCCGCGGTGAAGAACGTCTGCAGGCCGAGCAGCTCATAGGCCGCGCGGATGAGCCGGTTCAGACCCGGCTCGTGCAGGCCGAGGTCGGCCAGAAAAACCTGCTTGTCCTCGTCGGACAAATCGGCGATCTCGGCTTCGAGCGCGGCGCAGATCGCCACCACCGGGGAATTTTCCCGGGCGGCAAATTCCCGTACCCGATCCAAATGCGGATTATCGGCGAATCCATGCTCGTCAACGTTGGCCACATAGATGCACGGTTTCGCCGTCAGCAGGCAGAGCGGCTTCAGCAATTCCCGTTGCTGAGCATCGAGCATGAGGCTTCGCACCGGCAAAGCCTGGTCAAGGTGCTGTTTCACCTCATCGAGCAGGCTGACCAGCTTGCTCGATTCCTTGTCGCCGGCCTTGGCCGCCTTGCCGGCGCGCTGGATCGCTTTTTCCACCGTCTCCAGGTCGGCGAGCGCGAGCTCGATGTGTACGGTCTCGATGTCGGATATCGGGTCGATTTTGCCGGTGACATGCACTACGTTGTCGTTGACGAAGCAGCGCACCAGATTGACGATGCCGTCGGTCTCGCGGATGTTGGCGAGGAACTTGTTGCCGAGGCCCTCGCCTTTCGACGCGCCGGCTACGAGCCCGGCGATGTCGACGAACTCGACCACCGCCGGAATCACCTTCTCGGGCTTCGCTATATCGACCAGCGGCTTTAGGCGCGTATCGGGCACCTCGACGATGCCGACGTTGGGCTCGATGGTGCAGAACGGATAATTTTCCGCCGCGATACCGGCTTTGGTCAGCGCGTTGAACAGCGTGGACTTGCCGACGTTGGGTAGTCCGACGATACCGCATTTAAGAGTTCCTGACATGGTGAAACACGTGTGCGTTGCGGTCCAGAATTGGTGATGCCTAGGCGCCCGGTGCAGTGAATATCGGGAATATTCACCAGACGAGTAACGACGCCAGCGCCGATTCTGGCCGCAACCCCGATAGACGAGTAGGACAACTACTATTGAATAGTAGGGCTGGCCGCGAGTTTTGGCCCATGGCATTGTCGCAAGCCACTGGCTTAGAATGACTAAGCTGCATGTCTTGCTTCGCGCCCTGAGCCAAAATCGTGCCAGCGCATCACGCGTTTCATCATGTCAGGGACTCTCGGGCTCATTTCATTCGCGGTGAGGGGTGAGGCGTGAGGGGTGAGGGGCAAACCCGATTGCGGCCTCTCGCCTTACTTCTTCATGTCCGGCATTAACTTCTTGAACAACGATTTAAGCGTGGATTTCTTCTCGGCGATAACGGGGGCTTCCGGTTGCGCGGTCTGCACCGGCTGTTCCAGTTTCTCCGCTTGTTGCGGCTTCCCGGTTTGCGCCGGTTTTTCCGCCCTGGGGGGCTTGCCCGGCTTCGCGGCCGGCGCAATCGTCTCGGTTTCTTGCTGAGCCTTCTCCTGGGTGTGCAGCTTCAGCATCGCGCCCTGCAGGTCACCGGCGAGCGCAAGCGGCAGCACTTCGAGTGCACGCCCGATTGCGGCGTCGATCTCGACTCGATCTTCCGGGCTGGGCCTGTCCAGCACGTAATCGCTGCCGGCCTGCCGGTCGCCAGGGTGGCCGATGCCGATCCTGAGCCGCCAGTAATCGTGCGAGCCGAGCCGGGTGGAGATGTCCCTGAGTCCGTTATGGCCGGCGATGCCGCCGCCTTGCTTGATCTTCGCGACGCCCGGGACGAAATCGAGGTCGTCGTGCACCACCAGCATCTCGGCCGGCGAAATCTTGAAAAAGCCGGCCAGCATCTGGACCGGCCTGCCGCTCGAGTTCATATAGCACTGCGGCAGCAGCAGCCATACGCCTGTCGGCTCGTGCCGCCCGACGAGCGCCTGGAACTTCGCGTCCTTGCGCAGCACGGTGCCGGTCTGCGCGGCGAAGCGCTCGACGAGCCAGAAGCCCGCGTTATGACGCGTGCGCTCGTATTTTTTGCCCGGATTGCCGAGCCCGACGACGAGTTTCATGAGTTACAACAAAATCTCGGAACCACAGATAAACACAGATGCACACAGATTTGAAAACCGTGACATCCAGCTTTATCCGTGTTCATCTGTGTCCATCCGTGGTTTCAATTAGTTTGATATCAAACAAAAAACCCGCCATATTCGGTTCGCTTGTCGCAGAAACCAACATGGCGGGCCTGTTGCGGCAGCAAAAAAAGGCCCGGCTTATTCCTTCCTGGCGGTTTCTTTCTTCTCGGCGGCGGCTTCCTTCTTCTCGCCCTCCCTACCCTCCTTGCCCTCCTTGCCCTCCTTGCCTTCGGCGGCGGCTTCCTCGCCCTCGGCCGGAACCTCGCCGATGATCTCGGTGACCGGCGCCGCGACTTCTTCCTCGATTACGATCGCCTTCGGCACCTGCACCGTCACGATCGCCGGGTTATCCTTCTTCAGCCTGGCGACGATCTCGACGCCTTGCGGCAGCGGCGCTTCATTGAGATGGATCGAGCGGCCGAGCTCGAGCTTCTCGAGATTGACTTCGATGAACTCGGGCAGATCGTCCGGCAGGCACCGGATGTCGATCTCGTTCATCACGTGGTTGACCACGCCGCCGCCGAGCTTCACACCCGGGCAGATCTCGGCGTTGATGAAGTGCAGCGGCACTTTCATGTGGATCTTCTTGTTCTTGTCGATGCGCTGGAAGTCGACGTGCAGCACCAACTGCCTGAACGGGTGCATCTGCACGTCGCGCAGCAGCACCTGCTGCTTTGCGCCTTCGAGCGTCATGTCGAGAATCGACGCGTGGAACGCTTCCATCTTGAGATGGCGGTACAGCGCATGGTGATCGAGCTCGATCGGCAGCGCCGGTTTGTCGGCGCCGTAGACGATGCCCGGCACCTTGCCGCCGCCGCGCAGGCGGCGGCTCGCACCCGTGCCCTGCAGCGTGCGCGGAAACGCGGTAAATTCAATTTTCATTACAGTCTCCACAGTTAAAAAAGCTTTCAGCTCTCAGCGATCAGCTTAAATCAGCGCGGCCTTGCCGCGCTCAGATCCAAACTGAGTGCTGATAGCTGATTGCTGACAGCTACTCTACCTAAAGCTTTCAGCAATCAGTTATCAGCCGTAAAAGCTGACCGCTGAATGCTGACCGCTGAATGCTGACCGCTGAATGCTGACCGCTGAATGCTGACCGCTGAATGCTGATAGCTGACCGCTACTCCACGAACAGCGAACTCACCGAATCCTCGTTGCTGATGCGCAACATGGTTTCGGCCAGCAATCCTGATACCGACAGCACGCGGATGCGCTTGCATTTCGCCGCATCCTCGCGCAACGGTATGGTGTCCGTCACCACCAGTTCGTCGAGCGCGGAACTCGAAATGCGCTCGACCGCCTTGCCCGACAGCACCGGATGGCAGCAATACGCCAGCACCCGCTCCGCGCCGTGTTCTTTCAATGCCTTCGCCGCCTCGCACAGCGTGTTGGCGGTATCGACCAGGTCATCGACGATCACACAAGTGCGCCCGCTGACGTCGCCGATGATGTTCATCACCGTTGCCACGTTCGGCCGCGGCCGCCGCTTGTCGATGATCGCCAGATCGGCCTCGAGCCGTTTCGCGAGCGCTCGCGCGCGCACCACGCCGCCG
Source organism: Betaproteobacteria bacterium (assembly GCA_016202615.1). Lineage (GTDB taxonomy): Bacteria > Pseudomonadota > Gammaproteobacteria > Burkholderiales > SG8-41 > PALSA-1004. Next base: position 5,674 of record JACQOI010000294.1, read on the forward strand.
ACGTCCGGCGACACCACGACCAGTTTCTTGAAGTCGTGCTTCCAGATGTCGCCAAGCAATATCGGCGCCGAATAAATATTGTCGACCGGGATGTCGAAAAAACCCTGGATCTGCTCCGAATGCAGGTCCATCGTCAATACCCGGTTGACTCCCACCGTCACCAGCATGTTGGCGACCACTTTCGCCGTGATCGGCACCCGCGCCGAGCTCGGCCGCCGGTCCTGGCGCGCGTATCCCATGTACGGGATCGCCGCCGTCACGCGCGATGCCGACGCGCGCTTCAACGCGTCGACCAGCACCAGCACTTCCATCAGGTTGTCGTTCGGCGGCGAGCAGATCGACTGCAGCACGAACACGTCCTTGCCGCGCACGTTCTCCAGCACCTCGACCATCACTTCGCCGTCGCTGAAGCGGCCGACCTTGGCCTTGCCGAGATGAATGTTCAAATGCCGCACCACATCGGCGGCGAGCCTCGGCGTCGCATTCCCGGTGAACACCATCAAATGGTCGTACGCCATGCCGTATCACCTTTCTGAACTCAGGCACAAAAACTGGCTGGGGAGGTAGGGATCGAACCTACGAATGCCGGAATCAAAATCCGGTGCCTTACCACTTGGCGACTCCCCAAATGCTAGCAAACTCCTGGCGCGCTAATTCCGGCAGGCCGCACGTATTTATGTGCACAACGGCCACAACGGGTGGCGGTCCAGCCCACGGGCGATCACGCCCCGCATCGTTGCCGGCAGCTGCCGCAATACCGCGCGCGCTGCGACTTCAGTGCTGAACTCGGCGAATACGCACGCGCCGGACCCCGTCATCGACGCGTGGCCGAACTGTCTGAGCCAGGCCAGATGCCCCGCCACCTCGGGATAATGCCGGCACACCACCGGTTCGAGGTCGTTTTGAGCCAATGCGACCGAAAAGGGCGGTATTTTAATCGGATTCGAATCCCTAATCAAATCCGAGTCTTGGAAAACCCGGGCGGTGGCCACGCTGACGGCGGGAATCAGCACCAGATACCAGGCCGGCAGCAGCGCCAACGGCGTCAGTTTCTCGCCTAACCCCTCGCCCAGCGCCGATTCGCCGAACACGAAAACCGGCACGTCGGCGCCCAGTTCCTGCGCCAGCTGCTGCAATCGGGAGCGCGGCAGGTCAAGTCCCCACAACCGGTTCAGCGCGATCAGCGTGGTGGCCGCGTCCGAGCTGCCGCCGCCAAGGCCGCCGCCGAGCGGCAGCCGTTTTTCGAGCGCGATGTCGGCGCCGAGCCGGGTTGTGCCCGCGCGTTGCAGCAACCGTGCCGCGCGCAGCGTCAAGTCCTCGGTTTCCGGCACGCCGGCAACGTCGTTCGCGCGCGTGATCACGCCGTCCTCGCGCACGGCGAAGCGCAACGTGTCGCCGTAATCGATGAAGCGGAACACCGTCTGCAGCAGGTGATAGCCGTCGGCTCTGCGGCCGGTGACGCGCAGCATCAGGTTGAGCTTGGCGGGCGCCGGATAGACGCTCATGGCTGCGGGGTGGTCAGGCTGTCGATCACGAAGCGGATTTCGGCATCGCCGCCGGCGACCTCGACACGCAACGGGCGCGCTGCGCCGGGGTCGGCGTAACTGAACACGACCCGCCAGTCGTCCTGCCTGAGGCGGGTGATGCGGCTCGCGTCGTCGCGCTCGACCGCCGCAAGCGTCAGGCCCGGCGCCGGCTGGCCGAGCACCCAGTAGCGCATGCCGGCGAGCGGAAAGTGCCAGCCGAACGCGCTCCGGGTCAGGTTTTCGATCGAGCCGGCGCGATACTGCTGCTGGTCGGCAGCGGTAAGCGTCGCGCCGCCGGCGTCCGCCTGCAGATAGGCAATGGTCTGGCCGAGCGGCGCACTAAGCCAGATTTCATCGCTGCCCGCATTCTGCCTCCAGCGCAGCGCGCTCGTGAAAGCGCGGTCCTGGTAGCGCACCACGATGCGGCCGGCAAGCTCGAATGCCGGAGCCGTTTCGGCGGCACGCTGCGGAGGGATACCGGCGCACGCGGCGAGGAATGCGGCGCACAGCGCGGCGCAACACCGGATCAACTGGTTCATGATTGGAAACCGGCGCACGCGCGCCGGGTTTAAGGAGAAAACTTCTTGACCGTCGCCAGCAATACTTCGTTGGCGGGATGGTCCTTAAGCGCGCTCGTCCAGACCTTGCGTGCTTCGTCGCGCTGGCCGGCCGCCCACAGCACTTCGCCCAGGTGCGCCGCGATCTCCGCGTCCGGCCGCAGGTCGAACGCCCGCTTGAGGAAAGTAAGCGCGGCATCGTTCTGGCTCATGCGGTAGAGCACCCAGCCCATGCTGTCCATGATGAACGGATCTTCGGGCAAGAGCTTCAGCGCCTGCTCGATCAGCGCGTAGGCTTCCTGCAGCCGCGTGTTGCGGTCGGCCAGCGTGTAGCCGAGCGCGTTGTAGGCGTGCGCGTGATCGGGCTTGATCTGGATCACCTTGCGCAGGTTCGATTCGAGAATGTCGATGCGGTCGATTTTTTCCGCCGCCATCGCGTGGTCGTACAGCAACTCGGGCGAGTTCGGATTGTTCTCGAGCGCCTGGCCGAGCACGTCGAACGCGGTGCGATAGTCATTCGCGTCGCGCAGCAACTGCGCCTCGGCCTGGGTGAACTGCACGCGCTGCTGCGCGTTGCGCGCCGAGTCCTGCAGATACTTGCGCGCTTCAGCGAGCTTGCCCTGCTTGGTGAGTATCGCTGCGTAGCGTGAGCGCGCCGGCACGTACTGATCGCCGCTCGCGATGCTGTCGTACCAGCGCATTGCTTCGTCGAGACGTTTGCGCTCCTCGTTGGCCTGGCCAAGGTAGAAGCGCACCGCGTCGGGATCCTTGTAGTTGGTCGCGAGCGCGCGCAACAGCTGGGCTTCGGCCGCGTCGTAGTCGTTCAATTGCAGCGACAGCAGGCCCACCGCCATCGTCACGTCGGGATTGTCGGGGAATTCCCGCAGCAGCGCCTGGAACTCGGCGCGCGCTTCGGGGTACTTCTTGTCGCTCACCAGCAGCCGCGCGTAGCTGAGCCGCACGTCCATCGCGCGCGGAAAGCTCTTGAGATAGCCCTGAAAGTAAGCCAGCGCTTCGGCGTTCGACGTGCGCCGCAGCATCTGTCCCTGGAACAGCGCCGCCTGTTCCCAATCTGGGCGCAGCTTGAGCGCCGCGCGGATTTCGTCGAGCGCAAGCTGGCTCTGGCCGGCGTTCCATGCCGCCTGCGCGACGCTGTAGTGCGCCTCCGGCAGCGCCGGATAAGGCTGGGCGAGGTTCTGCGTCAGCTGCAACACCGCGGGCTTGTCGGGATGGCGCGCGAGCAGCGTGTTCAACTGCAGGAAATTTTGGCCGACGTTTTCCTTGTCCGCGGCGAGCGATTTTTCGAGGTGCGGCTGCGCGTCGGCGAGCCGCGCCTGGTTGACCAGCAGCGCCGCCAGTATTTGACGCGCTTGCAATGACTCCGGATCGGCCGCGAGCCAGATGCCGGCGGTCTCGAGGGCCACGCCAAGGAAACGTGTATTCCAGGCTATTTCGGTCGCGCGCTGCGCGATGCGCGGGTCCTTGGTTTCACGCGTCAATTCGAGATAGGACTGCACGGCGACATTGTTCTGCCCGCGCTGCAGCGCGATTTCGGCGAGCAGCATTTTGAACAGTATCGCCTGGCTCAACTCCTGTTTCGGCAGCGTCTGCGGTCTGACCGGCGAGCGCATCACGACGCGCGGTTTCGGCGCCGGCGCTTTGGCTGCAGGCTGCCCGGATGACGCGTCATCCGGCTGCAGCGGCTGCTGCGCGCAGGCCGCAAGCGCCAATACCGGCGCCAATGCCGCAAGCTTGAGGATTTTCATCGCTGGAGTTGAGAAGATACTAGCAGCCCGTCGGACTTAACACTCGACAGGCTGCTAACAGCAAAACCGCCCGCCGATTTTGAATGTAACCCATATTAACAACCGCTCTTGCCTCCCAAA
>JACQOI010000295.1 GCA_016202615.1 Betaproteobacteria bacterium
GCGCCGGAGTAGTCGATGCCGACAAACAAAGAAAATGTGCTCATAGGGATACGCTGTTGTAGCGCAGGCGCCTCGCCTGCCGTCGTACGAATGCAGGCGGGTCGCCTGCGCTACTGTGAGTCAAACCAGCCGGCCTTCGAATGCGCGCTTGAGGATAGCCTGGCGCAAGCGCGCGGCGCGTTCGAGCAAGCGTTTGATTTCGGTTTCGGCCTGCGCGATTTGGAGAGCTTGGCTTCGATCACGCCAAACGGCGCGCGATCCAGGAGCAGCAGGTAATCGGCAAAGCCGGTTTTCGGCGGAAACTCGCGCACCGCGACGCCGTGGCCGGCCGTAATGTGCATGGACTTGTAGTCCTACACCAGCCAGCCGCAGGCCGCCAACTGACGGTCGATTTCGAGCCGGGCTTTCTCTTCGGGGTTCAAGGTGACCGGGTGCCTGGTGTTTCAGGGAATGATACCCCACCCGGCGACACCAATCGCGGCGGGTTACCCGTTGCGCAAGACGCCTGCGCTTTGCTTTACCGCCTTGATGATGTTGATGTAGCCGGTGCAACGGCACAGGTTGCCCTCCAGGCCGTGATAGATCTCTGCATCGCTCGGATGCGGGTTGTCGTTCAACAGCGCTGCGACCGCCATGATCATGCCCGGCGTGCAGAAACCGCATTGCAGGCCGTGGCAATCGGTGAATGCCTGCTGCACCGGGTGCAGCCTGCCGTCCTTTGCCATGCCCTCGATGGTGACGATTTGCGCGCCCCTCGCCTGTACCGCCAGCATGGTGCACGACTTGATCGCGCGGCCGTTGACATGCACGGTACAGCAGCCGCACTGGCTGGTGTCGCAGCCGATATGGGTACCGGTGAGCCCGAGATGGTCGCGCAGCAAGTCGACCAGCAGGGTGCGGTCTTCAACTTCGCGCGTATGTTTGGCGCTGTTAACGGTGAGTTCGATTTTGGTCATGAATAGGTTTCGCGATTCAGCATTTAGCATTCAGCATTCAGCAGTCAGCAGTCAGCAGTCAGACCGTTCACCCTTTGATACCTCAGGGCAAACGGCCCTACTTGGTTGCCAGTAATTTCTGTACCGCGCGTTTTGCCATTACCTTGACCAGATTGGCGCGGTACGCGCGCGTGGCGTGGATATCTTCGTTCATGTCGTTCGGATCGACCGCCAACCCGTCGAGCGCCGCCGGTTTCATGTTTTTCGTCAGCACCGTTTCGGCGTCGTTCCAGCGGAACACGCCGGGCGCGGCTCCGGTTACCGCGACGCGCACGCCCGCCGCCGTCTCCGCGACGAACACGCCCGCCATCGCGTAGCCCGAAGCCGGGTGCGGAAATTTCTCGTAGGCGGCACGCTTCGGAACGTTGAACAGCACGCGCACGATGATTTCACCTTCCTCGAGCGCGGTTGCGAACATGCCCTGGAGGAAATCTTCAGCCGCGATTTCGCGCTTAGTGGTGACTATCGTCGCGTTGAGCGCCAGCACCGCCGAGGGATAATCGGCGGCGGGATCGTTGTTGGCGACCGAACCGCCCAGGGTTCCCCGGTTGCGCACCTGCGGATCACCGATACGGCTCGCAAGGTATGCCAGCGCCGGAATCGCCTTCTTGACCACCGCCGAGGCCGCAACCTCATAATGTTTGGCCGCAGCGCCGATCGCGAGCCGGCCGGCCTTGAGTTCGATGCCGCTTAATTCGGGCAATCCGCCGATATCGACCAGATGCGACGGCCGGGCCAGGCGCTGCTTGAGCGTCGGGATCAGCGTCATGCCGCCCGCGAGCAATTTCGCCTCCGGATGAGCGCCAATCAATGCCGCCGCGTCGGACAACGATTTCGCTTTCAGATAACTGATCTCGAACACGTTACTTCACCTTTGCCGCTTGTATCGCGTGCCATACCTTGCTCGGCGTGAACGGCATATCGAGATCCTGGATACCAAGCGGCCGCAACGCGTCCATTGTGGCATTGGCGAGCGTCGGCAGCGATGCCGTACAACCCGATTCTCCCACTCCCTTGGCGCCGAGCACATTGAGCTTACTCGGAACCGGATGCTCGCTGAGATGAATCTCGCGTATCAACCCCGCGCGCGGCATGTAATAATCGCTGAAGCTGCCGGTCAGCAGCTGACCGCTGTCGCGGTCGTAAACCGCGTGCTCGCCGAACACCTGGCCCGCGCCCTGCGTGACCCCGCCGTGTACCTGTCCCTCGACGATGCTGTGGTTGATTACATTGCCGCAGTCATCAACCGCAACGTAGGAGACAATTTCCGTAACCCCGGTATCGGGGTCGATTTCGACCTCCGCGATGTGACAGCCATTGGGAAAGGTCGAACCGAACGCGCCCTCAGCAATGAGATTCAATGGATGTGGATTTTTGCTGATATGCTTTTGCGCAAGATCCAGCAAACCGATCACCTTCTCGCAGTCACGCGAGCGGAAAGCACCCTCACCATATTCGAGCTGTGACGGCTCGAGCTCTAGCGCCTCGGCCGCAAGTGGCCTGGCGCGCTCGATCAGCTTCTGCGCCGCGAGCTTGCATACGCTGCCCGTGGCGACGAGTGCGCGTGAGCCACCGGTATTATTGCCAATGATCTCCTTGCCCAGAACGCTTTCGCGCAAAGTGACTGCTTCCGGTGCGACACCGAGTGTTTGCGCGACCACGGCAGCAAACGTCGTCTCGTGCCCCTGGCCACCCGACAAAGTGGTGGTGTATATCGAGAGTTTGCCCTGTGCATCGAATTCAAGCGCAACCTGGTCTTGCGGATACTGGCCGGCGCCAGTGCCTTCGATGACGACGGCCAGCCCGATGCCGCGCAGCTTGCCCGCTTTACGCGCTGCCTCACGTCGCCGCTCGAAGCCCGCCCAGTCGGCAGCCGGGAGCGCCTTGTCGAGGCAGCCGGCGAAATCCGATAGTTCGTAAACCCCGCCTGTCGGCGATTTGTATGGAAACGCGTCGAGTGGAATGAAGTTGCGCCGGCGCAGTTCGGCGCGGTCTATCTTAAGCTCGCTTGCCGCCTTATCCACCAGGCGCTCGACGACGTACGCGATGTCGGGACGCCCGGCACCGCGGTATGCGGAGATCGGCGCAGCATTGGTGAAGACGACCTTCCAAGCACCGTACAGCGCGGGAGTTCGGTAAACCCCGGTCATACATTTAGCCACATTGCGCAAATGTCCCGACGGGCCGCCAGGCGTCAGATATGCGCCCATGTCGCATGTGAATTCATAACGCGCAGCAAGGAACCTGCCGTCGTGATCGAGCGCGAGTTCGCCCGACATCTGGATCGCGCGCCCATGAGCGTCCGACAAAAATCCTTCTGAGCGTGTTGACACCCACTTGACCGGCCGGCCGAGTTTTTTTGTCGCTATCATCAGCGCCGCATGCTCGGGGTAGACGCCGCTGCGCTGACCGAAACTGCCGCCGACGTCGCGTAAATGCAACCGCAATTTTTCCGCCGGTACGCCGGTCAGCGTTGCAATCTGCTCCCGCAACAGGCTTATGCCCTGTGCAGACGTATAGACATCGTAACTCGCGGCGGCGGCATCGTAGCTCACCACGTAGCTGCGAGGCTCCATCGGACTTGCCACTACGCGCGTGGTGCCTATCTTGATGCGCGTCACGTGCGCCGCCTGCTCGAATGCCTTGGCGACCGCGGCGTCATCGCCTGCTTCCCACTCTAAGCTCAGATTGCCGGGCACGTCCACATGCAACTGCGATGCGCTTGACGCCAACGCGTCGTCGACGTGGACTGAGGCGGATAATTCACGGTACTCGATTTCGATGGCATCGAGTGCATCGTGCGCCGCCAGCGCCGACTCGGCGACCACCAGCGCCACCGCTTCGCCGACAAACCGCACCTTGCCATGAGCCAGCACCGGGCGCTCAGGTTTCAGCAATGAAGCGCCCTTGCGGTTGGTAAAATTCGCCATCAGCGGGAACCGGGTATAGCCCGCCGCAATCGCATCGGCGCCCGTAAAAACCGCCACCACGCCGGGACGCTCGAGCGCGGGCGCGGCGTTCACCGATACGATCTCCGCGTGGGCGCGATCGGAGCGCAGAAAAGCGGCATGCAGCTGCCCAGGCAGATTCCAGTCCGAGGCGTAACGCCCCCGGCCGGTGATCAGGCGCAGGTCTTCGCGGCGACTCGCCGTGTGTGTATCACTCATGAACGAACGAATTATTAGTAGTTGTTACGACTCGAGTGCTGACGCGGCGCGGCAGCCTATTGGCCTGTCGGACTTAACAGTCCGTCAGGAGTTTGTCGGGACTAAGTCCGACAAACTCCTAGGTGGAATTATAGGCGATTTGTCCGCTTTTGTCGAAGCGGACCTGGCGGAAGGAACGGAAGGCCGTGCAAGGCGGTTAACGTACCATGCCCGCAACCGTTGCTCCAATTGGCAGTGACAATGTCGTCTGAATCGTGCACAATTCATGGCTTGCACAATGTTTAGGGACACGAGATGAGCGAAATGCGCTATGAGGCGCCAAAAACGCTGGCCGCGGCGGTTGCCCTGCTCTCGGGCGCGAAAGGGCAAGCGAGCGTGCTGGCCGGCGGCACAGACCTACTGATCCAGATGCGTGCCGGCCGCGTTGAGCCCGAGCTGCTGGTCGACATCAAGGGCATCCCCGAGATGACGTCGATTGTTGCCGAAAACGGCGGGTTTCGTTTCGGCGCGGCCGTTACCTGCATGGAGCTCATCGAGCATGAGGCATTCGCGAAGGCATGGCCCGGCGTGACCGACGGAGTCAAGCTGATCGGCTCGATCCAGGTGAAGGGACGCGCGACCGTGGGCGGCAATCTGTGCAACGCCTCGCCGGCTGCGGACAGCGTTCCCGCCCTGATCACCGCCGGAGCGGCCGTCAGCATTGTGGGGCCCAACGGCAGACGCGAGGCACGGGTCGAGGATATCGCCACGGAGCCGGGCAAGATCTCACTGGCCAAGGGAGAGATCGTCGTCTCATTCCTGCTGCCGCGCCGCCCGCCGCATTCGGGCGATGCCTATCTTCGCTTCACCCCGCGCACCGAGATGGACATTGCGGTCGTCGGCGCGGGGGTCAACCTCACGCTGGATGAAAAGGGTGTCTGCAGCCAGGCGCGGGTCAGCCTCGGCGCGGTCGCCGAGCGCGCTTTGCTGGTGTCCGAGGCAGCGGCCGCGCTGATCGGCACCAAGGTCGACGCTGCCGCGCTCAAGCGCCTGGCCGCTGCCGCAAGCGCGGCCTGCCGGCCGATCGACGACAAGCGCGGAACCAAGGAATATCGGATCAAGGTTGCCGGTGTGATGGCGCGGCGCGCCGCTGAAATCGCGCTCGCCAGGAGTGTGTCGAGCTTTGCGCCAACACACTCCTTACGCAAAACCGCCCGCACGCAAGACAGCATATAGGGATTCCAAACCCATGGATTCGACACTGTATCAACCATTTGCGGCGGCCAACAAGGAGCACTTCGTTCGGCTTTATTCTAAATCTGCGAGCGGTTCCGCGCTTAGCAGCATGTCGGAGCGCCAAGTCCGACAGGCTGCTGGGGCAAGGAGGAAGAACTGATGGCAAAGCACCATGTGACGGCGACGATCAACGGCAATGGCGTCGAATTTCTTTGCGAAACGCACCAAACGCTTCTCGAGGTGCTGCGCGACGAACTGGGCCTCACGGGAACCAAGGAAGGCTGCGGCACGGGCGATTGTGGCGCCTGCAGTGTGACGGTCGACGGGCGCCTGGTGTGCTCGTGCCTCGTCCTCGGCGTCGAAACCGAGGGAAAATCGATACAGACGATCGAGGGCATGGGCGTCGGCAAGGACTTGCATCCGTTACAGCGCAAGTTCCTCGAGCACGCAGCGCTGCAATGCGGCATCTGCACGCCGGGGATCCTTATCGCGGCGCGGTCACTGCTGGAGCGCAATCCCAATCCGACCGAGGAAGAGGTCCGCTACGGGTTGGCCGGCAACCTGTGCCGGTGCACCGGGTATCACAAGATCGTCGATGCGGTGCTCGATGCCGCGCGCGAAATGCGGAGGGCCTGACCATGCCTGACACGATCAAGCTCGAGGAAAAGAAGCTGAAAGTCATCGGCACCCGACCGGTTCGACCCGACGGCGTGCCGAAAGTGACGGGCCTTGCGCGATACGGCGCGGATTACTCTCTACCGGGCATGCTATGGGGCAAAATCCTGCGCTCGCCGCATGCTCATGCCCGCATTCGCTCGATCGACACCTCGCAAGCGCAGGCGCTGCCCGGCGTCAAGGCGGTGATGACGTCCGCGGACCTCCCCGAGCAGAAGTTCGAGTATGTCGGCCCCGAGCGTGTCGCCGTGAATTTCTGGCACATGACGCGCAACATCATGGCGCGCGAGAAAGTCCTCTACGAGGGTCACGCCGTCGCCGCCGTCGCCGCGATCAGCAGCACCGTCGCCGACGAGGCGCTGCGGCTGATCAAGGTCGATTATGAGGTGCTGCCGCACGTCATCGACGTCGATGAAGCGATGCGGCCCGATGCTCCCCTGCTGTTCGCGGACATGATCACCCGGGGTGTCGAGCCCGCGCCGGGCAAGCCCTCGAACATCTCCAAGAGGATCGAGTTAAAGATCGGCGACCTCGAGGCCGGCTTCGCCGCAGCCGACGAGATCGTGGAGATGGACTTCAAGACCGCGCCGGTGCATCAAGGCTACATCGAGCCGCAGGGATGCCTCGCGCGCTTCGACACGGACGGCCAAGGGGAGATCTGGGCGTCGAGCCAGGGTCACTTCGTGGTACGCGCGTTCACGGCGCAGCTCCTCGAGATGAATATCGGCAACCTGCTCGTCCATCCGGCCGAGATCGGCGGCGGCTTCGGCGGCAAGACCGTCATCTACATCGAGCCGGTGGCGGCCGTGCTCTCCCGCAAGACGGGACATCCCGTGAAGATCGTGATGAGCCGGGAGGACGTGTTCATGGCCACTGGGCCAACCTCCGGGGCGGCCATGACGGTCAAGATCGGGGTCAAGAAGGACGGCAAGATCGTTGCCGCCGACGGCCTCTTCAAGTTTCAGGCGGGCGCCTTCCCCGGTTCGCCGGTCATGAACGCCTGCATGTGCAGCTTCGCGCCCTACGATATCCCGAATGTACGTTCGGTCGGCTACGACGTGGTTTGCAATCGGCCGAAGTCAGCCGCCTACCGCGCTCCCGGCTCACCGATCTCGGCCTTCGCGGTGGAAAGCGTCATCGACGTGGCCGCGGCCAGGATCGGCATGGACCCGCTCCAGTTCAGGCTGAAGAACTCGGCCAAGGTGGGAACACCGACGGTCTGGGGGCCAAAGCATGCGCACGACAGCTACGCCGCAACCATCCAGGCGCTGCTCAAGCATCCCGGCTACACGGCGCCGCTCGGCAAGAACCAGGGACGCGGCGTGGCCTCGGGATTCTGGTTCAACAACGGCGGCGAATCGAGCGCGACGGCGCACGTCAACGAGGACGGGACGGTTGTCGTCGCGACCGGTAGTCCGGACATCGGCGGCTCGCGCGCGTCGATGGCGCTTATGGCGGCAGAGACGCTGGGCATCGACTACGACAAGGTCCGGCCGATCGTCGCCGACACCGCCTCGATCGGCTACACCCACGTCACCGGTGGCTCGCGCGTCACCTTCGCGAGCGGCATCGCCGTGATCGAAGCGTGCAAAAAGGTGATCGGCGAGTTGCGCGCCCGGGCCGCGATGACCTGGGACGTGGACGTTGACGACGTGATCTGGGAGGAAGGCCACGCCAGGCCCGCGGGCAAGAACATGGGCCGGTTCGAGCCGCTTTCGCTCAAGGCAATTGCCGCCAAGAAGGCGGTGACGGGCGGGCCGATCAGCGCCTCGGCGTCGGTTAATGCCGGCGGTGTGGCGCCCGGCTTCGCCAGCGAGCTCTGTGATGTCGAGGTCGACCCCGAGACGGGCGGAGTGAAGATCCTGCGTTTCGTCGCCGCGCAGGACGTGGGCCGCGCCATTCATCCGAGCTATGTCGAGGGGCAGATCCAGGGCGGCGTCGCGCAGGGCATCGGCTGGGCGTTGAACGAGGAATACATCTACGACCAGGCAGGACGACTTTTGAATGCGGGGTTCCTTGACTACCGGATCCCGGTCGCGTCCGATTTGCCGATGATCGAGGCGGTGCTGGTCGAGGTGCCGAACCCGAACCACCCGTTTGGCGTGAAGGGTGCGGGCGAGGTCAACATCGTCCCATCGATGGCGGCGGTCGCCAACGCGGTCAGCCATGCGATCGGCCGGCGCATGACCGAACTGCCGATGTCGCCGCCCAAGGTGCTCGTCGCGCTCGACTCGGGCCGCGGGGACTAGGATCGTGGCCCAATCGCCCGCGCGCGTCGTTCTCACCAGCGGCTTCAGCGGCTGCTATACGGGCGGAGTGAAGGAATTCGAGATCGAGGCGAAGACTCTGCGCGGCGTTATCAAGGCGTTGGACGAACTCTACCCCGGCCTAGGCGAGCACCTGGAGGAAGAGACCACCGTCGCCATCGACGGCGAGATCCATGAGGTCGGTTATCACCAGCCGGTGCGGCCGGGCTGTGAGATCTTCTTCATTCCGAAGATCGAAGGAGGGTAGGACTCAAGTCGGGCTAGCAGCCTGTCGGACTTAAGAGTCCGCACAGGCTGCTAAAAGCAAAACCGGCCGAATACGCAAATCAAAAATTCCCGCGGCAGTCGATCGGCAAGAAAGGCGACGGTAAATTTGCAAGTTGGTCATCTTTTTGTCCCTTTTGCCCGCGGTCGGTTTTGCCTTAGGAGTTTGCAGGCGCCAAGCCGGGCAAACTCCTAGCGTCATTACCAGCCGCTATTGGGCCTCGATGCCGAGTTGCTTGACTAACTCGCCCCATTTTACGGCTTCACTTTTTATGAACGCGGAAAACTCTTCGGCGGTACTGCCGACGGGCTGCACCGCTGAGCGCGCCAGCAGCTCTTTAGTCTGGGGCAACCGTAGGGTCCTTACTAATTCGGCATTGAGTTTGGCGACAATGTTATTCGGTGTCCCGCCGGGCGCGAGCACTCCATACCAGCCAGTGACTTCGTAGCCGGGAAACCCGGATTCTGCGACCGTCGGGGAATCGGGCACGATGTCGAGACGCTTGCTCGATGTCACCGCCAACAACCGTAACTTTCCGCTGCGGACGAACGGCAGCGGCCCGGCCGGCGTTCCGATTGCCAGTTCAATCTGACCGGCGAGCACCTCCAATAACGCTGGGCCCGAACCTTTGTAGGGTATCGGAGTTATTTTGATCTTAGCCGAAACGTTAAGCAACTCGGCGGCAAGCATCGCAGAAGATCCGCTCGTGCCGACGTTTAGCTTGGCGGGGTTGGCTCTCGCGAACGCAACGAATTCCTTGAACGATCGCACTGGAAGTGATGGATGCGCCACTATGAAATAGGGTTGCGTTGTCGCATGTGTGATGGGGGCGAAATCCGTGATTGGATTATAACCGACATTGCGGTACGTGAAGGGGTTGATGGTCAGCGATGTGTTGGTACCGAGGAAGATCGTATAGCCGTCCGGCGGTTCTTTGGCAGCGATCGCCGTGCCGACGTTGCCCTCGGCGCCGGGCCTATTCTCGACCAACACCCGCTGGTCCCAAGCCTCGCTCATATTCTTCGCGAGGAGGCGCGTTAGAAAATCAGTACCACCCCCGGGCGGGTAGGGCACGATAAAGCGGATCAACTTGCTCGGGTACTGTTGCGCCGAGGCGCTGGGCAGAATCGTTGCGAGCACTGCAATGACCAACGCGCGCGGTAATGCGCTCATGCCAACCCCTTTTTTCGAAACGGCGGAACGCGTGCTACCGTGCGTCCTGCAAAGCACGTCACGATAGACCTGGCTCCACGGCAGCATCGCCCCCGCAATGTGGCAGCCAAAGTTGGCGACAATAAAACGCCGCGCATATACCTTGACGCTATTCGGAATACCGGAAAGCTTGAGGTCCGCGATCCAGGTCGCCAGAGTTCGCATCTCGTTCATGTGTGGTCTCCTTGTGCGCCGGGTTAAAGCGGCGGGGTGTTGTGAATGAAAGGGCCATACGGTAAAGGGCTAGGGAACCTCTATTAATCGCCCCAGCACCTCATGGTATTCCAAATTCCGGGTTTTGGCCTGATTTTTGTCGGATTTTAAGCAAGCTGCCAGTACTAACCCTGTTTTTTTTCGGTTCAATCGAGCCGGCGCTCGGCGCCGGCCGCGCGCGGCACAGAGCTGAACTCGGCAAGCATGATATCGGTGAGATCGCGCGGCACCGGCAGCATGCCCGATTGCAGGATCTCGAGCAGGTGCTGGCGCTGCTCGGCCGGCAGGCGCTGGAATTCCGCTCTGGCCTGAGTTGCAAGGGTTCTTTTTTCGGCATAGGAAAGCCGGTCGAGACTGAGGTAGCTTTCGCGTACGGCACGCGCCTTCAAAGCGAACTCGGCGACGACCTGCGGCCTGATCTGCGCATTGCGCGGATCGTTCAATATCTGCCGCATGCTGGCAAACACCGCGTCGCGCTGTGCGGCTGACAGATGCAAAAAGCTGTCGTCGAGCAACGCCCGCAGATGCCGCTCTTCGCTGTCACGTGGCACCGGCTGGGTCGGCAGCGCAAAACCGAATGCCGGTGCTTGCGAGGATGGCTCCCGCTTGAGCGCCCCGACGCCCGCTTCGAGCGATGCCGTAATCGCCTGGTCGCGCATCATGCGCAGCAACAGGAGCAGGATCGGATCCACAGAATATGCGGCCGATGATGTAAGCAACAGCACGACGCAAACGAGGCAGCGAATCATTCCAAGCCTCCTGCACGATGCTTGCCCCTGTGGCCTTTCGCGGGTGAGAAGGACACCGCGGCGCTTCGAACGGGTCGAAAGCGCACCTGAAATGCAGGCAAAGGGATCAGGAAACGGGACGGGTAGTCTAATTGCGGCTGAACTGAAGGTCAAGTCCCAAGGTATTGTCAGAGGGTAAAGCGAGCCATCCGGGCGACCTTCCGGTTGGTCTCATGCTTTGGCATGACGTCCGGCCTCGCGGCCGGATATACGCCCAAATACCGCTCCCGCCATGAGTCCGGAGCCGCCTGGATAATTCCCGTAAAAGAGTCCCCCCACCAGTTCGCCGGCGGCATACAGCCCGGGAATACTGCGATCGGTCGTGTCCTGCACTTCGCCTCGTGCGTTTATGTGCAGACCCCCGAAAGTAAACGTGATCCCGCAGGTTGTGACGAAAGCAACATAAGGCGGCGAATCGATGGGAAGCGCCCAGTTGCTCTTTGGTGGTATGACCCCAAGCGTGCGCTTTCCGTCGAGTATCCCCGGATTGAACTCTGCGGGTTGGCAAGCAGCGTTGAACTCGGTCACCGTTTGCGCAAGCGCAATGGGATCGATTTCGAGCTGCTCCGCTAACCCCTCGATCGTGTCGGCTTCCATTTTCGTGACCTGACGGATGCGATACTCGTCGCGCAGCATGGGAGTGGTCTTGCTGTCAAAAATCTGAACCGCGGTACGCCGTGGTTGCTTCATGATCTCGCGGCCGTACTTAGCGTAGGTATAGGTGCGAAAATTTGCCCCTTCATCGAGGAAGCGCTGGCCGTCCAGATTAACTACGATCCCCAACGTGTAGGAATGTTTCTGAAAACCGTCCCCAACGGCACGATCGCCAAAGGGGGGGGCGCTAATGTCCCAAGCCACGGCATGGCAGGAGGACCAATTTCCGTATGACTCCGCACCAATCTCCAGGGCGAGCCGGATGCCGTCTCCTGTGTTGTGCCGCGTGCCGCGCACGCGGCACAGATCCCAGTCCGCGCCGAGATAGCGGGCCCGCCACTCTGGATTCGATTCAAACCCACCGCAGGCCAGGACCACCGCCTTGGCGGAAATCTCATAGAGTCCGTCCGGGTCACGTGCTTCCACGCCGACCACCGACCCCCGTCTATCCTGGATAAGCCGGCGCGGGGCGGTCTCGTACCGTATTTCGATATTGGCTTTCTCCGCGGCGGCGAAGAGCGCCGTAACAAGACCGGCCCCGCCGCCGCTCGCCTCGATATTCAGGCCACCGTAAAAGTGGTGCCGCCCATTTACCAGATGTGACTGCCGATTGAACATCAGGATCCAGCGGACCCGATATCGTCGCAGCCATGCGACGGTATCGTGTGAATTGTTAATCAGGATCCGCGCCAGATCTTCTTCGGACTGATGGTCGGTCACGCTCATCAAATCCTCGTAGAATTTCTCCGGAGGATAGGCCGGCATATCGATCAGGTCCACCTCGGCTTGCGACAGATCAACCAGCACATCGCGGCGGACGTCCTGCAGCCCCTCATGGGCGAAGCGAAAACCACCTCCGGTGAAATACGAATTGCCGCCGCGCTCGTGAGGAGGCGCCTTTTCGAGAACCAATACCCGTTCCACCTGCTCTCGCGCGGAGAGCGCGGCGCTGAGCGCCGCATTGCCCGCGCCGACGATAATCACGTCGTATCGTTGATCACCCATGTCCCTATTTTCCGTTTTTCACGACGAGCATGGGGGGCAACTTGGCCACGTCATCAAGCGTGTCGATATTGCGAAGCACCCCCAACAATTTCTCGCAGCGTTCAGCCCCGAAGACATCGGCAACTTGCGAACGGAACTTATCGTCGACTTCATCGCTTGAAAAGGGCGCGCCCATGGACCCTTTGGCGTCAATCACAAGTTCCTCATGCACGGCGCCGGATGTCGTGCGCACTTTGACGCGCGCAGGCATGTGACCTTCGAAGTATTTGTCGAGCCCGAGGTCTTCCCACAGGCGTACTTTGGACGCCAAAGCTCGAATCCGCGCATCAACCAGCACTTCCATCGTGTATTCACGCGGAGTGTTGCGTCCCTTCAAGACGGTAATAGCGAGCGTGTAGGAGGTGCTGAACTGCATACCCAGCAGATCTTTGGGAGAGGTGATGGCCGCGTGATCGTAGAAGCCCTTGGGATAGCCCACCTCGATCGATTCGATGCCATCCGCCTTGAGATCGTTGGCGGTTATGATCTTTTTCAGCGCGTCGATGGCGGGATGGATGAGTGCACAGCAACTGTACGGCTTGAACAGCAGGTGATCGATCATCCACTGCTTGCCGAAGTCCGCGACCAGCCGCTCCGGCTGATAGTCGGACGGATAAATCCGCAATAGACCGCGCGCACCCTCCAGAATCCCCTCGGGACCCGTGATGCCGCCCTGGGCTAAATGGGCCGCCTGAATTCCACTGCTCGCACCAATCGCCGTGAACAAGCGCTTCACCGAGCCTCCGCCATGGTCGTATTGCATGAGCCCCCCGGAGAAGGTTCCCGCGACGCCCAGGGCGTTGCGTATGCCTTCTGCGTCAAGTCCCAGCAACTTCCCAACCCCGGTCGCAACGCCGAAGGGTCCGCACGTCGTCGAATATTGTGGCCCACCACGCTCGAGCATGTTCGGCGAAACCGCCCACCCGATGCGTCCTCGAACCTCGTAGGCCGCAACGAGAGCCGTGAGGAAATTACGCCCGGAACTATGCTCACGCTCTCCTATCGCCATGAGCGACGGTACGAGTTCGGCTCCAAGATGCCCATGAGTGAGCGGATTTGCGTCGTCATACTCGAACGAATGTCCGAAGGTGCTATTAATGAGTGCCGCAGAGCTCGCCGGCAATCGCTCGCCGTACCTGACAACCGTCGCCTCCGGCGTCCCGCCGTTTCGGCGATATACCTCGCGAACCTGTTTTGCCCACGGCATCTCCGAGCACCCGATTTCAACACCGAGCTGGTCGACGATGAGATCCAGAGCCAGCGAGCGCACGCGCGCCGGTATTTGGTCGTAAGTAAAGCCCGCCGCGAATTTTGCAAGCTCTCGTGTTTCGTCTGCCATTGATTGTCTCCTCTTTCACATTAACTAGCAGCCTGTCGGACTTAACAGTCCCGGCAGGCTGCTAAAAGCAAAACCGGCTGACCATTCATCATAAATTCAATCGAAGCGGTCGAATTTGGGGAAAAGCGCGGGCAAATTCGCATCTTCGCTATCCTTTTCCGCAATTTCACTGGCGCCGGTTTTGCATTAGGAGTTTGTCGGGGCTAAGGCCGACAAACTCCTAGGTCGGACTCCTTTCGCTGGCAGGTGGAACAGTAGCGCCCCGCCGGTCTGGCCGTGCGAGCCGC
>JACQOI010000296.1 GCA_016202615.1 Betaproteobacteria bacterium
CGAGTTCCATGCCGGATGGCATCCGCAGCAGCATCACGCCGTAGGGCTTGCCGCCCTCGGACAGAGGCACCGCGAGCATGCGGTCCGCGCCGTTGCCCACGGTGCGCGCACGGGCCTCGCCGCCGTCGAAACACTCGTAGCAGCGCTCCTGCCCGCACCAGTTGCCGGCGGGCTCGCCTTCCGTGCTTGCCGTCCCCTCTGTCCTGAGGGCGATGGGAAAGCCTTGCCGGTCGCCTTCCTCGCGGGCGCAGATGGCGCCCGCCTTGAGGCCGATGACGCGCTCGATGTCGCTCATCACCGCATCGAGCGTCGCCTGAGTGAGCGGATTCTCGGCCAGCGTGCGGGTGGTGTTGTACAGGACCTCCAGCGAGACGTTGCTGCGCGCAAGCTCCTCGGTCTTTTCCTTGACCTTGGCCTCGAGCGTGGCGTAGCTGCGGGAGAGATCAGCCACCATGTAGTTGAATGACTGGCCGAGCTGGCCGAGCTCGTCCTCGCCCGCATGCTGCGCGCGTACCGTGAAATCTCCGATGCGGACGCGGCGGGCACACTGCAGCAGGTCGGCGAGCGGCACGATGACCTGCGCGTGCATCAGGTACAGGGAGATGAACATGACCACGATGATCGCGAACAGCGCAGCCCCCTGAATCAGCCTCAGCGTCTGGATGCGCCGCTCCAAATCGTGTTCGAGCAGGTACACCAGCCTGTCCACATCGAGTACGTATGCGGCCACGCGCGAAACGAATGCGTCGCGGGCGGGCGCACCCTCGACCACGGCGCGGGCGATGGCGGGTTGGAGCACGCTCGACCAGGCCGATGAAATGCGCTCATGCGCACGGCGCGTGGGGTGGTCGGCATCGGAGGGCAGGCCGCCGGTCAGTTGCGGGTTATTGAGCCGGGACTCGAATTCGACGATCGCCCGGTGCAGTTCGGCAGGCGCGCGCCCGATGTCGCCGGAGCGCAGCACCTGCACTGTAATCCAGTACGACTGCATCCTGAGACTGCCTGCCAGGTTGATCGCGGCGGCCTTGCCGGTGGACAACTCGGTGAACACGGTCGCACTGATCGTGGCGGTGAGTGCGAGCGCGACGATGGTGCCGAACGCGATTCCCAGCCTTACGACCAGCGATTCGACGAAAAAGCGACGATCGATTTTCATGACGCGAACTCCCTAGGAGTTTGTTGGACTTAGGCCCGACAAACTCCTAATGTAAAACCGGCGCCGGAAAAAACCCGGAAGAGGATTGCGCTTGGATGTGCATCTTGCCATTTTGCCCGTTTAACCCGGTTCGGGCCACCGCGGAAATCCGCGGAATTCAACGAGCATCGGGTGAAACGGCCATGCCGCGGCCGTCCGGGACCTTCTCGCCGGAAACCGATCCCCATGCGGCCGGGCTGGCGCTAAAATACGCTGGCCCCCGCCCTTATCTCACATGGACACCTTGCACGATTCTTCCGACATAGACGTGCGCCGCCGGGTGGCGGCGTGGCTGCTCACGTGCTGTGCGCTGCTGTTCACCATCGTGGTGGTGGGCGGCGTCACGCGACTGACCCATTCAGGACTGTCGATTGTCGAGTGGCAGCCGATCGTCGGCACGCTGCCGCCACTCAATGAGCAGGCGTGGAACGAGGCGTTTCAGAACTACCAGCAGACCCCCGAGTACCGGCTGGTCAATTTCGGCATGAGCCTGGCCGAATTCAAGGGTATTTTCTGGTGGGAGTATGCACACCGCCTGCTCGGCCGCGCGATCGGGCTTGTTTACGTGCTGCCGTTCCTGTATTTCTTCGTCCGCAGAATAGTCGACCGGTCCCTCGCCTGGAAGCTCGCCGGCATTTTCGTGCTCGGCGGGCTGCAGGGCGCGCTGGGCTGGCACATGGTCCAGAGCGGCTTGATCGATGACCCGCGAGTAAGCCAGTTCCGGCTCGCCGCGCACCTCGGATTGGCATTCGCGATCTACGCCGCGATGCTGTGGGTCGCGCTGGGATTGCTGGCGCCGCGCCGAGTGCCGCCGCACGACACCCCGCGCCGCGGCCTGTGGCGCTTCTCGCTCACGCTGACCGCACTTATCTTCGTGACAGCGCTCTCGGGAGGACTGGTTGCCGGCATTCGCGCCGGCCTCGCCTACAACACGTTTCCGTTGATGAACGGCCACTGGGTACCGCCCGGAATCCTGACGCTCGAGCCGTGGTATTCCAACTTTTTCAATAACCTGGCGACCGTCCAATTCGACCACCGGCTGCTTGCGTGGCTGCTCGCCGCCGTGGTGCCCTGGTTCTGGTGGCGTTCGACGCGCGTCACGGTGAGCCCGCACGCGCGGCTGTGGTGCCACCTGCTGCCTGCGGTACTGGCATTGCAGATCGGCCTCGGCATCATGGCGCTGTTATTCGCGGTGCCGGTCGCGCTGGGCGCCGCGCACCAGGCCGGTGCGATGCTCCTGCTCACTGCGGCGTTGGTAGTCAACCATCAACTGCTGGTGACGGCTGATGGCGAGCAAACCCAGCTTGCGCGCGCTGCTCTTCGCAATGCCGCCTGACTCCGCCGCTGTAGCTTCTCGCGCGGCCGCCCGGATCATGTCATTCGCGCCGCAATTCCTTGCGGCTGTTGGCAGCCGTGCCGTTTCTGCCAACCGGTGACCCGCGATGGCACGCAAATCGATTCAGGTTCAGGATTTCGTCGCCAACCTACCGCTGTTTCGTGAGCTTGTGCCCGGCGAGATCGCGCGCATCGCTGCGGGCACCGTCGAAGTCGATGCGCCGCGCGGCACCGTGCTGTTCCATCGTGGCGCGCCATGCAGCGGATTTCATATCGTGATTTTCGGCCACGTCAAGCTCGCGCTGCAGTCGCCGAAAGGCGACGAGAAAGTCATCGAGTTGATCGGTCCGGGCCAGAGCTTCGGCGAGGCCGCGATGTTTCTCGGCAGGCCGCACATGGTGAGCGCAACCGCGCTCGTCGACTCATTGCTGCTGCACATCGCACGCGAGGTGGTACTCGCCGAGATCAAGCGCGATCCCGGTTTCGCACGCCGCATCATCGCCGGCCTGAGCCGCCGTCTGCACCACCTGATCGGCGACCTTGAGGCGGTGTCGCTGCGCTCCGGCACCCAGCGCGTGATCGGCTATCTGCTGCGCGATGGCCCCGCCGCCGGCGCCGCCAACGCGCTGCGATTGACGCTGCCCGCAAAAAAAGGCGTGATCGCCTCGCGCCTTGATCTGACGCACGAGCATTTTTCGCGTATCCTGCACGAACTGATCGAAGCGCGCCTGATCGAGGTCGACGGACTGCAAGTAACGATCCCGGACATTGCCCGGTTGCGCAGTTACGGCGCCTGACGCCTGGGGATGAGGGATGCCGATCCTTGATCTGGATCAAATCGCCATGAGCGACATGAATTAATAATTTGCCATTGTCCGCGCCGCAGTGCGGCCGCTACACAGGTTCTGTCTCATTGATGAGCGATTCAACCCTCCCGCTGTGGAAACTCAAATCACGCACGCTGCTGCCGATTGTGCAGGGGGGGATGGGCGTCGGCATTTCGGCGCACCGGCTCGCCGGCAACGTCGCCCGTCATGGCGCCGTGGGCACTATTGCCAGCATCGATCTGCGCCACCATCACCCGGATCTGCTCGAGCGCGCCCAAGGCAGCACCAACCGGAGCATGCTCGACCGGTTCAACCTGATCGCGCTCGACCGCGAGATCCGCAAGGCGCTGCAGATCGCCAACAACTGTGGCGCAATTGCAGTCAACGTGATGAAAGCGGTCACCGAGTACGCCGCCTACGTTCGCCAAAGCTGCGAGAGCGGCGCGCACGCGATTGTGATGGGCGCGGGACTGCCGCTCGAGTTGCCGGACCTGACCCGCGACTTTCCCGATGTCGCACTGCTCCCACTCCTGTCCGACGTGCGCGGGGTGAACATCGTACTCAAGAAATGGCTGCGCAAAAAACGGCTGCCGGACGCGATCGTGATCGAGCACCCGCGCTATGCCGGCGGCCACCTCGGCGCGACGCGGCCCGAGGAGATCGACGATCCGCGCTTTGACTTCGAGCCGGTGCTCGCGGGCATCTTCAACCTGTTGCGCGAACTCGGGATCGAGCGCGAGCGCATTCCGCTGATTCCCGCCGGAGGTATAAACACTCACGACAAAGTCCGCAAGCTGCTCGCGCTGGGAGCGGCCGCGGTGCAGATCGGCACGCCGTTCGCCGTGACCGAGGAAGGCGACGCGCATCCGAACTTCAAAAAGGTGCTGGCGGAAGCGAAACCGGAGGATCTCGTCACCTTCATGAGTGTCGCCGGTCTGCCGGCGCGCGCGGTCTTGACGCCGTGGCTCAGAAACTATCTAAAGCGCGAAACGGCGCTGCAGACGCACGCCAAGGCCGACCCCAGGCGCTGCGTGCCGGGCCTCGACTGTCTCACGCTGTGCGGGCTGCGCGACGGCATCGCGGCGATCGGCCAGTTCTGCATCGACACGCGGCTCGCGTTCGCGCTCAAGGGCGACTTCAAGAAAGGGCTGTTCTTCAGGGGCAGCGAAAGCGTCCCGTTCGGAGCCGCGATCCGGCCGGTGGCGGAACTCATCGATTACCTGATGACCGGCAGAATGCCGGTGCTCGCAGCGGCTGACGCCGCGGTAGTTTAACCGCCGAACGGCAGCGGGTTGCGCGTCAGCGCGACCGCTACGATGTAGAAGAACATCGCCTGCGCGGCGATCCATGCCGCAACGCGCACGCGCCGCGTCGTGCCGTGCTTGAGCGCCACCATCCCCAGTCCGATATAAGCCAGCAGACCGATCACCTTGGCGGTAAGCCAGGCATGGACGCCCGGGTATTGGTGGGTAAGGATCGTCATCCAGATCCCCGCCGCGAGCAGCAGCGTGTCGTTGACATGCGGCACGATGCGCACCCAGCGCTCTCCAAGCCGCGGCGAGCCGCTGATCATCCAGACGCCGCGCACGACGAACAGTGCATAGCTCACTGCCGCCGTGGCGACGTGGATCATCTTGAGCAAGGTGAGTTCCATCGCCGATCTCCCGCCGTTACTGCGCCTCGCCTTCGGCCCCAGCACCGTCCCTATGCGCACCGTTCCTCGGCGCGCCCGTTGCGGATCACGTGGATACGCTTGAGAGCTGAGATTTCTGATAGCGGGTTGTCCCGTTGCGATAAACCGCTAATGCACATGAGCCACGGGCCGTTCGGACTCGTGATAGTGGCCGTGGGCTGATTCCTTTGCGACGTCAAACAGCCGCTCGACAAAGTGAATGTAGGGCACATAGGCTTCGACATACTCGCGGCCTGCTTCGACATCGTTCGGATCAAAGCGGCGCTTGCTCCAGGCAGCCTGAAAGCGCTCGCGAATGCCTCGCGCCACGGCATCCGTCACCAGCCTGACCACGGCATCCACCGAACCGTCCTCCAGCGCACGATCGGCAGCCGGAATCGCCGGCCCGAGATCGCGCCCCGCCGGTTTCAGCCCGGTGTATGGTGCCCCTTCGCCTGCACGATGAATTCGGACCAGCGTCTCGAAAAAGTGCATATCGGCGAGTTCCTGCGCCTGCGACCCGAGCTTGCGAACCGACATGGCGTGGTCGAAAACGTGCGTGATCTCCGTCTCGTCTTCCGCCCTCACCCACGGCAGCACCAGGTTCACATTGCCGGTTTCGAGAGCTTTCCTTGCCAGCAACACCACCGGCCCATCCATGCCGTCACAATGGCCGACCGCCCACACCAGCAGTAACCCGGTGTCGCCCATCCCCGGCGCTTCCACAAAAAATCCGGCAGCGGGATCATCCAGCCCGAGAAACTGGGCCAGCGATTTTCCGGCGACATACAAAATCGCGGCGAGCGCAGCCGCCGCCGGGCGGGAACGCAGCAGATTTTGCGTATTCATGACATCCACCTTCGAATGATGGCGGCGCATGAAATACCGCCGCCGATCAAAAAAAACAATAGCAGCGCCATTTTTCGTTGTATTGACGCAAATCATAGATCGCCACTGTTGGCTGATCCCGCAAACAACGGCGCCCCGGCCATAACGCCGGAGCGCCGCGCGGCAGCCAAGTGCCATCAGTTCGGTCCACGTCACCCGGGACCACCACCGCCAGGTCGGTCATCCGGGCTTGCCGTCCAGCCGAGGTCGCGTCAGTACGGGCCAGTATCGTACCGCGTACAGACCGAACGCCGCGGCCCAGAGCAGCGCGGATAGCTGAACACTCGCCGGATACAGTCCAGGCGGCGCGATGCCGCCGAAGACGCGAACAACCGCCGCGACTTGTATCAGCAGAAACACTGTAAGCTCGAAGCCATCCGCTATCAGGGGCCGCCCGGTATGGCCGCGGGCAGTCCGCGTCATCATGCCCAGGGTCAATCCGCCAATCGCGCCTACCGTGAGCACATGGGTGGCATACGATCCGGCCAGCAGTTCCAGATGAGACATGCCGCGCAGCGCGAGGTGCACGACTATCCATGCGTATGCTGCATGAAGTATCCACACCAACGGGGTAGCAAGGGTGCGCCTCGGCTTCCAGAGATACAGGCGCACACCATGCGCCAGCGCGCTGATCAGCGCAATCATGGCGATGACGGTCTGGGGCAATTGCAGCAGGTCTGCTGCGAACAACAGCATTACAGTGCCAATCGCAAATTTTTCCACCAGCGCGTGGCGCGTTGCGTTCGCGCCGGGCACGCCGCTATTGGTGAACATCGGTATCACGCGGCCACCCATGACCACCATGATGAACAGCACGACGTCCAGCGCGAGCTGCAGGCCCAGCCGCGGCGAGAGTTCGAAGCGTTCCCGCAGCGCCAAGTGCACCGCGAGGATCAGCACGCCCATCACGACCAGCAGTCCGACGAAGAAATAGTTGCGGACATTGCGCGATCGCAGCAACGGAATGCCGATCGCCACCGCAACAGCAACAGGAAAAGCCGCGTTCACCACAGCTGCCGTCATGGCCAACGGTGTCAGCACCAGGATCCTTCCGCAGACCCAGAGCGCTGCCAACGCCATCAACGGCACGCCGCTTGGCGTCGGCTGGTTCGTCCACACGCGCACGGCAGTCAGCAGAAAGCCAGCGATGACCGCAGTCGTGTATCCGAACAGCATTTCATGGCCGTGCCATACCGGCCCTTGAAGGTACGCGGAAGGAAGGTAGCCTGAGAACTGCGCTGCCCACAGCAGCACGCTGAACGCACTGAAAACGCTCGCCAGCAGGTAAAACGGGCGAAAACCCAAGTTCCATAACGCGAAGCCGGCGGCAGCACGCGGAGCCTTGGGTTGTAGCGGTCGAGTAAGCGGCAGTTCGTTCATGTGAGGTCCTGGCAGTCCAACATGTAGCTTGCGTTGCAACGCGGCAGGTTCAATTGATCTATATCAAGTCCCGCTTGTCCGATCCGCGGTTTACTGGGCGCTGCATCAACAGGCATGGAACGGCCCGCCATGAACGCTCGCAGCGATCCGCCCGTGAGCATGGGCGTTGACGTTGAACGAATGCTGGATGCGCTGCGCAACCCGGCGTGTTACCCGCATCCGGTGCAGCGCGTCGAGACGCTGGAGACTCACATCTCGTGGGTGATACTCACCGGCAGCTACGCCTACAAGATCAAGAAGCCGGTAAACCTCGGATTTCTGGATTTCACGACGCTGGCGGCACGCCGTCATTATTGCGAGGAAGAGCTGCGGTTGAACCGCCGGCTTGCGCCGCAGCTCTATCTCGCCGTCGTTACCATCACCGGCACGCCGCAGCAGCCGGTCATCGGCGGCGACGGGCCGGTGCTCGAATATGCGGTGCAAATGCGGGAGTTCGCGCAGTCCTCATTGCTCGATAGCGCGCTCGCGCGCGGCGCAGTCGGCGCGCCGATAACCGAGACGCTGGCGCGCAAGATCGCCGCCTTCCACATCGGGCTGCCGCCGGCGTTGGCGATAGCGGACGATGCGGCGACCGCGTCACTCGCACCGGCCCTCGACAACTTCCGGCAGATGCTGCCGCTGCTCGAGGCGCCTCAGGATATCGAAACGCTCTTGCGCCTGCGCGACTGGACGCAACGCGAGTACCAGGTCCACGCACCCCGGTTTGCGCAACGGCAAGCCGCCGGCTGCGTGCGCGAATGCCACGGCGACCTCCATCTCGGCAACATCGTCATGATCGACGGCGAAGCAACGCCGTTCGATTGCGTCGAATTCAATCCGGCCTTGCGCTGGATGGACACCATCAGCGAAGTGGCGTTTACGGCAATGGACCTGGAGGCGCACGGCCGCCGCGACCTCGCCAGCGTGTTCCTCAACGCTTACCTCGAACCCAGCGGTGATTACGACGGCGTCGCGGTGCTGCCGTTCTATCTTGCCTACCGCGCCGCAGTGCGCGCAAAAACCAGTCTGATACGCTCCTCTCAGCACGGCGCCGCACATGAGCAGATCAAGCGGGCGCGGCAGGCTTATCAGCGCTACCTCGCGCTTGCCGCGTCGTATACCGCCTCCCGGCGCGGCGCGATTATCATCACCCACGGCCTGTCCGGCACCGGCAAAACCACGCTCACGCAGACGGCGGTCGCCGCGCTCGGCGCCGTGCGCGTACGTTCGGATATCGAGCGCAAACGCCTCCACGGCCTGGCTGCATCGGCGCGCAGCGGAGCTGCTACCGGCGCGGGCATTTATGCAGCGGACGCGACGGCACGCACCTACGAGCAACTGGCGCGGCACGCGCGCAGCATCGCCGTCGCGGGCTACCCGGTGATCGTCGACGCCGCATTCCTCAAGCGCGAGCAGCGTGCCGCATTCGGCGCACTGGCGCGTGAACTCGACGTGCCGTTCGTAATCGCGAGCTTCTCGGCCCCGCCCGAACGGCTGCGCGTGCGCGTCGCGGAACGCGCCGCACAGGGCGGAGATGCTTCGGAAGCAACGCTTGCCGTGCTCGAATCCCAGATCGCGACCCACGAACCGCTCACTGCGGATGAGCTTGACTACGCGGTCACGGTCGACGCCTGCCGCGATGCCGCCGCGAGTGCACGGGCGTTGAACGACGAACTGGCGCAACGGCTTCGGCAGTGACCGGTTCCATGTCCAAACTCGAACGCGATACCACGGCGGCAATGCGGCGTGCCGCGTTGTTCCGAACACTGGCGCCCGCCGCGCTGGCGCGGCTTGCCGCGACTGCGACGGTGCTCACGCTGGCGCGCGGCAAGCAGGTGTGCCGCAGCGGCGAGCGCTGTCCCGGCCTGTACGTGGTGGTAAGCGGGCGCGTCATGTTGAGCGTCGGCGATCCGAAAATCGCAGGCAAGGTGATCGAATTGATCGGCCCCGGCGGACACGTCGGGCTTGCCGCGACAGCGCTCGGCGTGCCGGAAGTCGTGACTGCCGAAACGCTGGCTGACAGCACGTTGCTGCTGATTCCGCGTGCGGCGTTGCTTGACAGCACTGCCGGCAATACCGAACTCGCGCTGCAACTGGTCGCGGCATTAAGCCGTCAAGTGTGCGGGCTGGTCGCCGACATCGAAGCATTTTCGCTGCGCTCGGGCCGTGAGCGCGTTGCGAGCTATCTACTGCAAATTGCCGCCGGGAACGACGCACGGCAGCGCCCGATCATGCTGCCCGCGAAGAAAAGCATCATCGCGTCACGCCTGAGCCTTACCCCGGAGTACTTCTCGCGCATGCTGCACGAGCTGATCGCGGCCGGCGCGATCGCGGTCGACGGACGGCAAATCACCGTGCTCGATCCCGGCCGTTTGCGCGATACAAGTCATTAGGCTGCACCGCGCGGCCGGCCGGCGCAGGGAGCAGGCGGCTTGTAGAGCGCGCGAATCGCGAAGGCGTGGACCGCACCCTGTGGGCTCATGGCGACGAGGAGACCGTACGCCAGCTCGAGCTTCTCGTCGCCCGAACACACCGGCCTCGATTAGCGGCGACGACGAGGACGGCGGCGAGAGGTGATCGTTCCAACCAACTACCGGACGATCCGCACCGCCGACGCGCGCCAGATGCGCTCGGCGTACTCGCGGATCGATCGATCCGAGCTGAAGCCGCCCACGCGGGCGACGTTCCGGATCGAGGCGCGCGTCCAGGAGTCCTCGTCGCGGAAGGCCTGCGACACGGCGCGCTGGCACTCGACGTAGGCGCGGAAGTCGGCCAGCACGAGGAAAGGATCCCGCTCGACGAGGGTGCGGACGAGGGGCGCGAAGAGGGACGGATCGTGGGGCGCGAAGCTTCCGTCTCCGATCGCCTGGATCGCCCGGGCCAGCTCGGCGTCGCGGGTCAGCTCGACGCGCGGATCGTAGCCGGCGCCGACGCGCGCGGTGACCTGCTCCGCGGTGAGGCCGAAGAGGAAGAAGTTCTCCCCACCGACGGCGTCGCGAATCTCGACGTTGGCGCCGTCGAGGGTGCCGATGGTGAGGGCGCCGTTGAGCGCGAACTTCATGTTGCCGGTGCCCGAGGCCTCCATGCCCGCGGTTGAGATCTGCTCCGAGAGATCGGCGGCAGGGTAGATACGCTGCGCGTTCTTGACGTTGAAGTTGGGCGCGAATACTACCCGGAGGAGATCCCGCGCCTGGGGGTCGCGCTCGATGGTCTCACCGACGGCGTGGACCAGGCGAATGATGAGCTTCGCCATCCGATAGGCCGGGGCGGCCTTGCCGGCGAAGAGGAAGGTGCGCGGGACGAGGTCGACGGGCTCGCCGCAGCGGAGGCGGTCGTAGAGCCAGATGACGTGCAACAGGTTGAGGTGCTGCCGCTTGTACTCGTGGATGCGCTTGCACTGAGCGTCGAAGAGCGAGGCGGGGTCGAGGTCGACGCCGAGCGGGCCCTTGAGCCACGCGGCGAGCGCCACCTTGTTGGCGCGCTTGACGGCCCGGAAGCGCTCCCGGAAGGCGGCGTCGTTGGCGAACGGCTCGAGGTCGCGCAGGCGTTCCCCGTCGAGGAGCCAGGCATCGCCGATGGCCTCGGTGATCAGCGCGGTGAGGCCGCGGTTGGCGAGGGCGACGAAGCGGCGCGGCGAAACGCCGTTGGTGACGTTGGTGAACCGCTCCGGGAACATCTCCGCGAAGTCGCGCAGCACGGTCTCGCGGAGCAGCCGCGAGTGCAGGGCCGCGACGCCGTTGACCGTGTGGCTGGCGACGGTGGCGAGGTTCGCCATGCGCACGCTCTTGGCGCCGCGCTCATCGATCAGCGACATCCGCGCCAGCCGCGCCTCGTCCCCCGGGAAGCGCGCGCGCACCTCGTCGAGGAAGCGCCGGTTGATCTCGTAGACCAGCTCGAGGTGGCGAGGCAGGAGCCGTCCGAAGAGGGCCAGCGGCCAGGTATCGAGCGCCTCGGGCAGGAGGGTGTGGTTGGTGTAGGAGATGGCGCGCGTCGTGATCGCCCAGGCCGCGTCCCAGCCGAGCCCGTGCACGTCGATGAGAAGGCGCATCAGCTCGACCACCGCCAGCGACGGGTGGGTGTCGTTGAGCTGGATGGCGAACTTGTCGGCGAAGGCCTCGATGGTCACCTTGTGGAGGAGGAGCCGGATGCAATCCTGGAGCGCGCACGAGACGAAGAAGTACTGCTGCTCGAGGCGGAGCTGCTTGCCGGCCGGGCTCTCGTCGTTGGGATAGAGAACCTTGGTGATGTTCTCGCTGCGGATCTTCTCGTCGACGGCGCTCCAGTAGTCGCCGACCTGGAAGGCCTCGAGGTGAAACTCCTCGGCGGCCACCGCGCTCCACAGCCGGAGGAAGTCCGCGTTGGTGGTCGCGTAGCCGAGGACCGGCGTGTCGTAGGGGACGCCCTTGACCACCCGCCCCGGGATCCAGCGCACCCGATCGCGCCCGGCCTCGTCGGTGTGGTGCTCGGTCCGGCCCTCGAAGCCGACCGCGTGCTCGATCTCGTAGCGCCGGATCTCCCAGGGGTTGCCCAGGCGCAGCCAGCGATCCGTCCGCTCGACCTGCCACCCGTCGCGGATCTCCTGATCGAAGATGCCGAACTCGTAGCGTAGCCCGTGGCCGATCGCCGGCACGTCGAGGGTGGCGAGCGAGTCCATGAAGCAGGCGGCGAGGCGCCCGAGTCCGCCGTTGCCCAGGCCGGGCTCCTCCTCGTGCTCGATCAGCTCGTCGAGGTCGAGCCCCAGCCCCGCCATCGCCTCCCGCGCCGCGGCCTCGATGCCCAGGATGAGGAGGTTGTGGGCGAGCTGCGGCCCCATCAGGTACTCGGCCGAGAGGTAGACCACGTTCCGGTGCGCGCCCTCGAGGTAGGTGCGCGCCGAGCGGACCCAGCGGTGGAGCACGCGATCGCGCACGGCGTGGGCGAGCGCGAGGTAGTGATCGTTGCGGGTGGCGACGCCCGGGAACTTCGCCAGCACGAAGAAGAGCTTCTGGACGAAGTCGTGGCGGATCGAAGCGGCGTCGAGGCCGGTCTCGATCTCGTCCTCGCGCATGCCGTGGATCGGAGGATGCAGGGTCATCGGAGTGCCTCCGGGGCCGCGAGTGTATCGGGAGCCCTACTCGAACACGCCGAAGGATAGGAAATTCAATCCCGGCGCAATCGCGGTTCACCGAGACGAGGCGCCGGGAGCAGGGGTGGAAGATGTCCTGGGCTGCGCATTATGGGCCTTATGTTCATGCTTGCTTCCTCCCCCTTGGGAGCGGACCGCGATCCGAGAGGGTCTTGAGCGGGATTAGCGGCCAATTACCGAGCAATCTATTCCAACGGCCAGGGCGAGGCAAGCGCTTTCCCGTACCCTTTCCCGTACCCGGCTGCTCCGAGGCGTTTATTTCCGTGCGGCAAGTCAGGCGATGTCGGGAACGGGTAATGCGTGATGCTTGATCAATGCCGGCCGGCAAACGGCCAGGCGCGCGCTGCGCTAATCGTGGCTGCCGTGAGGCTTGAGCTTGCGCGGCGGCAAATTAATCATGCGCTGCCTGAGCCTGCGAAATTCCTGCTGCACTTCCGCGTCGCCGAGCGGGTCCTGATTGGCGCGAAACGCGTCATCGGTCACCTGCCAGTCGCCCGGCCGCAGGTATTTCTCCGCCAGCGGCAGCGCCCGGTTTTCCTCCTGCTCCATGTGGTCCCACAGGAACACGGCATACGACTTGACCGCGTCGGCAAAGTGCCGCAGTCCGTCGGGGGCGCCGCCGAGATAGTGCACGAACAATTGTTCGAGATAAGCCATCATCTGCGCGCCGCGCACGTGCTGCGCCTGCAGCTCGTCGAGCATCGCATCGGCGCTGGAGGTGCGCTCGCGCAGCAAACGGAACAGATATTCGTCTTCTTTCGGGTGATGGCAGCGCTCGGGATAGATGTCGATGCAATACAGCATCCACGCGATCAACGCCTGATCGGGTTCGGTGCGGTGGGTGAACACATCCTGCATCATCTGATGCAGCGCGTGCATCACGTTGCCGAGCGCGCGGTGCTCCTCTTTGATGATGGCGATCGCCGACTCGCGCGGTGTCGATGTATTGAAGTCGGTGTCAGCCATGGCGCAGGTTCGCTATCCATTACGGGTGCGGTCGGCATCCTTTGCATTAGGAGTTTGTCGGGGCTAAGTTCGACAAAGTCCTAGTTTAACGCGATCGCGGCAAGCAATGGCACGCCGGCTGGCGCCATGACGTGGGCGCAGTAACCGCAACGCTTTGTCAACCACCGGCATCGAGCTTGCGGCCATGCCGGCGCGCGGCAGCCAGGCTTGACCCGAAACAAACGCCCGGACCCGCTGCTGCGACCGTAGAATACGGCGCATGATCCGCTGGCTAAATCCCGATGACCCGTTTCCGCCCGTGACCGCGGCACTGGCGGACCCCAATGGCCTGCTCGCCGCGGGCGGCGATCTGTCGGCTTCGCGCCTGCTCGACGCCTACCGTCACGGCGTCTTCCCGTGGTTCAACCCCGGGCAGCCGATCCTGTGGTGGAGTCCCGATCCGCGCATGGTGTTGTTCCCCCGCGAACTCAAGGTATCGCGCTCGCTCAACAAGACACTGCGCAACGGCGACTATGAGGTGCGGGCCGATACCCGCTTTCGCGCGGTGATGCAGGCGTGCGCCGAACCGCGGCCGCGGCAGGACGGCACCTGGATCACGGACGAGATGATCGCCGCCTACGGTGCGCTGCACGAACAGGGCATCGCGCATTCGATCGAGACCTGGATCGGCGGCGAACTCGCGGGCGGGCTTTACGGCGTTGCGCTGGGACGCATGTTCTACGGCGAATCGATGTTCACGCGCGCCGCCGACGCCTCGAAAATCGCGCTCGTACATCTGGTGCGCCAACTTACGCGCTGGAATTTCGGCATGATCGACTGCCAGGTGCATACCCGGCACCTGGCATCGGTCGGCGCGCGCGAAATTCCGCGCGCCGGCTTTATGCGAAAGCTGCAGGAGTT
Source organism: Betaproteobacteria bacterium (assembly GCA_016202615.1). GTDB lineage: Bacteria > Pseudomonadota > Gammaproteobacteria > Burkholderiales > SG8-41 > PALSA-1004. Next base: position 14,328 of record JACQOI010000296.1, read on the forward strand.
GGTAAACTGCGCGGGTAAGCCGGATGTCGAGGGCCGCTGGGAGCTGGACGATGACCTTGCTCAATGACTTGCCTCTGTCGGTGCTGCAGTTCTACGCGACCGCGCCTTATCCGTGCAGCTATCTGCCGGGCCGGATGGCGCGCTCGCAGGTCGCGACCCCCAGCCACCTGATCGACGCCCCGGTCTACAGCGAACTCGTCAAGGCCGGCTTCCGCCGCAGCGGCGCTTTCACCTACCGTCCCGTTTGCGATCACTGCCGCGCCTGTGTGCCGGTGCGCATCGGCACCGACGAGTTTCAACCGAGCCGCACCCAGCGCCGCGTCTGGAAAAAACAGGCTGGGCTCAAGGCCGAGATGCTCGACCTCAAGTACAGCCCCGAGCACTACGCGCTGTATCTGCGCTACCAGTCGACGCGGCATGCGGGCGGCGGCATGGACCAGGACAGCCGCGAGCAATACCGCCATTTTCTGCTGCAGAGCAACGTCGAGTCGCGGCTCGTCGAGTTTCGCGACCACGGTACGCTGCGCATGGTCAGCATCTTCGACGAGCTGAAGGACGGGCTGTCGTCGGTCTATACCTTTTTCGATCCCGAAATCAAAGCCGCGAGCTACGGTACCTTCAACATTCTGTGGCAGATCGACAGGTGCGTGAAGCTCGACCTGCCGTTCCTGTATCTCGGCTACTGGATCGCGCAGAGCCGCAAGATGGCCTACAAGATCAACTTCCAGCCGATGCAGGGATTGATCGACGGCCGCTGGCAGCCGCTCGTCACGCGCTAGCGTACTGCGTCCAACGGAATGGAACTTATGCGCGTGGCATTTGACTCGTTTCCTGGGGAAAATATCCAAATTCCGCCGCGGAACCTCGCGCAATCGTGTAGCGCAGGCGCCCTCGCCTGCCATCGTTCATCTGGAATCAGCCATTGGAATGCAGGCGAGGGCGCCTGCGCTACACATCGCGTTGTGTCATGAACTGTTTGATGCCGGATTCTTGAGTCGGCTCGTTGATGACGCAGTACACTGGCGCGTCATTGTCTCAGGCCGTATTGCCGGGCGGCGGCACGGGTTGGGCGGCCGGCTGCGTCCACAGCCGGGCGAGCGAGAAACCGACCGCGAGCAGCGTCGGCCCGAGAAAAATGCCGACGAAGCCGAATACAATCACACCGCCGAACACGCCGAGAAACACCAGCACGAACGGCAGGCTGCTGCCGCGGCTGATGATGAGCGGCTTGATCACGTTGTCGATGCCGCTCACCACGAAAAATCCCCACGCCGCCATGAATACCGCCCAGCCGATCTGGTCCTGGTAGGCAAGCCATGCGGCGGCGGCGCCCCAGATCAACGGCGGCCCGACCGGCACCATCGCCAGCAGGAAAGTCAGGAAACCCAGCAGCAATGCGCCGGGAACGCCGGCGATCAGAAACCCGATCACCGCCGCCACGCCCTGCGCGATCGCGGTACCGATGATGCCGTAGACCACGCCGTTGATGGTGCCGCCAACGGTCAGCAACAAGCCGGGAGCGAGATCGCCGGCAACGCGTTTGAGCGCCACCCGCGCCGCTTCGACCAGCGCCGCGCCGTCGCGGTAAAAGAAGAACCCGATGAACGTGGCGAGGCTCAGTTGCAGCACGCCCTCGCCCAGTATCAACCCGGCTTTGAGCGCTCCCTGCTGCGCGGGCTGCACGAGCTTTTTCAGCGTTTCGGCGAGTTTTTCCTTGCTCGCCGCCATTTCGCGCCAATACAGGTCGATGTTTTCGCCGACGAGCGGAATGCCCGCAATCCAGTCGGGCGGGGGCGGCAGGCCCTGGGCAAAATACTCGCGCACCTGCTCGGTGATGTCGGCGGCGTCGTCGGCAAGGGTGAAGGCGAGCAGCGTGAGCGGCAGCACGATGACGAGGATCAGCAACAGCGTCATCGTCAGCGCCGCGACCCCGCGCCGTCCGCCCAGCACGCTTTCGATCTTCCTGTAAACCGGCCAGGTCGCGAAGCACACGATCGCCGCGCTCAGCAGGGCGGTCACGAACGGCTGCAGAACCAGCAGGCTTCCGACCACCAGCAACGCGACCGCGGCGATCTGTGCAATCTGCTCAACTCGTTTTTCCATTGGCAACTTCATTCACTCCCGGGGCGACCGTAATGACGGCGTTCTATCATGCTGACCGCAACGGGTCAAACCCGGCGCGCTGCGCCTCCCCACACGCTAGAATAGCGCCGTGGCTTACGCACGGCTTGCGCCGCGCTGTACGTGAAGGAGCAATGACATGCGTATCGGTGTGCCGAGGGAAATCAAGAACCACGAATATCGGGTCGGGCTCACGCCGGCGGGCGCTCACGTGCTCGCCGCCGCCGGGCACGAAGTGCGGATCGAAACGCGCGCCGGGGCCGCCGTCGGCTTCGACGATGCCGCGTACCGCGCCGCCGGCGCGCAGGTTGTCGCCGCGGCGGCGCAAGCCTACGCGGGCGATCTCATCATCAAGGTGAAAGAGCTGCAGCCGGCCGAATTCGCGCTCACCCACCCCGGCCAGATCCTGCTTGGCTACCAGCATCTCGCGCCCGATCCGGCGCTGCTGGCGGCGATGCTCGAGCGCAACGTGAGCTGCGTCGCCTACGAAACAGTGACCGCGGCCGACGGCAGTTTGCCGCTATTGGTGCCGATGTCGGAGATCGCCGGTCGGCTCGCCATTCAGGTCGGCGCCTGGGCGCTGCAGATGGCGAACGGCGGCAGCGGCATCCTGCTGTCGGGAGTGCCGGGGGTCGCGCCCGGCAAGGTCGTGATCATAGGCGGCGGCACCGTCGGTGCGAATGCCGCGCGCATCGCGATCGGCATCGGCGCCGACGTCACGCTGCTCGATCGCAGCCCGGAGCGAATGCGAGCGCTCGAACAAGTGTTCGGCGCGCGCCTCAAGACCCGCTTTTCCGAGCCGCTTTCGATCCGCGCGCTCACGCGCGACGCCGATCTGATAGTCGGCGCGGTGCTCCTGCCGGGCAAACTGTCGCCCAAGCTCGTTCATCGCGACGACGTGGCGGCCATGCGGCCCGGCTCGGTGATCGTTGACGTCGGCATCGACCAAGGGGGCATCGCCGAGACCTCGCGCCCGACTTCGCACTCGAACCCGATTTACGTCGAGTCGGGCGTGGTGCATTACTGCGTGCCCAATATGCCCTCAGCGGTGGCGCGCACCGCGACGCTGTCGCTCACGCAGGCGACGCTGCCGTACGCGGTCAAGCTCGCCGCACAGGGCCTGCGCCCGGCGCTTGCCGCCGACGAGGGCCTGTGCGGCGGATTGCAGGTGCACGCCGGCCACGTCACCCATCGCGATCTCGCAGCCGATGTCGGCCTGCCTTACGTGCCGGTTGCGAAGGCGCTCGCTTGACGGGCGCGGCAGTGGATCGCATCCGGCGCATCGACGCGCTGCTGCCGCAGACGCAGTGCCGGCAATGCGGCTACCCGGGCTGCCGGCCGTACGCCGAGGCACTCGCCGCGGACCGCGCCGACATCAATCAATGCCCGCCCGGCGGCGACGAGATTGCGCGCGAGCTCGCCGCACTGCTCGGAGTTGCGTTCAAATCGGTCGATGCGCGCTTTGGCATCACCAAGCCGCCGGCGGTTGCGGTCATCGACGAAGCCCTTTGCATCGGCTGCACGCTGTGCATCCAGGCGTGCCCGGTTGATGCGATCGTCGGCGCGGCGCAATTCATGCACACCGTGATCGCGCACGATTGCACCGGCTGCGAATTATGCCTGCCGCCGTGCCCGGTCGACTGCATCCGCATGGTAGCAACCGGCGCGCAACCGGCACGTGATGAGCGCCGATTTGCCGCCGGGCGCGCGCGCCGGCGGTTCGAATTGCACGTAGCGCGTCTCGATCGCGAGCGGCAGGCCAAGCGTGACACAAACCGCGGGGTCAAGCATCCTACGGTGCAACGTGCGATCGAGCGTGCAAAACTGAGACTCGCGCAGCGCAAACAATCCGGAAAACTATCGGGGAAGCCCTGATTTGGCCTCTTATTCCAATTGCACTTCAGAAGTTACATTATTTCAGTGTAGGGTGCGCTTGCGCACCATCTGGCAATCGGTGCGCAAGCGCACCCTACTCCAATTACAAGGGGTATCGAGCGCACCCTCTTGTTCGGCATTCCCCTGCTGCAAAACGCCGCCGGGGATCAGGCGCCGAATACTTCCTGCTTGATCGCGCCCTTGCTGGTGTGCTTGACCGAATACATCAGCTTGTCGGCCTGGTGAATCATGTCTTCGATCGACGCCGGCATGCGGACGAATGTCGCGATGCCGACGCTGAAGGTCACCGGCCAGTCATTTTCTTTCATCTCGTGCAGCAGGCGCTGCTGCAGCATCTCGATCACCATGCGGCACGCCTCGGCACTGGTCTCGGGCAACATCACCGCAAATTCATCTCCACCGAGCCGGCCCGGCAGGTCGGATCCACGCAGTTTGCGCTGCATGGTCCTGGAGATGGTTCGCAGCAGATTGTCGCCGACGTGATGACCGTACAGGTCGTTTACCTGCTTGAAGTTGTCGCAATCGATGTAAGCGATCGACAAGGTGCGTTTATAGCGCCGGCACATCTCGAGCTCGGCGCTCACGATCTGATAGAACCCGGCCTTGTTGATTAGCCCCGTCAGCGAGTCCTTGCGCGACTGAAAGTACGCATTATCGAGCGCCCGGCGCAACGCCGATAACCCGATCACCAGCACAATAAACCCGAACAGAGACGCGCCCCAGTCCCAATACAAGAGCCCGGGATCGTCGTCGTAACGGCCGGAAATGACGTCGATATAGGCCCACGACGTGCACGCCACCACCGAGAGCAATATGCCGAACAGTCGGCTAGTGACCCAGGTCAAGATCAGCAACGACAGCAAATACAAAATCGTGAAACGCAGCGTAAAACCGGTCGCATAATCGATCGCCGCGATCAGCAGCAGCAAAACCAGCCCCAACGAGAGCCACTGGCCGCGATACTGGCTCACGAAGTAGGAATCGATTCCCGTTCTTCTGCGTTTGCTGTCGATCACGTTTTTCTCTCGCCGGCCGCCCTTACCGCAGCGGCATCCCGCTTCCGCCACCAGATCCGCAATAAGCGTGCCACAGGGCAAACACCGGGAAAATCCCGATTTAACCGCTGGTTAGGGAGTCGCAAGCCGCCGGTATCGGCGGCACGCACGGAGAACAACAATATTGCAGCACGCCGCATGCGTTCCCCTTACGCTGCCGACAAGCGCAACTTATGCCGACCAGCCCGAGGTTGTCAATCAGGACGTGCCCGTTTACTCTGTGCCCCTTGCATAGCCCGCGCCATTGCGCGCAACCCACGCCATGAACCCGGCCACACGCCACGCCATTTTCAAGCGCCTGCGCGCCGGCAATCCGCGGCCGGCGAGCGAACTCGAGTACCGCTCGCCGTTCGAGTTGCTGGTAGCGGTCGTGCTGTCGGCGCAGGCCACCGATAAAAGCGTGAATCTGGCGACGCGCGAGTTGTTCAAGACCGCCAACACGCCGCAGGCGCTGCTGGCGTTGGGCGTCTCCGGGCTCGAGCGCTACATCAAGAGCATCGGGCTGTATCGCACCAAGGCCAAGAACATCCTCGCGACCTGCAAGCTGCTGCTCGAACGCCACGGCGGCGAGGTGCCACGGACGCGCGAGGCGCTCGAGCAACTGCCGGGCGTGGGCCGCAAAACCGCCAACGTGATACTCAACGTCGCATTCGGTCAGCCCACTATTGCGGTCGATACGCATATCTTTCGCGTTTGCAACCGCACCGGTATCGCGCCCGGCAAGGACGTGCTGGCGGTCGAGCAGAAGCTGCTTAAATTCGTCCCCGACGAATTCAGGCAGCACGCGCACCACTGGCTGATCCTGCACGGACGTTACGTCTGCAAAGCGCGCAAGCCGGATTGCCCGAAGTGTCTGATCAATGATCTGTGCGAATACAGACACAAAAGCGTAAGCGGTGAACGGTGAGCGGTAAGCGGTGAGCGGTAAGCGGTAAGCGGAAAAGGCATACTATGCTTTGCTGTCGACGGCTCACTGCTTACCGCTCTCAGCTTACCGCTTACCGCTTACGGTTCACGATGTTCACCCCTTCCCGCGACCAGTACGGCCGATGCGGCACCGGTGGCGCGATACTTCCCTCGCCCCTCGTGCACCCCTAAGACGGGCCGATCACCATGTTACGCGCACGCTTCGCTTCATACATCCGGGCATCGGACACCGCCAGAATCCGTTCCAGATTCCCTTGTACGCTTTCCTCCAGAGAATCGACAACGCCTGCGCTGACAGTCACCCGCCCCGCACCGGAGTCAATCGGGTGGCGCTCAAGCGCGGTGCGAATTCGTTCAGCGGTGATCATTGCTTCTTTTGCATTCGTATTGGGCAGCAGCAGCAAGAACTCTTCGCCGCCAAATCGCCCCAGAACATCGTAGGGCCTTATTTCTCCTCGAACCACGCTGACGAACATCTGCAAGGTCCGGTCCCCGGCGGCGTGTCCGTAACGGTCGTTAACCGTTTTGAAGTGGTCGAGATCGAAACATATGAGCGCGGCGGCTTGCCCGCTGCGCACCGAACGCGTGAGTTCCCTGTTCAGCTCGTCAATCATGGCCCGCCTGTTCAGGGTGCCCGTCAGAGGGTCGGTACGGGACGCTTTCTCCAACTCCCGATGGGCGGCCTCCCTTTCCAGCACCCATTCGGTCTGACGCTTCAGCAACCCGCGGTAGATGAAAAGCGATCCCGCCGCCACAAGTAGCATTATCAGGTATTGAAACCGGACAGCTTCCCACCACCTGGCGTAGAAATTTTCCTTGGGGATGATCATGACGAAGGTCAGCGGGTAATGGGGCAGGCGCCGAAACACGTATACCACCGCAGGGCTTACCCCGGGGAGGCTGCTTTTCCCCTCGACAACCCCGTAGGCAGGGGTCCCCCGCTGTTGAACCATTGCGGAAAGCGTTCCTGTCCTTGGCTTTCCGTATATTTCTTCCAACGCCGCCTCCCTGGGTAACGGGTAGCGGCTCACCAGGTAACCGTCATCCCGCATCAGGGACAAGGCCCCTCCTTCCGGAAGGACGGCCTGTTTCCAGATGCCTTGTGGCCGGGAAAGCGGTAACGCTGCGCCAATGACGTACAGCAGATTGCCCTCTTGGTCACGCACCCCGTATCGCAGGGCGATGATCCAGTCCTTGAGCGTGGATGAGAAAATCGGCCGGGAGACTTCGAAATTCTTCTCCTTCGAGAGGACGTCGCGAAACTGGGCGAACGAGCGTATTTCGCTGACGGCACGAGGCGGCGCTTTCATGGTCCTCCATTCTGCGCTAGCGAGCAACTCGCCGTCCAACTGGAAAAGACTGACATTGCGCAGCTCCGGATAAGCTTCCCTGAAGCTTTTCAGCAGCATCCCGGCGCGCTGATCTCCCGGCCGAACGCTGCGCTCGAGCAAATGCCGGCTTAACAGAAGAAAACCGCTTTCAAACTGTGAGAAGTAACGATCCAGCGAGTTCGCGCCGACCTCAACGAGGGACGAGAACTCTCTCAGGTTATCGGCTTCCTCAGTCCGCCACGTAGTCCAGGAATATATCGCAATCCCAATCGCGAGCAGCAGCACCCACCAGCCAACCCCGCGCTTGAGGTTCCTGATGGCCTGATAGTGGTCGTTATTGCCGGTCATTGAGCAAAACTTTCCAAAACACCTTTATTTTCCTGGCAACCATGCAGTTCTTCCGGGATTACCCGCTGTCGGCTAGGCCGGAATAGCGTAGCCCTTTTCGCGGAACAATTTCAGGCAGGCGTCGGCAACCGTCGCATCGTACACGGTGCCGCGTCCGCGCTCGATCTCGGCGAGCGCTTTCTCGATGCCGAGCCCCGGACGGTACGGCCGGTGCGAGGACATCGCCTCGATCACGTCCGCCACCGCCATGATGCGCGCCTCCAGCAGGATCGCCTCGCCCTTCAGTCCGCGCGGATAACCGCTGCCGTCCAGCCGCTCGTGATGCTGCAGGGCGATTTCCGCTACCGGCCACGGGAATTCCACGTTCTTCAGCACGTCATAGCTGGCCTGCGAATGTCCCTTGATCAGCTCGAACTCGAGCGGGCTGAGCTTGCCGGGCTTGGCGAGTATCTCGGTCGGAACCGTGATCTTGCCGATATCGTGCAGGTAACCGGCGACGCGCAATCCCTCCTGCCGGCGCGGTTCGAAGCCGAGCTCGCTGCCGATCGCCACGGCGATCTCGGCCACCCGCCGCTCGTGGCCGGCGGTGTACGGGTCGCGCATCTCGCTCAACGTCGTGGCAATCTCCACGGCGCGCATGAATGTATTCTCGAGTTGAACGACGTAGCGTTGGATCTGTTCCTCGGCGCGCTTTTTCTCGGAGATATCCTGCATCAGCCCGATGATCGCGGGCCGGCCGCGGTAAGTTGCACGGGCGCCGTGCACGCCGATCTCGACGGTCGAACCGTCCTTGCGCAACGCGGTAAAGCCGTAGCTGATGCTCTGCGTTTCGCCTTCGAGCCGCCGGCGAATATTCTCCGCAACGGCGTTACGGTCCTTCTCGGCGACCAGCGACAAGGGGTCGCGGCCGAGCAGCTCGTCCGCGCTGGCGCAGCCATAGATCTCGGCGCAGCGCGGATTCACGTAGGCGAACGTGCCGTCCTGAATGATATAGATGCCGGCAATCGACTGCTCGACCAGGCCGCGGAACTGCTCTTCCGCCGCGTGCAGCGATTCCTGAGTCCGTTTGCGCTCTGTGATGTCGCGGAATATGCCCAGCAGACCGTCCTTGCCGCCAAGGCGAACGGGTGCGGACTTGACGTCGGCATAAAACACCGAACCGTCCTTGCGTTTCACCGGAATGTCCGTGCTTATCTGGGATTCGCCGTGCAGCTGTTTTTCGAATTGCTCAATTACATGCGGCAAATCCCGCTCCGGGTGAATATCCGGGATGCCAAGGCGAACGATCTCCTCGGGCGTGTAGCCAAGCATGCGGCAGATTGCCGAATTTCCGATCAGGAACTTCCTGGCCTCCGCGTCCACAACCAGAATGCCATCGACCACACCCTCGAAGATCGCACGGAGTTTTTCCTCCGATTCGCGCAGCGCCTCGACCACTCGCTCGCGCTCGGCTTCGCGCTCGAAATTATCGAGCGCGAATGAGACGTCATTCGCCATCTCTTCGAGCGTGGCGGCTAGCTCTTCCGTAAAGAACCCCGGTTCGCCGGCGTAAAGGTTGATTGCGCCGACCACGGCGCCTCCCTGGCGGATCGGAAACTCGGCCGAGGCGCGCACGCCGGCGCGCCGCGCCGCCTCGTGCCACGGCGCCATTGCCGGATCATTGAGGAAGTCATTGCTGATCACGTAGGTGCCGGAACGGGGTATCCGCCCGATAAGGCTTCGCCTCGAGGCACTCGCGCTGTCCCCGGAAAGGTTCAGTTGATCGATATAGCCGGCGTCCTCGCCGTACCTGGCAACCGGCTTCAGCCGTTGATCGTCGTTGTCGATCAACCCGATCCAGGCGAAGCGGAAGCGGCCGTGCTCTACCGCGATGCGGCATACGGCCGCGAACAGCTCCTCGCGGTCGGCGAGGCGAACGATAGCCTTGTTCGACTGTGACAGCACAGCGTAGAGGTCCTTCTGCCGCGAAAGCGCCAACTCCGCCCGCTTGCGCTCGAAGCCGTGCTTGTCGATGATGCGCTGGCCGTGGCGCACCACCAACAACAGCGCGAGGTAGAGCAGCGTGAGCAGCCCGAGGACGATCGCATGAAGCAGGTTCGTGTTCGCGTCCACCTTGGCATGGTTGGCGGCCGCGGCCCGTTCCATTTGCGCCCGCTTCGCGGCGCTCAACTCCCGGATCTCGGACGAGGTGCTCATGATCTGCGCGAGGAATTGCGTAACGTCGGAATATACTTCGAAGACCGCCACGATCCTTTCGCTGCCGGGCACCCGTACGGGAACATAGCTGCTGATGAGGTCGCGGTTCGCAAGCTCGCCCTCAAAGGCGCTGAACTTGTCGCGGGAGGTCAACTGGCTCGCGGGCTTGCCGGCCATGGCGCTTTCCCAGGCGGTGTTGCCGAGCTTGTCTTCGCCGATCTGGTTGTGCTCGGACGAATAGACTGTGATGCCGCGCAGGTCGAATACCTTGATCTTGAACACGGTGCTCTTCTTCACCAGATCGAACACCTTGGCGTCGAGCGACTCGAATTCCGGGAACGCCATGATCTTCTTGCCGACCTCTGCGAAACAGGTCTGCTTCTCGCGCGGCGGCACGGTCTTGCCGCCGGCATCCTTGATGTCGGCAACGGCGCGGCACTGATCGACGGGGACGCGCTGCGCCTTGGCCACGAACGGCGCGAAGTCCTTGTCCCACAGCGCGTTCGCGAACAGCCGCGTCAGGTTGACGTTGCCCGCTTCGTACACCCTCAGCAGGTAGGCGGGGGCGGCCGCGTCGTGCCGCTGCACGAAGCTGTCCTGCATCTGCGCGAAGAACGCGCTCTGCTCCTGCTGCACCTGCTTGAGGGAATCGCCTTCCCGGAGCTGGAAGTACAGCAGAGTGGCCGCGACCAGCACGAACGCCGCAAGGCTCGCCACGCTGAAATAGCGCACGAGCCGGAAACCCGATGCTGGCGGCGGCGCGGTCGTGCCCTGATTCGCCGCCGAGGCCGGGGCCTGCCCGGCTGCGCTCGATGCGCGACCGGCGGGCGTGTCAGGCGTGGGATCATGCATCAATGTCGGCTGCGGGGGCGGGGCAGTCATGGATGCCCTTATATTTTTGGCGACGCGGCATTTTTTCCCTGTTCCAAACTGATTAGCTTGATCCAAATCAAACTGGCGTGAATTGGCATTGTTCCGCTCGCAACGCGAGAGAGCGCGCGAATGCAAGATCAGCCGGCTGCGCCTTGCGTACGCGCACCTCCTGCCCTACGACATCGAAGGCAATGGCATCGCCCGCCGCCACGCGCGGGATATTGCGCACTCACCCCCTTGCCGGGTATGTAGAGAACTTATTCCAATTTCACTTCAGAAGTTACATTATTTCAGTGTAGGGTGCGCTTGCGCACCATCCGGCAATCGGTGCGCAAGCGCACCCTACTCCAATTATCAATGCTTTTTTGATTTGGAAATGGAATGACCGCGCAGCGGGATGCAACGCGCCGGATATCCGCGTGCATCAGAGGTTCCTTAGATCAACCAACGGGAGGAGTATCGCCGCCCTGCCTGCGGATGACTACGATAGGTGTCGGGGAGAACCACAGTTGATACATGGACACCACCCACATGTAGGCGAAGGACAGAGCCATCACGACGCCGCTGATGATCACGACCCACGCGAACGGGTGATATAGCTTGGTGAAATACCACGAGCTGATGTCCAGCGTGAGGCTGATGAACGGAAGCGCGACGACGGCGCACTTGAACCACACAGGCCGCACGTACGCATGGCTGAAGATGGTGCCCAGGATGAAGAAGACGAACGAGATCCCGAAAAAATGAATGTGCGACACGCGAACCAGCGTGAAGACACCGGCGCCGGTGTCGCGTTCGGTCACCTTCCTGAGATTATCGTATCCATTGAGGTTCGCAAGGTGCGGATTGCTGCCGTCATGGCACGTCAGGCAGCGCTTGTCCAGCATCGGTTTGATCGCCTGTTCGTACCTGGCCCGGTCGGCGCCTTCCCGTACCCAGGTGATGATCGGGGTGATCTCTTCCGCCGGCAGCATGGTTCTCATCGCTCCGCGCAGCGCCGATTCCAGGCGTGAATCCTTGCCGCTGCCGCTATAGGCAATGACGACGTCTTCGTATGACAGCGTCAGCGGATTGCCGTCCTTGCCGGAGTAGGTATAAAAGAGATAGATCCCGGCAAACAGGTAAGCCACCCCCAGCACGAGCAGCACCGCCGTATAAAGGACGCGCAGGCTGTACGGCAGCTCTGAATAATGAAGATAAAGACGGTGCAGCGGCGCATCACTCATGGTTGGTCCCTTGGTCTTGCAGGCCGGAAAACTCGAACTCGTGCACGGCTCGAGCTATACCCCGAGTTCCGGACCTAATTTTACTGTGTCATAAACACTGATTCCCTCCCCCTTGACGGGGGAGGTGCGCCGGAACGTGGAGCAGGGACCCGTTTACGGGATGCGACCGTGACGGCACACATTAGCACGCGGATATCCGGCGCTTTGCATCCCGCTGCGGGGTCACATCCATCGGCAAGC
>JACQOI010000362.1 GCA_016202615.1 Betaproteobacteria bacterium
CGCAAGGCAGCGCCGGTGCCGTCGCCGACGACGTTATGCGGAGCGGCCGCTGGATCATCGGAGACCCGGATGATTGCGTCGAACAGATCAGCCGCTTCCGCGAGCGTCTCGGTGTCAATCACATGTTGTTCGCGATGCCGTGGCCGGACTCGAAGCAGGACCAGCGACTGCGCTCCATGCGTCTGTTGGCTGAGCGTGTGCTGCCTCACGTGCGGTCGGGGCCGACGGGAAAACCGACGTGATCTGCTGTCTGTCAAAGGGCGCGCCGTCGGCCGGCATGCTCGCTCGCTTTAACTTCTCACGCGTGCGCAAGAGCTCGGAAAGACCATAAACATAGTTGAGATCCATGCGTAGGGGTCGACTCCGGCCGTTCACGTTTTCCGAAAGCAGTCGTTCACCGAGACGAATCAACATGGATGGGGCGATTCCGGTCGTTTGGGTTTTACGCGCGATCGAGTCTTCGGTACTGAATCGCTTCCGCCACATGCACGACAGAGATGCACTCCACGCCCGCAAGATCCGCAATCGTACGCGCGACCTTGAGAATGCGATGATACCCGCGCGCTGAAAGTCCCAACCTGCTGATCGCTTGCTTCAGCAGGGTTGCCCCTTTCTCATCGGGCGCGCAGTACTTATCGATCTCGCGCGTGGCGAGACGCGCATTTTCTTTTCCTTGACGCGCGGTCATCTTGGCGCGGGCTTGTTCCACTCTCACGCGAATCATGCCGGATGAATCATCGCTGCTCACGCGCGATAGATCTTCCGGAGCTACCGCGGGTACTTCGATTTGAATGTCGATGCGATCCAGCAGTGGGCCGGAGATTTTCCCGCGATAGCGGAGCACCTGGTCAGGCGTGCAGTGACAACGTCCACTGTAATGCCCTAGGTATCCGCACATGCAGGGATTCATCGCCGCGACCAGCTGGAACTGCGCCGGGAAATCAGCCTGGCGCGCGGCGCGCGACACGCTGATGCGGCCCGATTCGAGCGGCTCGCGCAGCACTTCGAGCACCTTGCGGCCGAACTCGGGCAACTCGTCGAGAAACAGCACGCCATGCATCGCCATCGAGATTTCGCCCGGGTGCGGGTTGCTGCCGCCGCCGACCAGCGCCACGCCGGAAGCAGTGTGATGCGGAGCCCGATACGGCCGGCGCTGCCAATTGCGCACATCGAAACCGGCGCTGCCGAGCGACTGTATCGCCGCCGACGCCAGCGCCTCGTCGTGCGTCATCGGCGGCAGGATGCCGGGCAAGCGGCTGGCAAGCATGGTCTTGCCGCTGCCGGGCGGCCCGACCATGATCAGGCTGTGACCGCCCGCTGCGGCGATTTCGAGCGCGCGCTTGGCGTGCGCCTGGCCTTTGACGTCGGCGAAATCGGGGTACGGTTCGTGATGCACGGCGGGTTTGTCGCCGCACAGCGCGAGCTGATCGCGGCCACACAGGTGCGCGCAAACGTCGAGCAGCGTGCGCGCCGCGTACACCCGCGCGCCGTCGACGAGCGCTGCCTCGGGCGCATTCTGGTGCGGCACGACAAACGCGCGGCGGTCGCGGCTCGCGCCGCACATCATCGCCAGCGTGCCACGGATCGCACGCAGCTCCCCGGTTAACGCAAGCTCGCCGGCAAATTCGTAATCGCCAAGCCGGTCGCCGGGGATTTGTCCCGATGCGGCAAGGATGCCGAGCGCGATCGGCAGATCATAACGGCCGCTTTCTTTCGGCAGATCCGCGGGCGCCAGGTTGACGGTGATGCGGCGCGCCGGAAACTCGAAGCGCGCGTTCTGCAAAGCGGCGCGCACGCGGTCCTTGGCTTCCTTTACCTCCGCCTCGGGCAAGCCGACGATGGTGAAGCTCGGCAGGCCGTTGGCGAGGTGCGCTTCGACCGTGACCAGCGGCGCATCCATGCCGGCCAGCGCGCGGCTGTAGAGAACGGCAAGTGACATCGAGTTCCCCCGGGATTCAGGATTCGGGATCCAGGAATCAGATAAGGGATCAACGCACGAGACTTGTGCCGCGCCTAAGCCTTAAGTCATAGTTGCCGCCGCCATGCAGGCAGGTGTTGCTTCGCCTCTCGCCTCTCGCCTCTCACCTCTCGCTCTTCACGCCTTTCTCCAGTTCAGCGAGTCTGGCTTCGAGCCGGGCAAGTTTTTCACGCGTGCGCGCGAGCACTTCGCTTTGGACGTCAAATTCCTCACGCGTCACCAGATCGAGGCGAGCAAAAGTTGCAGCCAGCATCGCGCGCAGGTTCTTTTCGATGTCGCGCGCCGGACTATTGGCCAGCACCTCCTTCATTTTCGCGCCGAGCTCGTCGAACAGCTTCTGATTAGGCATCGCTGACCTCCAAAACTTGACAGTTGCCGCCAATTTAACACGGCATATTCATTTCACAGCGATCAGGGGTTGCGCAAAGGAAACAGATTCTTCTTCAAGCCGCGCTTGCTGCAGGGTAAGTCCAATCGGGCACGCTTCTGGTGCGCAACTCAAAATCTATGCATTATTTCAGTGCATGAAATTCGCCGTGATTACGGTGCCGCATACGACTTTTATTTAAATTCATGGCCTTACGTATTGGCACAGTATGTGCTGGAGATGCTGTAGTAACGCCGCCTCTTTGTTAATTATGAAAGGAATCACCATGTTGAGAAAAACGCTGTTGGCAGGCGCCGTGGCGAGCACACTGGCCGTGCCGGGCGCCGTGCTGGCTGCGGAACCCGCATCGCCTCACACCTTCGCAGCAAACGTCGGGTTGTACAGCCAATATATCTTTCGCGGACTGACCCAAACCAACCGAGACCCGGCGGTTCAGGGCGGTTTCGACTACAGCTATAACTTCGGCCCGGCGAGTTTCTATCTCGGCACCTGGTTATCGAACATCGCCTGGCTTCGCGATGGCGGGCAGTACTCGAGTTCAAGCCTGGAAAATGATTGGTATGCGGGCGTGAAGGGTAATTTCGGCGCTTCCGATTTATCCTATGACATTGGGTTCCTGTATTACTACTATCCGGGCACCATCATTCCGGTCGCGGGAGAGAAGGGCGACACCCAGGAACTTTACGGCGCGGTGGGATGGAAATGGTTCGCGGCCAAGTACTCGTACAGCATCAGCAACAAGACTTTCGCCGTTCGCGACAGCTCGGGCACCTGGTATCTCGATCTTTCGGCGACTGTTCCGCTCGGTGACTCCGGTCTGAGCCTTATTGCGCACTGGGGAGATCAGAAATACCAAGGTACCGACCCGCGCAATGTGGGGGGCGCGTCCAATGACGCCCTGTACAGCTACCAAGACTGGAAGCTCGGCGCGATCTATGATCTGGGCAAGGCATCGAACGTGCTCAAAGGCGCGACGCTCGGCGCTTACTATACCGATACTAGTGGCGCCAACCCGCTCGGCTACGGCAGTGTGGCGGAAGGCGGGGTATTTCCGAGAAACATCGCCGACGGGCAGTTCACCGTGTATTTCCAAAAAGCGTTCTAACTTGATCAGCAGGGGGCCGGGACAGCCCGGTCCTTCTTTCTCACGGGGGTCCCACAATGAAACTAGTCACAGCGATCATCAAGCCGTTCAAGCTTGACGAGGTGCGTGAGGCGCTGTCCGCGATCGGCGTGCAGGGCATGACCGTCACCGAGGTCAAGGGATTCGGACGGCAGAAAGGCCACACGGAGCTGTATCGCGGCGCCGAATACGTGGTCGATTTTCTGCCCAAAGTGAAGATCGAAGCCGCGATCAAGAGCGAAGTCCTCGATCAGGTCGTCGAAGCGATCGAAAAAGCCGCCAACACCGGCAAGATCGGCGACGGCAAGATTTTTGTTTCCGATCTCGAGCAGGTCTATCGCATCCGCACCGGTGAAACCGGCGCTGACGCGCTATAAGGGAGAACTGATATGAAACGATTCTTGACCCTGATTGCCCTGTTTGGCGCGCTGAGCATAGGCGCGGTTGCTCCGGCGATTGCGCAGGACAAACCAGCCGCCGACGCATCCGCTGCGCCAACGCCCGCCGCAACACCCGCCGCGTCTGCGGCAACCGCCGTTCCCGCACCGACGCCGAACAAGGGCGATACCGCGTGGATGCTGACCTCGACCGCACTGGTATTGTTGATGAGCGTTCCGGCGCTCGCCCTCTTCTATGGTGGCATGGTGCGCAGCAAGAACATGCTGTCCACGTTGATGCAGGTGTTCATCACGTTTTCGCTGATCACCGTACTATGGGCCATTTACGGCTACAGCATCGCGTTTACGGAGGGCAACTCCTTCTTCGGCGGGTTTGATCGATTGTTCCTGAACGGAACTTTCGACTCAGCCAAGGGCGAATTTGCCATGGGG
This sequence comes from Betaproteobacteria bacterium, assembly GCA_016202615.1. GTDB lineage: Bacteria > Pseudomonadota > Gammaproteobacteria > Burkholderiales > SG8-41 > PALSA-1004. The sequence continues at coordinate 4,320 of JACQOI010000362.1, forward strand.
GCCACCTTCAGCAAGGCGACGCCGATGTATGAGCTGGTGTTCGTCGCATTCCAGGCAACTTTTGCCGCGATCACCTGCTGCCTGATTCTCGGCGCCGTGGCGGAGCGGATAAAATTTTCCGCGGTGCTGATCTTCATGGTGCTGTGGTTCACCTTCAGCTATGCGCCGATCGCCCACATGGTGTGGTTCTGGATGGGGCCCGATGCCTACACCGACCCCAAGCTGGTGGACGAACTCAACTCCAAGGCAGGCCTGCTCTGGCGGTGGGGCGCGCTCGACTTTGCGGGCGGCACCGTCGTTCACATCAATTCCGGCGTAGCGGGCCTGGTCGGCGCCTACCTGGTCGGCAAGCGCATAGGTTACGGCAAGGAAGCGATGTCGCCGCACAACATGACGATGACGATGGCCGGTGCGGCACTGTTGTGGTTCGGCTGGTTCGGCTTCAACGCGGGATCGGCGCTCGAAGCCAACGGCTCCGCGGCGCTCGCCTTCATGAACACCTTCCTCGCCACGGCGTGTGCGGTGCTGGCGTGGACGTTCGGCGAATGGGTTTTCAAGGGCAAGCCCTCGATGCTGGGCGCCGCATCCGGCGCGGTTGCCGGGCTGGTTGCCATCACCCCGGCTGCGGGTAATGTCGGCATCCCCGGCGCGTTCGTGATCGGCACCGCGGCCGGCTTGGTGTGCCTGTGGGGGGTGAACCAGCTCAAGCGCTGGCACGGGGCGGATGACTCGCTCGACGTGTTCGGCGTGCACGCAGTGGGCGGTACCCTCGGTGCGCTGCTCACGGGCATCTTCAACAACCAGGCGCTGGGCGGTCCCGGTTTGGTCACGGACTGGGTCACAGGCAAGGTGGGCTCCAACCCGATCATGGATCAACTCTGGATCCAGGCCCAGGCTGTCGGGCTGACAATAGTCTGGACTGCGGTGGTCGCCTTCATCGCCTTCAAGATCGCGGACATCGTGGTCGGGCTGCGGGCTGCGGAAGAGTCCGAACGCGAAGGCCTCGATATCGCCGAACACGGCGAGACCGCCTATCAGCTGTAGCGAGACGTCTGAAGCCGGGAGCAACACTCCCCCAATCTCTAACAATGGGCGCCTTCGGGCGCCCATTTTTTTGTTAGGGCTCATCAATTCCGTGCTCGATCCCGCGCCCATTGCTGAAACCTATCAGCAGTTCCATCTGCAGCCGCGCAGTGCTTGGAGCCTCGAACTCGACCTGCGGCCGTACGTCGAGAAGTTTTAGCTTCCAACCCTGAGCGGAACCGCCGATGAACGCCGATGAACGCGGATGTAATTAACCACCGCGTCCGTCGGATAGGGCGCGCGGGGGATACAGTAATGGCGCAATCGGATCGCTTCGCGCACCCTGTCGAGCAGGCGCGGTGAACCCGGTTGAACGCAATATTCACTCCCCGGTTGAGCAACTTTGAACTGCCAGGCCGTGCCGTCGGCTACGCCCACCGCGCCCTTGTAGCCGCTGTCAACGGGTCTTACAATTCCCATAACAAGCTCCTGCGCGGCTAGCGCAGCAGGGCTAGTCCAACCCGGCGTTCGACCGACACCACGACATGCCCGTTCTCTTTATTCCACACGCCGCGCTGTCGCGGCGTCGGTCAACTAAACGTTGAGGCTGTAGAAAAAGTCCCTGAATGCGCGTATTGATCCGAACCAAAAAAGGCCGACCTCATAAAACGCTCTATAATCGACGCAAATCTTTTCGGAGGGGTAAATGCATACCCAAAATAGAGCGAAAATGGCAAGAGTCGGAGTGCCCGGGGTTTTTCTACACCCTCGTTAGGTGTCATGGCTGCGGCGGGAAAGCTGATCGCCCAACAGTTCTTTAGAGGTGCTGCTCACGCATGTGGCGCGCTTGCCCGCAACCAGAACGTCGTGGCGGGGATGGATTTACGGGCATGATTGAGGGATGTATCAAGCATGATAGACAAAACAATATCGTTCGACCTGCCCGTACCCTGGAGGCAGAAAAGGTTTGAGACTCCACAAATAGGGGCTATCAACTTTCTCGTCGGACCTAATGGCAGCGGCAAATCAAAATTCGCAGAAGCGTTGCAGTCACATCTTGGCAACGCTCGCATGCTTGGCACGGATCGGCTCAGTGGCATGGAGCAGACAAGCGCGTTAAGAAGTATTTTTGGGGATCACTTCGCTAACGGCCTTGCCAAGGGCCACTTCACCCACTTCAAGAATGCCGGTCAGAAAGGATCTGGAATTGATACGATTGTGCTTCTTGAAGAGCGGATGGACCTCCGTATCCAAGTCGAGGCGACGCTCGGCCATCTGTTCAATCGTAAGATCATTCTCGAATGGGACTCCGGGAATCTTGTCGCGCGGGCGGTGCTTGGCGAGACCGGAAATTCTTATAGGTTAGATCGCGATGAGTGCCACGGAATCAAGGAACTGCTTGTCCTCTTAACGCATTTGTACAACGACGAGCATCCGTATCTGATCATCGACGAGCCGGAGCTTAACCTACATCCCCAGTATCAGGCGTTCTTTATGCAGGAGGTCCGTAAACTTGCAGGTGATCCGACCGCGGACAGGGGAAAGAAGGTTATCTTTCTAATCACTCACTCTCCGTTCATGCTCGACTTTCGATCTGCGGAGGATGTGAAGTCTGTTATTTCCTTCGATCTAGATCATTCGGTTCCAAGGCAAATTCTTGGTCTTGATCCGGCGGCAACAGCAAGGTTGGCGTCGTTAGTGCCCCGCTTAAATGTGCACCACAAACAGCTTTTCTTTTCCGATAATCCAATTTTCGTTGAAGGGATTCTCGACGCGCAGTTAGTGGGAACAATGCAAGAAGCGCGCGGCGTGTCAGTCGCCGGAGCCGGGAGTTGCATTATCGATTCAGGTGGATGCGAAGAGGTGAACCGGTATCTGGAGCTATGTATAGCCTTTGGAAAGAGCGCTCACTTCCTATACGACCTCGATAGTCTCTTTGGAGGCAATCTTCGAGCTTGTGTAAAAGGCGATGGTTCAGTGCAGAGTTTCTTGGTAACAGCCGGCGTAGGAAACGACTTTTCAAAATACTGCGGAGAATTGGACGGAAAGTTGACGGGCGTGATCGATCGACTTCGCTCCGTATCTCCTGTACCGCAACCGCTAAGTCGATTGATTGAGTTTCTCTCACGGCTGGGCCCGAGAACACAGTGGGATGGAAAACTCTGGGCAAAAGCCCGTGTGTCGGTAATGACAGCGATTAGCCGGCATCGGTCCGCCATGGTCTCGGCGCTATCCCAAACAGATATCGAGGAGATTGAAGGACGACTAAAGCAGATTGTGCGCGCTTTAAAGCAAAAAAACGTCATTCTGTTGCCCGGGGGGACCTTGGAAAGATACCTGCCCAAGTATTCTGGAGACCATTATGAGCTTACGGACGACGCCAAGCGACAAGCGGTTGTCGCGGAAATAGACGAAATGGCGAAGGCAATGACTGCTACGGAGTTGGAAGCTCGATACGGGGAGTTGTATGAGGCAGTGTGTGCGTTACCGTCCAAGGTAAGCGTAGACGTGGAGCGAGTTCTTCGCGACTACCTAAGTCACTACATTCATGATCTACAAAGTGCAGTTGTAAATAATCCGACTTGGCTACTCGAGCAAGTGCAAGCACATCTGAATACGATTCAGCGAGCCACCACAAAGGTCTTCTCTGTTCAGGGACTGAATAGAGGTCAGCACAAGGAGTTCAGTGCGGTCGTTTTAATTGCTGAAATGCTTGGTCAGAAGAAAAGGCTTGTGCACGTGAATCACCAGACCAACGCGGGCATGGGTGACTTCAAGATCGAGTTTGCTTAGCCCATAGGAGAGCAAATGCCATCTAACAAGCCGTTGCACCCGATCCTCGGGAGCGGCGCTTCGCGCCTTCCCTCGGCCGGGTGAACGGCGACGGTAGGCGAGCCAGAGCGTGTTTTACCACGGAGACTGATTGCGTCGGGACTCCTGGATCATGCCCGCAAGGAAGCGCGAGTCGGGTTTGCTACAATAGCTGCCCGGCTCGATTATAGCCCCCATGACAGTACCGCACCTCACGACCGCGCTGAGCGGTCCCTTGCCCGACCTCGAACGCCAGATCCTGAAGGCGATGCCGGAGATCGAGCACTGGCTGCGCAGCCAATGGCAGGAGCACGCGACGCCGTTCTATGCGTCCGTTGACCTGCGCAACAGCGCTTTCAAGCTGGCGCCGGTCGACACCAATCTGTTCCCGGGCGGGTTCAACAATCTGAATACGGATTTCCACCCGCTGTGCGTGCAGGCGGCAATGGCGGCGGTCGAGAAAATCTGCGCTGATGCGCGCGGAGTGCTGCTGATCCCGGAAAACCACACGCGCAATATGCCCTACCTGCAAAACGTCGCGGCGCTGCGGACCATACTACGCCACGCGGGCATGAACGTTCGCATCGGCAGCCTGCTGCCCGACCTCACCGCGCCGACGGAAATCGAGCTGCCGGATGGCGGCATGCTCAAGCTCGAACCGCTCAAACGCAGCGGCAACCGCATTGGCGTCGACGACTTCGATCCGTGCGTGGTGCTGCTCAACAACGACTTGTCGGCGGGCGTGCCCGACATCCTGCTGAATCTCGAGCAGTCGACGCTGCCGCCGCTGCACGCCGGATGGTTCACGCGCCGCAAGTCGAATCACTTCACCGCCTACCGCGATGTCGCGGCCGAATTCGCGCAGATGCTCGGCATCGACCCGTGGCTGATCAACCCGTACTTCGAAAAGTGCGGCAAGATCAACTTTCAGGAACGCAAGGGCGAGGAGTGCCTCGAAGGCTACGTGTCCGAGATCCTCGCCGACATTCGCGCCAAGTATCAGGAATACGGCATCCAACACGATCCATTCGTGATCGTGAAGGCTGATGCCGGCACCTACGGCATGGGCATCATGACCGTGAAGGACCCGTCTGAAATACGCGGCCTGAATCGCAGGCAGCGCAACAAGATGGCGGTGGGCAAGGAAGGCCTGCAGGTGCATGAAGTGCTGGTACAGGAAGGCGTCTACACCTTCGAGAGCGTCAACGAAGCCCCCGCCGAGCCGGTGGTTTACATGCTCGATCACTTTGTGGTCGGCGGCTTCTACCGCGTGCATACCAGCCGCGGGCAGGACCAGAACCTGAACGCTCCCGGCATGCAGTTCGTACCGCTCGCGTTCGGGGTACCGTGTTCATCCCCCAACCCCGACGATCCGGGTTGTCCGCCGAACCGCTTCTATGCTTACGGCGTGATCGCGCGACTCGCGCTGGTCGCCGCCGCGGTCGAGCTCGAGCAGACCGATCCGGCGCTGGAGACCGCTTCCGCCGACAACCTGGTAATCAGTAAACAGTTAACGGCGAACAGTGGCCGATGACCGTTCCTGCGAACTCCCGTTCACCGCTCACCAAGCCGTCAGCCCCATGCGCCTAGCATTTATCGTCGACCCGCTCGACGACTTCAAAATCCATAAAGACTCAACCTACGCGATGATGCGCGAAGCCGACGCGCGCATGCACGAGCTCCACGTGCTGCAGCAGGAGGATCTGGTTTGGCACGACGGCGTCGTCAGCGGCCATGCGCAGCGGCTGCAGCTGACCGGCGACGAGCAGGATTGGTATCGCGTCGACGCCCAACGCGCCACGCCGCTCAAGGAGTTCGACGCGGTGCTGATGCGCAAAGATCCGCCGTTCGACATGGAGTATGTCTACAGCACATACCTGCTCGAGCTGGCGCAGGCGCAGCGTGCGCGCGTATTCAACGATCCGCGCGCGATCCGCGACTGCAACGAGAAAATGACCATTGCGCGCTTTCCGCAGTTTACCGCGCCGACCATCGTCACGCGCCTCGCACACCTGATACGCGAATTTCTCGCCGCGCACGGCGACATCATCCTGAAACCGCTCGACGGCATGGGCGGCACCTCGGTGTTCCGCGTGCACAGCCAGGACCCGAACCTCAACGTCATCATCGAAACCGTCACCCACTACGGCCGCCGCACGGTGATGGCGCAGCGCTACATTCCCGAGATCGCCGATGGCGACAAGCGCGTGCTGCTGATCGGCGGCAAGCCGGTGCCGTACGCGCTGGCGCGCATCCCGAAGCCGGGCGAGACGCGCGGCAATCTCGCCGCCGGCGGCACCGGCATTGCGCGCGAGCTCACGCCGCGCGACCGCGAGATTGCCGAAACACTCGCCCCGCAGTTGAACGCGCAGGGGCTGCTGCTGGTCGGGCTCGACGTCATCGGCGACTATCTGACCGAGGTCAACGTCACCAGCCCGACCTGTTTTCAGGAAATCACGCAGCAGACCGGGTTCAACGTCGCCGGCATGATGCTCGATGCGCTGGAGCGCGCCGTCGAGCGCCGCTGATCCTTGCGCTGGCCCGTTAGCAGCGCCGATTCAAGCACTTCCCCACCGAAGCTCCGCGTGGTGCGCCGCAATAAGGTAGAATAATCAACAACACAGATCCGCCCTCGGGGGCGTCGCTGCATGATAGGCATACTGATCATCACTCATGGTACGCTGGGCGAAAGCCTGATCCACTGCGCAAGCGATGTGCTCAACAAGCGGCCGCCGCGGCTCAAGCAACTCGGCGTCACCGCGCAGGACGATCCGTCGCTGCTGCTGCCGCAGGCGCGCACGCTCATCAAGGAGCTCGACGCCGGCGATGGGGTGCTGATTCTGACCGACATGTACGGCGGCACGCCGAGCAACATAGCCGCCAAGCTGGTGGTGCCGAAAAAAGTCGAGGCGGTGGCCGGCGTCAGCCTGCCGATGGTCATCCGCGTGCTCACTTATCGCGACCGCGACCTGCAGACGATAGTGACCAAGGCCATCAGCGGCGGCTGCGAAGGCGTGATGCGGGTGCCGCAGTTCAAGCTGCAGAATGCTGCAACGGGAAGTTGAGATCATCAACAAGCTCGGCCTGCACGCGCGAGCGGCGGCCAAGCTGACCCAGCTGGCCGGGCGATATAAGAGCGGCATCTGGCTTACGCGCAATGGCAAGCGCGTCAACGCCAAGAGCATCATGGGCGTGATGATGCTGGCCGCGGCCAAAGGCGCCGCCGTGAGCATCGAGACCGACGGTCCCGACGAGGAGGCCGCCATGACAGCGCTCACTGAGCTCTTCGCCGACTACTTCGGCGAAGGGGAGTAAGATCGAGAGGAGATAAGAGAGAGGTGAGAGGCATGAAAAGCCAACCGTTGCCAAAACGCCGCGGCGCCTCTCGCCTTTCGCCTTTCGCCTCTCGCGCGGCGGCGCAGCCATGAGCTTTACCATGCACGGCATCCCGGTGTCCGCCGGCATCGCCATCGGGCACGCGCACCTGGTGTCGCACGCCAGGCTCGAGGTCGCGCATTACGTCGTGCCGCAGTACCAGGTCGCCGAGGAATCGGCGCGTTTTGACGCGGCCGTCACCGCCGTGCGCGGCGAACTCGAAGAGGTGCGCGCCGAGATTCCGGCCGACGCGCCGCAGGAATTCCGGGCGTTTCTCGACCTGCACCTGATGATCCTCAACGACGCGACGCTGTCGAAAAAGCCGCGCCAGATCATCGAAACCGAGCAATGCAACGCCGACTGGGCGCTCAAGGTGCAGACCGACGCGCTGCTCGCGCAGTTCGACGAAATCGATGACGGCTACCTGCGCGAGCGCAAGGCCGACGTGATCCAGGTCGCCGAGCGCGTGATGAAAGCGCTGCTCGGCCAGCCGGGCCACGTGCCGGCGCCGCGCTCCGACAGCGACCAGAGCCTGATCCTGGTGGCGCACGACCTGTCGCCCGCCGACGTAATCCAGTTCAAGCAGCACCAGTTCGCGAGCTTTGTCACCGATCTCGGCGGCGCCACCTCGCACACCGCGATCGTCGCGCGCAGCCTCAACATTCCGTCGATCGTCGCCCTGCACCATGCGCGTCAGCTGATCCGCGAAAACGAACTGCTGATCATCGACGGTACGCTGGGCACGATCATCGTCGATCCCGACACGCAGGCGCTCGCCGAATACAAGCTGCGCCAGCATCAATGGGATCTCGAGCGGCAGAAACTGAAACGCCTGCGCGACACGCGCGCCGCCACGCTCGACCGGATCGAGGTCGATCTGCAGGCCAACATCGAGCTTCCCGACGACGTCTCGGAAGTCAGGGAAAACGGCGCCACCGGCATCGGGCTGTTTCGTACCGAGTACCTGTTTCTCAACCGCGACGATCTGCCCGACGAAGACGAGCAGTTCGAGGCCTACCGCAAGGTAGTGCGCGAGATGGACGGGCTGCCGGTCACGATCCGCACCTACGACCTCGGCGCCGACAAGCATATCAACGGCATCGAATCCCCGGGCACCAACCCCGCGCTCGGGCTGCGCGCGATCCGGCTCTCACTCACCGAGCCGCAGATGTTCCTGGTGCAGCTGCGCGCGATGCTGCGCGCCTCGCACTACGGCAGGCTCAAGATACTGATTCCGATGGTGATGAGCCTAGCGGAGATCAACCAGACGCTCAATTACCTCGCGCAGGCCAAGCAAAACCTCGAAGACAAGTACGTTCCCTACGATCGCAACATCGAGATCGGCGGCATGATTGAGATCCCGGCCGCTGCGCTCGCGCTCAACACTTTCATCAGGAAGCTCGATTTCCTGTCGATCGGCACCAACGACCTGATCCAGTACACGCTCGCGATCGACCGCACCAACGACACGGTGTCGCACCTCTACGACCCCCTGCATCCCGCGGTGCTCAACCTCGTCGCGCACATCATCAAGACCTGCAACAAGGCGGGCAAGCCGATCGCGCTGTGCGGCGAGATGGCGGGCGACGTTCAGTTAACGCGCCTGCTGCTCGGTTTCGGGCTGCGCCAGTTCTCGATGCACCCGGCGTGCCTGCTCGAGGTCAAGCAGCAGGTGCTGCGGTCGAACCTGCGCGAGATCGCGCCGCAAGTGAATAAAATGCTGCGCGCCGAGGACCCCGACAAATTGCGCGCCATGCTCGCCAGACTCAACGCATAACGAGGCCTTCCATGCTGCGCGAAATTCCAGGCGTGCGTCATGCCCACCCCGCCATTGCGCGCCGGGCACCCCCCGGCCCCTCCACGCCGGTTTGACAACTTGCGGGGAGACGCGTAACGTTGCGCCAATTGTCGTGCGCCGATTTGATTTCAGCTTGCGGGCGCCTAATAAATCCGGCTAAAGAGAAGGATGACCCGGTATAGCGCAAGCGCACCGGGTCTTTTCGTTTATGGATGGCACTCAAGACAAGCTATCGGTCGGGGCGGTCACGCCGAGCGTCGCCAGGTTTGATGAGCCGCTCAAGCTCAGGAGCGGCGCGACGCTGGGCGGCTACGAACTCGTGTATGAAACCTACGGCACGCTCAATGCCGGCAAATCGAACGCCGTGCTGGTGTGCCACGCGCTGAACGCCGCGCACCATGTCGCCGGCTATTACGCCGACGACCCGGACAACGTCGGCTGGTGGGACAACATGATAGGTCCGGGAAAGCCGCTCGATACCACCCGTTTCTTCGTGATCGGCGTCAACAATCTCGGCGGCTGTTTCGGATCGACCGGCCCGCGAAGCGTGAACCCCGCGACCGGCCGTGTGTGGGGTGCGGATTTTCCGGTAGTGACGGTCGAAGACTGGGTCGCGTCACAGGCGCGGCTCGCCGACCAGCTCGGCATCCAGCGCTTCGCCGCCGTGATGGGCGGCAGCCTCGGCGCGATGCAGGCGTTGTCGTGGACGATCCAGTATCCGGAGCGCATCGGCCACGCGCTGGTGATTGCCTGCGCCCCCAACTTGTCCGCGCAGAATATCGCGTTCAACGAAGTCGCGCGCCAGGCCATCATCACCGACCCCGATTTCCACGCCGGGCACTATTACGAGCACAACACGCAGCCGACGCGGGGCCTGCGCGTCGCGCGCATGGTCGGCCACATCACGTATCTGTCGGACGACGAAATGGCAAGCAAGTTCGGCCGCCAGTTGCGCAATGGCAAGCTTAACTATACTTTCGACGTCGAGTTTGAAATCGAGTCCTACCTGCGCCACCAGGGCAACAAATTCTCCGATTACTTCGACGCCAACACTTATTTGCGCATCACCAAGGCGCTCGATTACTTCGATCCGGCGGCCGAACACGGCGGCAATCTGAGCTTGGCGCTGGAGCCCGCTACCGCGAGCTTTCTCGTCATATCGTTCACCACCGACTGGCGGTTCTCGCCGGAGCGCTCGCGAGAGATCATCAAGGCGCTGCTCGACAACCGCCGCGACGTGACCTACGCGGAGATCGACGCACCGCACGGACATGACGCGTTCCTGCTCGACGACGCGCGCTACCACCGGCTGGTGGCAGCGTATTTCGACCGTATAAGCAAGGACCTTGGAGCATGAATACGAACGCAATGCAGCGCGCCGATTTCGCGGCGATCGCCAACTGGATCAAGCCCGACGCGCGCGTGCTCGACCTTGGCTGCGGCGACGGCACGCTGCTGCGTTTCCTGGCCGAGCAACGCGGCGGCGCCGGCTACGGCGTCGAGATCGACGACGATGGCATCCTCGCGTGCGTCAGGAACGGCGTCAACGTGATTCAGGGCGACCTCGAGCGCGGGCTGTCGGGATTCGCCGACGGCTCGTTCGACTACGTGATCCTGTCGCAGACGCTGCAGGCGGTGCGCAGCAGCGAGCGCGTGGTGCGCGAAATGCTGCGCGTCGGGCGCGAAGGCATCGTCACCTTTCCCAACTTCGGCTACTGGCGCAACCGACTGCACGTGTTCCGCGGCCGCATGCCGGTATCGGATAACCTGCCGTACCAATGGTTCGACACGCCCAACATCCACCTCTGCACCATCACCGACTTCGAGAACTTCTGCCGCGAGCACGGCGTGCGTATCCTCGAGCGCATCGTGATGCGCGACGGCAGCGCGATCGGTTTCCTGCCCAACCTGTTCGGCAGTCTTGCGGTTTACCGCTTTGAGCGCGCCTGACGCGGTAACTCCGCACCCGCCGCTGCTGCGATCCAAGTTGTTCTGGGTCGCGGTGCTTTATTTCTCCGAGGGCTTTCCGCTCGGCGTTTTCTACGACATCTTTCCGGTGTGGTTCCGCCAGCAGGGCGTCGAGCTCCGGAACATCGGCATCATCAGTCTGCTCGGGCTCGCCTGGACGCTCAAGTTCCTGTGGGCGCCGGCGGTCGATCATTTCCGCCATCACCGCCTGTGGATGGCCGCGGTCGACATCGCGATGGGCGCGGCGATGCTCGCGTTCGCGGTGGCTGCCGGTCTGCCGACGTGGGCGTGGCTTGCGATCGGCGTGTTCACGCTGTTGTCGGCGACCAACGACATTGCGATCGACGGCTACACGATCGAGCTGCTCGACCGCAACGAAATGGGGCTTGCCAACGGCGTGCGTATCGGTTTCTATCGCGTCGGCATGCTCGCCGCCGGCGGCATATTGATCCTCTCGGATTATCTGGCGTGGAGCGGCGCTTTCATCTGCGCCGCCGTCATGTTCGGCGCGTGCGCGGCGTTTTGCCTCGCCGCGCCGCGCGAGCAAGTGCTGGCGCGCCGCGCCGGACCGACGCTCGCGGACGAGTTGCGCGGCATCGCGCTGCAACCGCGGGCGCTCGCGCTGGTGCTGCTGTTTGCGCTCGGCTGCGTATGGCTGATCGACAACGCCATGCGCTGGTCGCTGCACCAACCGAATTTCTGGCCGATCGCGTGGGGCATCGCGGGCGTGGTGTTCGGCGTGCTGACGATCGCACGACGGGTTGCGCTGCCGCCGGCGCAACCGGCCGCGGCCGATGCGGCGCAGGGCCCGATGTTCGGCGCCTTGATGGAGCTCCTGAGGCGCCCGGGCATCATGCCGGTGCTCGTCTTCATCCTGATCTTCAAGCTCGCCGATGCCTCGATGGGCTTCATGGTCAAGCCGTTCTGGGTCGACAGCGGCTTCACCGCGACCGAAATCGGGTTGGTGTCGGTCAATCTCGGGCTCGGGCTTTCGATCGCCGGCGGCCTTGCCGGCGGCTGGTACGCCGACCGCGCCGGCATTTACCGCGCGCTGTGGGTGCTGGGACTGTTCCAGGCCGTATCCAATCTCGGTTACGCGCTGGCAGCAGTGGTGATCCCCGCCGCCGCGACCGGCAGCACGCTCCTGCTCGAGCATCGCGTGATGCTCTACTCGGCGAGCGCGATCGAATCGTTCACCGGCGGGCTCGGCACCGCGGCTTTCCTCGCATTCCTGATGGCGATCGTCAGCAAGCAGCGCGCCGCGACCGAATACGCGCTGCTGTCGTCGGTGTTCGCGCTGTCGCGCTCGTTCGCCGGCTGGGCGAGCGGCTTCGGCGCCGAGGAGATGGGATACTCGGCGTATTTCCTGCTCACCTTTTTTCTTGCTTTTCCGGCATACTTTTTCCTGCCGTGGGTCAAGCAGATGCTGGCTCGCACCGAGCCCGCAGCGAGCTCGGAATCGCAAGGGAAAAAACCCTAAGAACCGGAGGTCGAGATGCTGAAATACACCCAATACCGGCCGGCGCGCTGGTGCGCCGACTTAAGGACATTCTTGCAATTGGCCCTGCTGGCCGGGTTGCTGACCGTGGTCCCTGGCCTCGCCGCCGACAGCCCGAAGGACGCGGACAAGGACACCTACGATCAGGATTCAGTCCTAAAAGATGCGACTGATTTTTTCGGCAAAAGCACCGAAGGGCTCGCCAAGGTGATCGAGAAAGCGTTCAAAGACCACGGCAGGCCGAACGGCTACATTAAGGGCCAGGAAGCGAGCGGCGCCATTACGATCGGCCTGCGTTACGGAGACGGGACGCTGAAGCTGAAGAAGGGCGCGACCCGCAAGGTCTACTGGCAAGGGCCGTCGATCGGATTCGACCTCGGCGCCAACGTCTCCAAGGTCTTCGTGCTGGTTTACCACCTTCCCAGCACCGAAAGAATCTTCCAGCGTTTCCCGGCGGTGGACGGCAGCCTCTACTACGTGGGAGGGGTGGGCATTAACTATCAGCAGCGCGACAACATCATTCTCGCGCCGATCCGGCTGGGAGTCGGCCTGCGCGCCGGCGCGAGCGTCGGTTACATGCACTACACCAGGAAAAAAACCCTCAATCCGTTTTAGAGGCGGTCTCCAAAACAATTCGTAACCGCCGATGAACGCGGATAGGAACCCGTGAACGAGCGAACAAGTGAACGGGTGACCCCCCTCACCCTAGCCCTCTCCCCCGGTGACGGGGGAGAGGGAATCTTGTTCTCGTTCACCCGTTCACTTGTTCACTCGTTCACCCCAACGATCGGCGGTTACCCTCACAACACCGCGCCGCGTGCGGTAATCGGCCACAACGCTTCGACGCGACCGTCGCGTATGCATGCGTACCAGTCGTAAAGGTTAACCGTCGGATCGCAGTGGCCGGGGATCAGCTTGAGCTTGTCGCCGACCTTGAAGCGCGTCGCGCCTTTGAGCTGCAGCACGCCGACTTCAGCGGCGGGACGGAAAGTCATGACTTGCTCCGTGCGGGTGAGCGGTGAGCGGTGAGTGAGCGGTAAGCGGTAAGCAGTGAGCAGCAAGCGGTGGGCAGTGTAGTGGACTCTGGCCGTTATCGGCGGTTTGCGCGAAAGTTTCGCTCACTGTTTTTACTATTCACCATTCGCCGCTGACCGCTGACCGCTTACCGCTCACGGCCTTTCCAGCTTGTAATCGTAATCGATCGTGAGCGGCGCGTGGTCGGAAAAACGCCGGTCCTTGTAGATTCTCACCTTGCGTGCCCGCGCCGCGATGCCGGAAGTCGCGATCTGGTAGTCGATGCGCCACCCGACGTTTTTCGCCCACGCCTGGCCGCGGTTTGACCACCAGGTGTACTGCTCGGCGCGCTGGTCGATGCGGCGGAACACATCGACCCAGCCGAGTTCATCGAACACCTGCGTCAGCCACTGCCGCTCTTCCGGCAGGAAGCCCGAGTTTTTCTGGTTGCCGCGCCAGTTCTTGAGGTCGATTTCCCGGTGCGCGATGTTCCAGTCGCCGCACAGGATGAGCTCGCGGCCGTCCGCGATGAGTTTATTGAGATGCGGATAAAAGCGATCCATGAACTTGAACTTCATGCGCTGGCGCTCTGCCCCGCTCGATCCCGACGGCAGGTAAACCGAAATCACCGAGAGCCCGCCGAAGTCGGCGCGCAGGTAGCGCCCCTCGGCATCGAACTCGCGGATGCCGAGCCCTTCGATTATGCGGTCCGGCTCGCGCCGGGCGTAGATCCCGACGCCGCTGTAGCCTTTTTTCCCGGCGTAATGGAAGTAGCCGGAAAAACCGGCGGGCGCGAGCATTTCAGCGCTCATATCCTTCGCCTGCGCCTTGAGTTCCTGCACGCAGAAAACATCGGCCTTCTGGCGCGCGAACCAGCGAAATACGCCTTTGCCGGTCGCCGAGCGAATGCCGTTGAGGTTCAGGGTGATTACGCGTAACATGATCACCTTTTAGATTTTGACGCCTGCGTCCAGCGTTTTATGTCGGCTAATTTCAGGCACGAATTCATCGAGTTCATACTGGCACGCAAAGTGCTGCGTTTCGGGGAATTCAAAACCAAGGCGGGCCGCATGTCGCCGTATTTTTTCGACGCCGGGCTGTTCTACGATGGCCGGTCGCTCAAGCGGCTCGCGCAATTTTACGCGAAAGCCATCCTCGCCGCCGGGATCGAGTTCGACATGCTGTTCGGCCCGGCCTACAAGGGCATCCCGCTGGTGGCAGCGGTGGCGATCGCGCTCGCGGACGAGGGTCGTAACGTGCGCTACAGCTTCAACCGCAAGGAAGAAAAGGATCATGGTGAAGGCGGCAGCGTGATCGGCGCGCCGCTTGCGGGCCGCGTTTTGATCGTCGACGACGTGATTTCCGCGGGCACCTCGGTGCGGCAGTCGGTCAACCTGATCGAGGCTTCGCGCGCGATTCCGTGCGGGGTTGCGATCGCGCTCGACCGCATGGAACGCGGCAGTGGCGAACTGTCGGCGGTGCAGGAGGTCGAAGAGTTCTACCATATGCCGGTAATCAGCATTGCAACGCTCGAAGATCTGGTCGCTTATTTGCAAGCGGAAAAAGAAATGGCCTCTAACCTCACTGCGGTGAACAAATACCGCGAGCGATATGGAGTAGCGGCCAATGCGTGACGCATTCATCGCGTTAGTGGCGCTGGCGCTGCTCGCCTCGCCGTGTGCTCTCGCGCAGCCGGGCGGCGCCGCGCCGGCCACCAAGCTGTATTGCTGGAAAAACAAGGCCGGCAAGACCGAGTGCGGCGACAAAGTGCCGTACGAATATCAGGACGCCGCGATCAAGGAGTTGAGCAGGCAGGGCGTGGTCACCAGCCGCACCGAGGCGCTGACCCCCGAAGAACGCAAGGCGCGCGAGGAAGCGCTGGCGAAAAAGAAGGCCGAGAACCAGCGCAGGGAACAGCAGCGCCGCAAAGACAAGGCGCTGCTCGACACCTTCTCCAATGAACAGGAAATCGATCTCAAGCGCAATCGCGATATCCAGCTCGTCGAGTCCACGATCGAAACGCTGCAGACGAACGTGAAAAACATGAACGAGCGCCAGCTCGACGCGCGCGCGCGCGCCGCGCAATACGTGAAAGACAAACGCCCGGTGCCTCAGCCGATTCAGGACGACATCGACCGCATCGAGGTCGAGAGAGCGCAGACGGAAAGGCAGATCGCGCTGAAACGCAGCGAAATCGTCTCGCTCAATCAGCGGTATGACGAGCTCAAGAAGCGCTTTGCGGTGCTCACGGGCATCGATGCCAAGCCCGCGCCGAAACCACCGGCCACAGGCACGGCACCCGCACCGGCGGTCGCGGCGCAACCCGTGCCCGCCAAAAAATAGCGGCGCTGACTAGCTGTTGCCGAGCTTTTCCTTCAGCAGCGCGTTGACCTGGGCCGGATTGGCCTTGCCTTTGCTCGCTTTCATCACCTGTCCCACCAGCGAGTTGAACGCCTTTTCCTTGCCGGCTTTGTATTCCTCAACCGATTTCGGATTGTCGGCGATCACTTGAGCGATAATTGTGTCGATTTTGCCGGTGTCTGAGATTTGCTTAACCCCTGCCTCGTCAATAAAGTCATCGACGTTGAATTTCGTAAGCGCGGACGTCGTGTATGGACCTCCACCTCTGTTGTGGTCCGCTATGTTTTGAGCGATAGCCCACATTGCCACAAAAATGGCTTTGGCCGTTTGGCGAGAAATAGTTCCATCAATAGTACGACGCACTAATTGGCCAAGCCATTTCGAGTCAAGCTCGGAGTTCTCAATATCTACGTTATTAGCATTCAAGACACCGGCAAGTTCGCCCGTTACCCAAGTTGCCGCAACCTTCGCATTTTTTGCCCCGCCAACCTCACGCACAAGATCCTCAAAATATCTCGCTGTAAACAAAGAAGAGGTAAGCCGCAAGGCATCATAGTTGGATAGCTCGTAACTTGCAATGAAACGCTGACGCATCAGCTGAGGCAGCTCCGGCAGCAAACTCTTAACCTCGCCTATCCATTGTTGGGAAATATCAAGCGGGAGCAGATCGGGATCAGGAAAGTAGCGGTAGTCGTGCGCCTCCTCCTTGGTGCGCATCGCGCGCGTCTCGTCCTTGTCGGGATCGTAGAGCCGCGTTTCCTGCACCACCTTGCCGCCATCCTCGATCAGTTCGATCTGACGTCTTGCCTCGAACTTGATCGCCTGTTCGAGAAAACGAAATGAATTGAGGTTCTTGATCTCGCAACGCGTGCCGAGCGGCTCGCCCGGACGGCGCACCGAGACATTGGCGTCGCAGCGGAACGAGCCTTCCTGCATGTTGCCGTCGCAGATGTCGATCCAGCGCACCAGCGCGTGCAGCGTCTTCGCTTAGGCCACCGCTTCGGCGGCCGACCGCAGGTCGGGCTCGGACACGATTTCGAGCAGCGGCGTGCCGGCGCGATTGAGGTCGATGCCGGTCATGCCGTGGAAATCTTCGTGCAACGACTTGCCGGCATCCTCTTCGAGATGCGCGCGCGTCAGCCGTATGGTCTTTTCTCCGCCATCGACAACGATGTCGATGGCACCGCCTTCGACGCTCGGCACCTCGTACTGGCTGATCTGGTAGCCCTTGGGCAGATCGGGATAGAAGTAATTC
>JACQOI010000298.1 GCA_016202615.1 Betaproteobacteria bacterium
GCCCGGGGTGGTCCCCGACACCATGCGAACCGGCTTGTTGGGATAGCTTTGCGCTGACGCCTCGAAAGCCAAAAGTTGCGCAAATACGATAACGACCGCGTAAAAACAAAATCTGCCGCGTTGGGCTTTTCGCATGGCTTTTCTCCTTATTTCCTGGTGGCTCTTACTTTATTCGGCTTTCAATCCGGCCAATTTAGTCAACTTGGCGAACTTCGCGATCTCGCTGCGCATAAACGCGGCGAATTGCGCCGGTGAGCTGGTTTGCGGTTCCTGGCCTATCTTGTTGATGGATTCCTTCATGCCGGGGGTATTGACTGCCTTGATGACCGCCGCATTAAGCTGGGCAAGAATGTCTTTTGGCACGGCTGCCGGTGCGAGCATGCCATACCAGACACCGTAATCGTACCCGGGCACTCCCGACTCGTCGATCGTGGGTATCGACGGCAGTGATGACGCGCGCTTCGCGCTGGTAACCGCGAATGCCCGGAGCTTGCCGGCCCCAAGGAGAGGCAGCGCCGTCGTGATGCTGGGTATATTCATGGAGGTCTCACCAGTCGCGGTTGCCATGACAGCCGCCGGCGCCCCCTTATACGGCACGTGCACGAGTTTTATCTTGGCCATCGAGATAAAAAGCTCCGCCGCAAGATGCGCAGCACTACCGACACTATCCGATCCATAATTGAGTTCGCCCGGCCGTGACCGTGCCAGACCAATCAGCTCCTTGACGTTGCTCGCCGGCACCGACGGATGAACCACCAGCACCATTGATGCAAACGACACCTGGGATACCGGCGCGAAATCACGTTCCAGATCGAATGGAAGGGTACGCAGCATCGATACAATAACGGCGTTGTTCGAAAGCAGGATCAGCGTGTAGCCGTCCGCCGGCGACTTGGCAACCCTTTCGGCTGCTATCGCACCGCTTGCCCCGGGGCGGTTTTCAACGACCACCGGTTGACCCAGGTACTCGGATAATTTCGGCGCGATCAGGCGCGTTATGGTGTCGTTGCCGCCACCCGCTGCGGACCCTAACACTATGTTAATTGGCTTGTTGGGATAGCTTTGCGCCGACGCCTCGAAAGCCAAAAGTTGCGCAAATACAATTATGACCGGGTATAACCAAAATCTGCTGCGTTGGGCTTTTCGCATGACTTTTCTCCTTATTTCTTAGTGGGTGTTCTGCAAGTCAACAGGGTGTAGATAGCAAGTGTATTGGGTATCCGATCGGGGCGTCGGGCGCAATTCAGATTTGTGAACTCGTACCGACGCAGGTTTATGCAAAGGAGTTTCGCGAGCAGGCGGGCCGCTGCGCCCAATCTCGCCTCAATCCACTCTCGCTCCGGATTGTTTGATTACTTTTGCCCATTTAATCGTTTCAACTTTGATGTAAGCCGCGAACTCTTCAGGTCTGCTGCCGACCGGATCTGACCCACTCGCCACCATGCGATCCCTGACATCAGGAAGCTTGAGAATTCTGGATACTTCCTGGAAGAGCCTGGCCATGACTTCCCGCGGCGTGCCGGCCGGCGCCAGCAAACCTTGCCATCCGTTGACTTCGAATCCGGGAAATCCGGATTCCGCAACGGTCGGAACGTCGGGCAAGAGAACCGAGCGTTGGAGGAGCGTCACCGCCAACGCCTTCAGTTTTCCGGCTTTCGCTTGAGGCACCGCGGCAATTGCCGGCACTATAGATGCATCGGCCTGCCCTGCCATGAGGGCCACCATTGTTGGCGCAGTTCCTGTATAAGGCACATGCACCGCATCAAATCCAGCGAGTGTCCTGAGTAGTTCCGTCCCCAAGTGACCGACCGAGCCCGTGCCCGTAGAGGCGTAGGTAAGCGCGCCTTTCTTCGACTTCGCGAACGCGATAAACTCTTTGATCGTTTTCACCGGCACCGAAGGATGCGCGACAACGAACCAAGCCCCCGCGGCGAATTGCGTGATAGGCGCAAAGTCTTTGACGAGATCGTAACCGACTTTGCTGTACAAGAAGGGATTGATGACATAGCTCGATGGCACCACCAGCAGCGTATAGCCGTCAGGTGACGCCTTGGCCGCAATATTCTCCCCGATAATTCCGTTCGCGCCCCCCCGATTATCGATAACCACCTGCTGCCCGAAGACCGACGCAAGATTTTGTCCGAGTATCCGCGAAAGAAAATCAGCGGTGCCGCCCGGGGGGGCCGCCACGATGAGCCGAATGGCTTTGTTCGGATAGGGTTGAGCTGACGCCGCGCCCGTAACGGAGACACACAGGACTAACGAGAAAACGGTACACAATTGCCGCAACAAGCGGTTACTGATCTTCATTTCTGCTCCTCGATTGATAGCGATGGCGTAGTCAGCCGAGGACGAAAGCTGGCGGGATCTCGGCTACGTTCTCAAAGTCTTCCAGATGCCAGAGGCGATCCAGGACAGTCTTCACCCGCTTCGCGCCCAGAAAGTCCTCGCCGAGCCCACGGAATTTCTCCTCGATCTGTGCGTCGCTCATCTGCGCCGCGACGTCGTCGTTGCCTCCCCCTGTTTCCCCCACCAGCGGCTGGCCGCCGCCGGTCACAACGGTGACGCGCGTGCAGTGCTCCACCGGCAGCCGCTCATAGGCATTCGTAAACTCCTCGTTCTCGATGACTTCTATCTTTTGCATCAGGGCGCGCAGTTCCGGATTCCAGATCTGCGCATCGTTGAACTGACGTGGGGTCACCGTTCCATCCATCAGGGTTGCCGCGACCACATAGGGGATGCTGTGGTCAGCGGTTTCTCGTGAATCCGGATTCCAGTGTTGCTCCCCGGTGGCACAGCGCTCCATGGCCTCCTTGTAGACTTCGACGGTAACCTGCTTCACATCTTTGATGTTTCCGCGTAGCGCTACTTTTTCAGCCGCCAGGATAGACGACTGGGTGGTGCCACAGGAGGCGCGCGGCTTGATCAGCGTCTCCTGCACCCTGAATGAGGTACCGTTGCCGCCCATGATATCCAGTGAGAACGGCTTGCGTGATACGTAACTGCACCAGCCTGCCTTGCCCTCGAACGGCAGGTGCGGGCCCTCCATCCCCGCCCGCGCCAAGAGGGCCGCGAACACACCCGCCCGGCCCGCCTGCCCGGCAGCCACCGCCTTGAACATCGACAGGTGTCCCGTCCTCGACTGCAGCAGCGCGTTGTTGGGCACGACCGCCATCGAGACGCAATGCGAGAGCTGGTCGCGAGAAAGGCCCAACAGCTTGCCCGCCGCTACAGCGGTGCCCAGACCTACAAAGTTCGTGTAGTCAAAACCCGGAATGTGAACGGTGTCAGCGATGCGCAGGTGGACTTCATAGGCCAGGGCAACGGCCACAATGAATTCGCGCCCGCCCGCTTGCGCATGCTCGGCGGCAGCCAAGACCGGCGTCAGCACGTCGCTCGGATGGCCGGCGAAGACCCCCGGCCGGTGGTAGGCGTCGTTCATCTCCACGTAGCGCGCGGTGGTAGCGTTTACGAAGGCTGCCATGTCAGGCGTGGTCTTCATCCGCGTGCCGATGACGGTCGCGCCGTCAGGATTAGGCATCTGCGCCGCAAGGTTGCGGGCGATGCGGCAGGGCTCGCCAAAGAACCCGCCGATCAGGGCGCCGAGGGTGTCGATTACGCGCACCTTGGTGGCGTGGATCGCCTCCGGCGAGAGGCCATTGTAATTCAGGTCACACGCATAGCTCGTTAAACGCTGCTGAATGCTGTCTACCTCCTTGTTCACACTGCGCTCAACCGGTTTGTTCATACCGCTCTCCTTGCTAAGTTAGTTAGTTTCGCCGGCGCTACCACCAGCAGTTGAACCAGATCGTCGATGTTCTTGATCTTTTCAAGGTTGTCTACGGCGTCGATGATCTGCTGTGGCTGACCGGATGGCAAAATCGGATCGACCAGCGAACGAAATTTTTCCTTTACTTCTTCCGCGCTCATCGGGTTTTCCGGCAAGCCCTTTGAGTAAGGCACGATTTCCCGAATCCGGCGGCCATCGGTGGTCTCAATCTGGATTCCGGCGCCCTTGTCCACGCTTGACCACTCGCCATCCTTCGCTACCACGCATTTCACTTTGCGCGCCGTAGCGACAAGCTTGGGGTCTTTTACGTTGATGGACGGATAATCCCAAAAGCCGTTGCCGCCGTGCACGCCCCGCCCGCCGTGGTGCAGGCGCATCGCTATCGAGAACGGCAGCGAGAACTGTGCGCCGAGAATGTCCTCGGGCTCGATGATAGAGCCGATATGCGAGAGGATAGGTTCGCTATTGGTGTAAACGATGACCTGCTTGACCTGGTCTGCAGCGAGCGGCTCGCGGTCGCGTGCTTGGTCCAGCGCGTCGAACGCCGCGTGTATCAGATGGCAGCACGAATAAGGTTTGGGCGCAACATCAAGCAGGTGGTAGTATGAGCCTAAACCGTCGGTGAGCCGCTTGAGATCGTACTCGCCCGCGAATACCTTGCAGAACCCCTTTTCGCCTTCGAGGATGGATTGTGGACCGGTGATCCCGGCTTCCGCGAAGAGTGCCGCGCGAACTCCCGCTGCCGTGGCGATCGCGCTATGAATGCGCTTCACCGAGCCGCCAGTCTTGGTGTATTCGATCAGACCGGCGGAATGGCTGCCGGCGATTGCTAATGCGTTGAGCGATTTTGCAGCATCAAAACCCATTAGTATCGCACCGGCGGCTGCGGCACCAAACGGCCCTACCCCGACCGGAGGATGGTGACCGCGGTAGATAAGGTATGGCGAGCACGCCCATGAAATGCGGATCTGGATTTCATACGACGCGATTACCGCGGCGAGCAGCTTCGCGCCATCCGCCTTCGCGTATTCGGCCATCGCCAGCGCCGCCGGCACCGCAATGCTGCCGGGATGCGTCGGGCTCTTCAGGTGCGTGTCGTCAGTTTCGTTGGCGTGATTAAAGGCGCTGTTGAGAAACGCCGCGTCATCAGGGGAGAGTTTGTCGCCGAAATACGCAACGGTGGAATGCGTGCCGCTGCGCGTCTTGCGGATCACGTCGTAATACGACTGGCTCCACGGCAGCGTCGCGCCCGCGATCTGGCAACCAAAGTTGTCGAGGATAAAGCGCCGTGCGTGCTCGCGTACATTCTGCGGCACGTCCTTAAGCTTTAGGCCAGCCGTCCAGGTCGCGAGGGTTTTTGTTTCATTCATGGTGTCATCCTCGAGTTTGTTTATTCCGCTTTCGCTCCGGATTGTTTGATTACGCTAGCTTTTTGGAGCGGACTTGCGTTTTTCCCGGAAGGCTCTGCTAATCTCCTTGGCTTCGTCGCTCTGATAATAGAGCGCGACCGCTTGGAAACCAAGATTCGATATGCCTCGGATGTTCTCGGTATCCGCGTTGAACGAAAGCTTTGCAATGGCAATCGCCGTAGGGCTCAGTTCCTTTATTTCGTTGCACCAGCGTTCGACCTCTGCGTCGAGCTCGTCATCTGGAACGACCTTGTTCACGAGCCCCATCGCAAGCGCTTCTTGCGCGGTGTAGCGTCGGCACATGTACCAGATTTCCCGTGCCTTCTTTTCACCGACGATGCGCGCAAGATATGCCGTGCCAAAGCCTGGATCGACTGAGCCCACCTTGGGCCCAACTTGTCCGAACACGGCGCTCTCTCCCGCAATTGTCATATCGCACAGTGTACAAAGGACATTGCCGCCTCCGATCGCATATCCGCGTACTTTGGCGATCACCGGCTTCGGAACGTCACGAATCGCTGCTTGCAGCTGCTCGACTGGCACTCCGACGAGACCCCGGCCGGCGCGCTCTGATTTTTTGTTTGACGTATCCCCGCCAACGCCGAACGCACGGTTGCCTGCTCCCGTGAGAACGATAACCCTGATTTCCTTGTTCCAGCCGGCGCGATGGATCGCATCGGCGACTTCCTCGTACATTCCCATCCGAAAAGCGTTTAGTGCTTCCGGTCGGTTGAACGTGACTGTTGCGATGCCGTTTTGTTCCTCGTAAAGAATGTCGCTATAGCCCGATTCACTCATTTCGGCTCTCCTTCGTTGACAGAACTCACTCAATTGAACGCTGATCGCAGGCAAATATTGGCGCACCGCCGGGTGTTCTGTCAAACATGTACGGCATCGCCAAGCTCAAGACTTACTCAAGCACCGGGGCGGTAATCAAAGAGCACCGTTGCAAAGCGGCGAAAAATCGTTTAGCATGGCTGCTCTGTCATTTCCAACCTTCAACTTTCCGAACTTTGGCGGGACGAGTGCGGCCACGTGCGAGCTGCGGCGCCACGGCGATTCGCTTGACCAGTCCGTCTAGGAGTTTGTTATGAATGGTCAGCCGGTTTTGCTTTTAGCAGCCTGTACGGACTGTTAAGTCCGACAGGCTGCCAGGAGTTCCACCATGGCTGACACCGCGGGCAAGCGCACGCGCGTTTTGCGCATCGGCGCCGGGGCGAGCTACGCCGGCGACCGAGTCGACCCGGCCACCGACCTTGCCGCGCGCGGCAGTCTCGACTACCTCGTCTACGAAACGCTTGCGGAGCGCACCATCGCGCTTGCCCAGCTCGAACGGCTGAAGGATCCGAAGGCGGGTTACAACGAGCTCCTCGATGATCGTTTTTACGCTGCCCTGCCCCACTGCCGGAAGAACGGGACTCGCATCGTCACCAACATGGGCGCCGCCAACCCGCGCGGCGCGGCGGCCCGCACCGCCGAGATCATCCGCGAGCTCGCCCTGGAACCGATGCGGGTCGGCACCGTGCTGGGCGACGACGTGATGGAGTACTGCCTGCGCAACCGCGATCGCCTCGAGGTCATGGAGACCGGCGTTCCGTTCGCCTCGCTTGAAGGCGAGATTGTCTCGGCCAACGCCTACCTCGGCGCGGACGTCATCGTCGAGGCGCTCGCCCGCGGCGCCGACATCATCCTCACCGGCCGCGTCGGCGACTGCTCGCTCTTCCTCGCGCCGATGATCCACGAGTTCGGCTGGCGCATGGACGACTGGGACCTGCTCGGCAAGGGACAGACTGGGGCCGATATGGTCGAATGCGGCGCCAACGTTTCGGGTGCCTTCTTCGCCGACCCCGGCTACAAGGACGTGCCCGACCTCGCGAACCTCGGCTATCCGCTGCTTGAGGTCGAGGCCGACGGCACCATCATCGTGACCAAACTCGAAGGCACCGGCGGCCTCATCAACCGTGCGACCTGCGCCGAGCAGATGATCTACGAGATCCACGACCCGGCGAACTACATCACGCCGGACGTCGTGGTGGACTTCACCGGCGTGAGCTTGGAGGAGGCCGGCCCGAACCGCGTGCGCATCACCGGCGGGCGCGGCAAGCCGAGGCCCGAGCGGCTCAAGGTCTCAGTCGGCATCAAGCAAGGCTGGATCGGCGAGGGCGAGATCACCTACGCGGGGCTAGGCTGCGTCGAGCGGGCGAAGCTCGCCGAGCAGATCGTGCGCGAGCGCCTGGGAATCGGCGGCGTCGACCTCGAAGAGCTGCGCGTCGACTACATCGGTCTCAACTCGCTGCACGGCGCGGCGTCACTGCCGCCCGCCGCGCCACCCTACGAGGTGCGGCTGCGCTTCGCCGGCCGCGCGAAAAAGAAGCGTGACGCCGTCAAGCTCGTGAACGAGGTCGAAACGCTGGTCGGCAAGGGTCCGTGTAGTTCGTCGCTGCCGCGCAAGTACGTACGCGAGGTACTGGCGATCTACTCCTGCCTCATCCCGCGCGCGGCCGTGCGCACCGAGGTGATCGTCGAGAAGGTCGGCAAGTGAAGACGTTCTACCTGCGCGAGATCGCGCACGCGCGTGCCGGCGACAAGGGCGACACGAACAACATCGGCGTCATCGCCTACGCGCCCGAGTACTACCCGATCATCCTCGATCAGGTCACGCCCGAGCGCGTGCAGGCGCACTTCAAGGATCTCGTGAAGGGTCCGATCACCCGCTACCTGCTGCCCAGGGTGAACGCCATCAACCTCGTGATGGAGCGCGCGCTCGGCGGCGGCGTCACCCGCTCGCTCTCGCTCGACCCGCACGGGAAATCTTACTCGGCGCTAATCCTGACGATGCGGGTGAGCGTTCCGGACGAAATCGCCGCGCGGCTCGACCGCCAGGGGCGCACTGTGCTCGACGCCTAGAGCCAGTGCACATGAATCTCCCACAGGAGCAACAGTAATGCTCGCTAAGCAGGACTCGCTTCCGACCACAAATCACGAGGTGCTGATACTAGGGACCGGGCTCGCTGGTATGGCGGCAGCCCTCGCCGCGCGGCAGGCCGGGGCGGCTCCCTTCGTGATTGATAAGGCTCCAGAGACGTCGAAGTCAGGAAATACCCGGTTTTCCGGCGGCGGCCTGCGGTGCCCCAGCGAGGAACATACGATCGACTCGCTACTGGAGGAGCTGGAGAGAATGAGCGACGGGCGGACAGATATGCGGCTCGCACGGATTCTTTATCGGGATGCCGAGAGTGGGGTGAACTGGCTGCGCGAGCTTGGTATCCCGATCGTCTCGCCCTCGGTGGAGCGGCCTGACGTCCGCGGGGGCCGCATGCGGTACCACATCCGCGGGAATGGATATGGTCTAGTGGACGCGTTGTTTCCAAAGCTTGGGAAGGCCGGAATCGCGGTCCAGTTCCAGACAAAAGCGATCGAATTGCTGACGTCCGGCACGGGCCAAGTTGTCGGGGCGCGGGTAAATACGCCCGAGGGATGCGTAGACATGCTGGCAAGGGCTGTGATTCTGGCCACCGGAGGGTTTCAGGCGAATACCGCAATGCGGGTGCAGTACTTGGGAAGGGAGGCTGGGGATCTGCTGGTGCGAGGCTCAAAGTACGACACTGGCGAAGGCCTTCGGATGGCGCTGCGGCTGGGCGCGCAATCTTATGGAGATTGGGGTGGATTCCATTCTGCGGTTCTTGACGCCAGATCGGCACAAGTCGAAGCGGGGGAGACAAACGTCAATACCTACCCCTACACGATAATAGTCAACAAGAACGGCGAGCGCTTCCTCGATGAGGGGGAAGACTTTATGGATACGACATACGTGAAATACGGGAAGGCCATCCTTCAGCAACCTGGTCGTATCGCCTATTGTCTGTTCGATGCCAAGATCGCGGAACGGGATTTGGTCTACTGCTTGCACCGCGAGTTTGAGCCCATTGATGCAGGTTCATGGGAGCGCCTGGCACAAAAGATCCGGGTGCCGGCCGATCGACTGCGTCAGACCATAGACAGCTTCAATGCGGCGGTCCAACCCGGGGAGTTTGATCCAGAGCGGCGCGACGGGAAATCGACGCGGGGAATATATCCGCCGAAATCAAATTGGGCGGTCCCGCTGGACACGCCGCCTTTTTTTGCCTACCCGGTCACGGGCGGAATTACGTTCACCCTTGGCGGGCTTCGCGTAGATGATCGAGCCCGTGTACTGGACACCGAGGATCACGCGATTCCCGGGCTGTACGCCGCGGGCGAGCTACTTGGCGGTTTCTTTTATAACAACTATCCGGGCGGCGCGTCATTGATGCGTTCTCTCGTATTCGGCCGGCTGGCAGGAGCCGAGGCTGCCGGGTTTGCATCCCGGAAATAGCGGGGATCAGTGACGGCGGCCTCTCCGCTTCGCCCGGGAACGGGGCGGTGCGCTTGGGCCAGAGAGCCTGTAGCAGCCGAGCTAAAGCGATGGCGGCGCGGCCGGCGCGGACCCTGCGGTGTATACGTTAACGAGCTTGGAGGCGCTTCATCATGCAGATTTTTGTCTGCGTAAAGGACGCTATAGACTGGAACCTTTCCACGAAGGACTTCCGTATCGATCGAGTCTCTCATGAACCGACGGTTTCCTTCGCGCGCTATCGCATCGACGAGTACGACGAAATTGCTCTTGAAGTGGCGCTGCAAGTGCGCGACCGCTCGGGTGGGACGATCCGGGCATTGAGTGTCGGCTCTGAGGCGACGGAGGACATCCTTAAACACGCGCTTAGCATGAAGGCCGATGCCGCTACTCTTATCGAGGCGCAACTGTCGGTCGAGGATAAAGTGGGCCTTCTTGGCGCGGCGATCCGC
The DNA here is from genome assembly GCA_016202615.1 of Betaproteobacteria bacterium. Taxonomy (GTDB): domain Bacteria; phylum Pseudomonadota; class Gammaproteobacteria; order Burkholderiales; family SG8-41; genus PALSA-1004. Next base: position 10,024 of record JACQOI010000298.1, read on the forward strand.
CGCCAAGGACCCTTCAAAGCTGTTCTGTGCGGGCTTATGAGCTCGGGCAGCGGTACGGGAACAACCGGACCCGGCCTCGCGGAGGAGCTTGGAGTGCCGTGCATTTCCAATATCACCGCAATTGAAGCGGGTCCCGATCGGTGGCGCGTCCGGCGAGAGACATCAGAAGCATTTGAAGAACTTGCAGTCATGCCGCCGTTTGTCGGGACGGTGACCAACGCGGAATGCAATCTGCCAAGGGTTCCCACCATGAAGGACAAGATCCGGGCATTTCGACAGCGGGTGGAGGTCCTCCGCCCGGCTGACCTTGCCCCGTACAGCTCGGGATACGCGCGAAGTAGATTGCGTATAGTACGGCGTTACGTTGCTCACAGCAGCCGGGAATGCCGGAAAGTCGGCGGTGACGCAGTCGAGAAGGCCCGGGAGGTGGCAAGTTACGTTCGGCGCATACTGCCCCAGTTCACCTGACAGGCAAGACCGATGGAAGTGCGAAACTCACCTTTAGTCCTCGCCATTGTTACTTGGAATGACGGTGTTAATCGCGCGATGGAGCTCATCGCCGCGGCACATATCGCGGCTGAGGCGCTGAGAGCTCGGGTTGGAGTGCTTGTTACGGCCGAGGTAAGCGAAAACCTGACTGCCGGCATCGAGACGTCCGGCGCGGATCTCCTCTACCGAATCTCGCCATCCCTCAAGAACTTCGCCCGATCGGGCGTGACACTATCGGTGATCGAGCACGTTTGTAAGGGGCTTGACCCTGCGTTGGTGCTGCTCGCGGCAGACATGGTTGGAATCGAGATCGGATCCCGGCTCGCATACCGTCTGCACGGCGCCTATGTGAGTAATTGCATGGCAATCGAGCAGACACAAGATGATCGGCGCCTGTGTTTCACGCGGCCTGTATATGGAGGAAGGGCGGTCGAAGTGGTCACCAGTGAATCGTTGTTGACTGTGGTCACGGTGAAACCAAAGTGCTTTGTTCCGTCGCCGCGGGCGGCTCGCGGTGCCTGCGCCTGGACAACCATCGCAAACGAAATGGCCGAGACGGAAAGCGGTATCGAAGTCGTTGGTGGAAGCGGGCCCCCGAGCGGCGCCGAAGCGAAGCTCGAGGACGCCAGCGTGATCGTTGCCGGTGGTCGTGGTATCGGGAATGAAGCGGGTTTTCTACAACTCAGGGAGCTTGCCGGCCTCCTTAACGGCGCGGTCGGGGCATCCCGCGCTGCTGTAGACGCGGGATGGGTCCCTAAGACAGTCCAGGTTGGCCAGACGGGCAAGACCGTAGCACCAGAGCTGTACATCGCAGTAGGCATATCCGGAGCCGTACAGCATCTGACCGGTATGGTTGGAGCGAAGCATGTCATCGCAATCAATACGGACGAAGAGGCGCCCATCTTTGGCGTGGCCAATCTCGGCGTCGTGGGCGATTATCGCGAGATCCTTCCGGCACTGATTGATGCACTGAAGAACACGGTTTAATTTGCCACACAGCAGCCCTATCTTATCGTAGTGCATCCATCGGTTCCCGCACGATCCATCAGGGAATTAATCGCGCTTGCAAAAGCAAATCCGAATAGCTCTCCCGTGCCTCGTTAAAGTCCACTTGGTTCAGAAGATGGCGCTGAACTAGCAGCCTGTCGGACTTAACAGTCCGTCCAGGCTGCTAAAAGCAAAACCGGCTGACCATTCATAATAAACTCACCAGGAGTTTGTCGGACTTGGCTCCGACAAACTCCTGGGGCAAGAATGCATGCTATCATTCTCGCTTTTCGAATCTCAATGAGGCCTACCGTCATGACGCAGGGCGCCACACTCGAGC
>JACQOI010000299.1 GCA_016202615.1 Betaproteobacteria bacterium
GCGTACACGACTTGATGAAGAAGTACGCGGACCGCCCAATGGACCTTGCCGATGCATCGCTCGTGTGGGCGGCCGAGCACACGGGCATCGAGCAGGTAATGACGATCGATTCAGATTTCGCTGTCTTCCGGCTCGCGAGCGGCCGCCGCTTGCAAGTGCTGCCTTGACCAGCGATTCGCCCTGTTGCTGACCGCTGCCGACAACGACTTGATCGATGTCGTCGATCCGCAGGTCCCAGGTTCAAGCCCGGCTTGGGGACCCACGAAAACTATAAAATCGACGCAACCATCACGGAGGAAACCACATGGTCACACTGGAATTCCACGATCCATCCGGCACGCTCGAGGTGACGCAGCAGCACGCGCCGCGGCTTGCTTCGCTTGAAGGCAGGCGCATCGGCTTCGTCAGCAACGAGCAGTGGCAGGCCTATCGCACGCTGCCGATGCTCAAGGAAATGCTGGAGGCAGATTTCCCGGGCATCGAGGTGCTGCCGGTCGATGCATTTCCGCAGGGCAGTGCCGTGATCGGCACCGAGGAGACCGCGACGCTGGTGAAAAAAAGCGGCGTCGACGCCGTCATCATCGGCAATGCGGCCTGAGGGACCTGCGCCACAGCATGCGGCCGTGCAGCCGCTAGAATAGAAATGCAGGGGACCCCGACCGTTACGCTCACGCGGACGGATCTTGTCGGAGTGATGAAGAACGCCGTGTCGGGGCTCGGGCTCGCGCCGGATGCCGCGATGGTGAGCTTCCCGATCGACATGTTCCTGCCGGACAGCGACCTCGCGCCCTTGCGGGCGCGCAAGCGCGAGTTCTACGACGGCCTCACGCGCTGGCAATCCGGGTTTGCGCAGGCCGCGGCAAGCGCGGCCCCGATGCTCTGCGTCGAGGGCGCGAGCTACGAGGACGCCCTTATCAAGGCCAACAATCTGCTGCTCACCAACCTGCGGGGCGACGGGCTTCCGCTATGGCCGGCGACGCGCGAGCGCGTGGACTGGATATTGCGCGGCTCGGCACTTTCGGGCGCGCACGCGATCGGCAAGTTTCCGCCGCGCGGTGGCGTCACCACCGTCGAGACCTGCGCGGTGGCGCTCGCGATGGCGGGCGGCAGGCCCGAGTACCTTCCGGTGCTGATCGCTGCCGTCGAGGCCTTCCTCGATGCGGAGTCGGAGAGCGGCCAGCTGCAGGCGACTTCCGGCGGGGCGTTCCCGGTGGTGATCGTTAACGGGCCGATCGCCAAAGAAATCCGCTTGAATTCCGGTTTCGGCTGCCTGGGCCCGGATTCCCAGCGTCCCGCCGGCGCCAGCATCGGGCGCGCACTGCGCCTACTGCAGCAGAACGTGGGCGGCGCGCTACCAGGCATCGGCACGATGGCGATCTTCGGCGCCATGCGCTACACCAACGCGGTCTTCGCCGAGGCCGAGGAAGCGCTGCCGCAAGGCTGGCAGCCGCACGCGACCGAGCGCCACGGGCTTGCGCCGGGAACGAACTCGGTGTCGCTCGTCTTCGCGAGCGGCGTCACCAACATCAATCGGCTCGGCGCCAAGAAAGAAACGCCGGAGGAAGAAGTGCTGAACGGCATGTGGCGCATGGCGGACTTCATGCGCACGCCCAATATCGCCGCGCTCGATGGCTACGAGCAGGGCACGCCCGGCATCATGATGATCTCGCCGGTGATAGCGAAGATGATGGCGGAACTGGGCTGGACCCAATCGTCAATACGCCAGTTCCTGTGGGAGAACTCGAAGATCCCGATGGAGCAGTTGAAGCGCGCCGGTGTCCCCGCCTGGATCGAGATCCGACCGAATCCGGCCACGCGAGCGAGCATCAAGCTCGACCCGTGGCCGGTCACGCTCAAGCCTGGGAACATCGTGCTCGTCGTCGCCGGCGGCGACCACCCGACCCACAGCCACTGGCTGCAGGCGCACTCTCCGCGCGTGATCGGGCGCGTCATGCGCGTGCCGGAGTCGTTCGACCGGCTGCTGGCCGATGCCGACCGGGACCTGGGCTGCGGATCGGACGCATGCAGGACCTGAAGCGTTAACAGGTTGTCGAAAAATGCCGACGCGGCGCCACGGTCCGTCATTCCGGACGCGATCCGGAATCGAGGAGATCAAATGCTGAAAATCACTCTGCGGGCCTCCTGGATGCTTGCCGCGATACTCGCGGCTGCGCATGGCGCGGCGATTGCGATGGTCATTGCGGTCGACATGCCGCCATGGCTCAAGTTGATCGCTTTGGCCGCGCTGGCCCTGGACCTGCTGTTTTATGCGCGCCGGACGGCGCTGCTGCTCACGCCGGAGTCGGTCGCCGCAATCGAAATCAGTTCCGACAATGTTTTGAGCATTCAAACCCGGCGCGGCGGCTGGACTGAATGCGAGGTGCTGGGCAGCACCTACGTTTCTTCGTTCCTGACCGTGCTGAATCTGCGACGGCTCGACAACCGCAACAGAAAGAGTGTCGCAATTCTGCCCGATGCAATCGATGCCGAGGATTTCAGGAAGCTGCGAGTCTGGCTGCGCTGGGAGCGCGGCGCGCAGCCGGGTTGAGCGTCAGCTACTTAGCCGGGCGTACGACCGGCGCCTCGGGTGTCTTGACAGGCGGCTTTGCGGGAGGTGCAACCGGCTTGACGGGTACGTAACTACATCAGGAAAGGCGTGGAAGAGGGGGCGCAACTGCTACTGGGCGGCCCCGAAGCGCCGGCCGGGTTCGACAAAGGGTATTATGTGCAACCCACGGTATTCGGACATGTCAAACCCGGCATGACGATCGCGCAGGAAGAAATCTTCGGGCCGGTGCTGAGCATCCTGAGCTACAAGGACGAGGGCGACGCGGTGCGCATCGCCAACAACACCGTTTACGGTCTCGCCGGCGCGGTATGGCCTTGAAGGATTCCTTGAAGTGAAATCGCTGCAGTTGGAGCAATAAGCCGCAATGCGCGCAATGAGGGCGTTGCTGATGGGATGGTTGCTGCTGCTGGGGCAGTCTGCCTATTGCCAGACGTCGTATCCCGAGCGGGCGCTCAAGCTGGTGGTGCCTTTCCCCGCCACCGGCTCGCCCGATATCTACGGCACGCAGCGGACCACCAAGCTCGTCAAGGTGATGCAAGCGCTGTCGCCACCGTCGCTGACCGACAACGTTGCAATGGAAGTGGCACAATCGCTGGCCACGTTGCTCGGTCAGCCGGTCGATTTCGACCGCCACCCCAGGGGTAAGACCGTCGCCGGCACGCGCCATGCGGCGCTCGCGAGGCCCGACGGCCATACGCTGCTGTTTGCGGGCAACCCGACCATCACGATCTTCCCGTCGTTGTACCGGCGGCTGCCGTTCGACCCGCGCCGGGACCTGGTGCCGGTCGCCGCGTTGGCACGCCTGCCGATCGTGCTGATCACGGCGAGCGACGATCCGGCGAGAACCGTGCGGCAGGTGATCGAGCGGGCGCGCTTCATTCCGGGGCAGGTCAATTACGCGGCGGTCGGCGACGGCTCGACATCGCACCTGGCGGGAGAACTGTTCCGCAGCACCGTCGGCATCGAGATCGTGAACGTCAATTACAACGGCAGTAATTCTGCGATCAACGCCGTTGTCACGCGCAATGTCGAGTTCGGGTTCGTGCCGCTCGCGGGAGTGCTGCCCTTTGTTGAGGGCGGCAAGGTCAGGGTCATCGCGGTCGCGTCCGCGCAGCGCCATCCGGCGGTACCGAAGGTTCCGACCATCGACGAATCAGGCCTGCCGGATTTCGAGGCTAGCGGTTGGTTCGGCGTGTTCGCACCCGCCCGCACCTCGGCGGCAATCGTGTCGCTGCTGAATTACGAAATCAACCGGGTGCTGGCGGAGGAGGCGCTGCAGCGCTCGTTGCATAGGCAGGGGTTGGTTCCCGCACCCGGCACCGCAGAGGAGTTCCGCGCGCTGATCGACACAGACAGCGCGCGCTGGGGGCGGCTGGTGAAAACGGCGATCATTAACCGTTATACCGGCGCAAGCGGGAACGGGAAATAAGGAATAGTGCAACTGCCGGTGGTCATGCTATTTCCTCACCTCTCACGCCTCACTCACTCCTCACGCCAATATCAGCCGCGCCGCTTGCGCGTGGTAACCGTGTTGGCGAGCACGCCGATCTTTTCGATTTCGCATTCGATACGGTCGCCGTGCTGCAGATACCAACTGCCCGGCCCCTTGTAGCCGATGCCGGTGCCGGCCGGGGTACCGCTCGAGATGAGGTCGCCCGGCTCGAAGCCCGCGCGCGAGTACCACGCGATCTGCGCCGGGATGCGGTAGATCTGGTTGGCGGTATTACTGTCCTGGCGCACCTCGCCGTTGACGCGCGTGACGATGCGCAGGTTGTGCGGATCGGGAATTTCGTCCCTGGTCACGATCCACGGCCCGAGCGGCGCCGCGGTGGGGAAATTCTTGCCGATGCAGATGTTGCCCTCCTTGCGCTCGGCGGACTGCACGTCGCGGCACGACAGATCGTTCATGATGGTGTAGCCGAACACATGATCGTAAGCCGCTTCGGGCGCGACATCGGAGCACTCGCGTCCGATCACGATCGCGAGTTCATTTTCATAGTCAAAGGTTTCGGTCCAGGCGGGCTTGCGGACGGTTGCGCCGTGGGGCGTGACGCAGCTGGTCACTTTGATAAAGCCGGCGACCCGGCTGTAGACCTGGCCGGAGCCTTCGGCTGCGTGATCGGCGTAGTTCTTGCCGACCGCCATGATCTTGCCCGGAATCAGCGGCGCTTCGAACGTGACCGCGTCGAGCGTGAACACGCGTGGCAATTGCTCGTCGCGCTTGAGCGCAGCTTCGGCGTCGTCGACAGCGGCTTTGACCGCGGCGAGCGCAGCGTCCCCCCGCTGGATGCATTCAAGCATACTTCCAGGCAGTTTGCGTCCGGAAAGTGCGGTGACGTCGAGCACACGATTGCCCGACAGCAACACTCCGAAATGGCCGGTGCGGGCGCGTGCGGGACGGAAAGTCAGCAGTTTCATGGGGGTTCTCCTCAGAATTAGCTCAAGAACGAAAGAACAATTAACCGCAGATGAACGCCGATGAACGCGGATAAGTGCCCTAATAATTATGCACGATACGCTTCACGGTTGCCTTGGCAGTTCCGAAGTTCACCAGCAAACAGACGCTGAGTCCGCTCGCCCGCAGGTAATTCAAGCACTGGGCAGAGTTAACGCAATTCTTCCGGCGGCCGTACGCGGCTAAACATCGCGAGCAGCAGCAGATCATAAACTATTTTAAGCCCGCCGCAGATGACCAGCGGCCAGCCGAACGGCGACAGCGTGAGCAGCCAGCCGGCGAACATCGGGCTCACTGCCGAGGCGAGGCTGCGCGGCACGGCGGTGACGCTGGCCGCGGCCGGCCGCTCGCCGGGACTGACCACCGCCATCACATAGGAAGTGCGTGCCGGCACGTCCATTTGCGACAGCGCGGAGCGCAGCATCAGAAACAGCAGCGCGAGCGGCAGCGTGGGCATGAGCGGCACCAGGATCAGAAATACATTCGCCGGCAGGTGGGTGAACACCATGGTGTTGATCAGTCCGATGCGGCGCGCGAGGCGTGCCGCGGCGAGCTGCGAAAACGCGCTGAGTATGCCGGTCCAGAAGAAGATCGTGCCGGCGGTGACCACCGAAAGCTGAAAGCGGTCGAACAGCCACAAGGCAAGCAGCGACTGCACCGCAAAGCCGCCGGCGAAGGCATCGAGGCTGAATACGGCGGCGAGCGTGTAAACCATGCGTTTCGACTTGCCGAGCGGGGTCGCAGGCGCTTCGTCGTGCGGCTCGAGCCGCGGCGACAGGCGGCGGTAGAGCAGCAAGGTGATCAGGCCGAACGCGCCATAAACCAGAAACATGATCTGCACCGCGTGTTTGACGTCGAGCGCAAGCCATCGCTCGCCGAGCACCGGCAGGCCGGCGGCTTGCGCGCCCAGTGCGCCGACCAGCGCGCCGATCAGGGTGTAACGCGCAAACAAAGCGGTGCGGTGCTCGGCGCCGACGGTGCGCGCGAGCAGCGCGTGTTCGAGCGGCGCAAATACGCTGACGTCGCCGGCGGAAGGGTTGATCGTGCCGACGAACGCGATCAACAGCAGCGGCCAGAAATCGGTGGTCAGAACGAACGCAACGCCGGTCGCTATCATCATCCATGCGGTGATTTCGAGCAGAACGCGCTGCCTGAAGCGGTGGGCGATGAAACCGACGCCGAGCGTCATCAGCCCCGAGCCGAGCAGCGTCGCGGTGACGAGCGCGCCGATCTCGAACGCGCTGAAGCCGAGCAGCGTCAGGTAATAGGGCAGCAGCAGGCTGACATAGCCGTCGCCGAACGCGCGCAGTCCGCGCGCCCACAGCAGCAACCTGGCATCGGGGAGCACGCCCGGCGGGATCAGGGAAGCGCTGAATGCGGAACGTGGCATCGGGTTTTGTTGTTGCCGGCGAAGCGTAACAAGAAATACCGGCGCATGCACGGGTTTGCCGCCGCGCGGTGTTGTTGGTAGTATCCGGCGAATTGTCTACGGAGGGAAAATGATCGACATCTACAGTTGGCCGACGCCGAACGGCCACAAAGCCCACATCATGCTCGAGGAAACCGGCCTGCCGTACCGCGTGCACGGCGTCAATATTCGCACCGGCGACCAGTTCAAGTCCGGGTTTCTCAAGATCAGCCCGAACAACCGCATCCCGGCGATCGTCGACCACGACGGGCCCGATGGCAAGCCAATATCGCTGTTCGAATCGGGCGCGATCCTGCTTTACCTCGCGTCCAAGACCGGAAAGTTTTTGCCCATGGACCTGCATGAGCGCTGGACCTGCGTGCAATGGCTGATGTGGCAGATGGGCGGCGTCGGGCCGATGTTCGGCCAGGCCAACCATTTCCGCGCGTATGCGGTGGAAAAAATCCAGTACGCGATCGACCGCTACACCAACGAGGCGAACCGGCTCACCAATATACTGGACAAGCGGCTCGGTGAAGCGCGCTACCTGGCGGGGGACGAATATTCGATCGCCGACATGGCGGTGTTTCCGTGGATGCGCAACGCCGACAGGCGCGGCATCAATTTGGCGGAGTATCCGCACGCGCAGCGCTGGTTTGACCAAATCAATGCACGCCCTGCGGTGCAGCGCGCGCTCCAGGTGCTCTCCACCGAACACACCACTGCGCCGCACGACGAGAAGTCGCGCGATATCCTGTTCGGCAAAACGCAATTTCTGCGACGCTGAAACTGCGGTTAAGGGTGATTGACTCGCTTAGTTAGAATGCAGATAAACAGCTGCTTCTCCATACTTTGGGCAAACGTTCTTCGTGGAAAATACTTCCTGCCGCCCAACTTACGTAGTCAACCTGAGGGAATCTTATCCTCAGTCAACGCCAGCGTGCCGAACATCAGGTGCAAGATGACCTTGGCATGACCCCTGACCTGGAGACGCCTGCCGCCGAAGCCATCCTCAGCCGCGCATTCGCGCGTTTCGCTTGGCTACGTTCCTGGTAACGCAGCGCCTCGCTGGACGTGAATTCGATCTTCTCGGCCTAACGCGGATTGTGGTCGATTAGCGACCCGAACCATCTTGCTACCCAGTTCGGTCTGCCGCACCCGCCAGAAGAATATTTGCGCGCCTTGGCGCTTCTGCGCCGGGATGCGGCTTTGTGGGCGCCCCGTGCCACGTGTGGAGCGCAACGCCTTCAGGCCGCGTCAGCGTCCGGCCGACGCCTTCCATTCACTTGTAGATCGTTGCGCGACAGAAACCGAACGAGGCGATAACCTCCGCAGGCTTCTCGGCCTCGCGAACGCGCTGAAACGCCATGCAGCGTGTTTGTTCGAGTGTCTTGTGATCGAGCGTGCGACCGTCAACTTTCATGTCATGTTCGACCGGCATCGCGCTCATTCGTTCAATGACTGTAGCTTACCTTATGGACTGGTGAGTAATTACTTTGCCTATCTTAGCCATATCTGCCTTTATCACTGCCGCGAACACTTCAGGCGAACTGGCGACAGTTTCCAGTCCGAAGTTGAAAAACTTCTCTTTCGCATCCGGCCTGTTAAGCGACTGCCCGATCTCGGCGTTCAGTCGATTGATGATGGCCGCAGGAGTCTTAGCCGGCGCCAGTAGGCCTAACACGATTTCATATTGATATCCGGGCAGTCCCGAGGTCGCGATCGTAGGCAAACCGGGAAGCAGCGCGGACGGCTGCGCGCTCGTCACAGCCAAGGCTTTTAACCTGCCGGATTTTACATACGGCATGACCGAAACCGCGGAGATGAACATCAGCGGCACTTCGCCGCCGATCACAGCGTTGAGTGCGGGACCACCACCCTTGTAATTAATTCCCACTATATTGATGCCCGCCATCGCCTTGAACAATTCACCTGACAAATGATTGGTGGAGCCCGGCGCACCTGCAGCATAGTCGAGCTGCCCCGGCCTCGCCTTGGCCAAAGCGATCAGCTCCTTCACCGCTTTCACGGGCAGCGAGGGGTGCACAACCAGCGCCATAGGGGTCATGTGCGTCAGCGATATCGGTAGGAAATCCGCCACAGGATCGTACGACACCTTTTGCAGCAGAGCTACCGTCCACAACAGGTTGCCTGTGACCAGCAGCGTATAACCGTCCGGCGGCGCCTTGGCCACAACCTCTGCCGCGATCACTCCGCTGCGGTTGTCTACCACTACCTGCTGACCCAGGCTCGCCGAAAGCCCTTGCGCGATCAAGCGGGCCACGATATCGGCGCTACCTCCGGGCGCCGAGGTGACAATGCGTATGGGCTTGGTTGGATAGTTCTGCCCGGACGCACTACCGGCGGCAAAGATCATGGCAATACTTATTGTAAGCGTCCGTGCGTCTAAACGCGTCCACCACATAGTGAACCTCTTCATAGTGAACCTCCTTAAAGTCAACCTTCCGCCGCTTGACTCAAAAAACGCTTACGCACATAGCACCGCTGGAACGTTTTACCATTCAGCTTCAGCAAGCTTCTGGTCCCAATCCTTAGGAACTTCGATTTTCTTACCGACGGGATAGCCGATAAAACCGTTATTTGCGAACACGTAAGCATTATTGCGGAGCGGGTCGCCGCTCACAGCAATCATGTAATCCTCAGGTTTCCATACGATAGGGACCATGCGGTTCGGGTCGTCTGACTCATAAAACAACTTAGGCATGCGCCCCAGACGCACCTCTTCGGCCAGGTTCCATACGCCCCGGATGGTCCAATCTCGCAGGTAACGCTCGAACTCCCACGCCGGGAATCGCGCGTGCTCGAACAGGTAGCGCTTCACATCTGCTTTGGACCAGCCCGCACGTGCGATGGTCTCGGCGAGTATTGGACTAATTACCAAAAGGGGACGTAGAGACCCAGCGCCGAGACTGGTTGTGAATATGAGATGCCACGAATGGTGTTTCAGCACCTGCTCCGTAAGATACGGAAGCAGCATTTCCGGTGTGTTCCCTGAAACCGCCGCCACCGTGCTTCCACCGGTATAGCGCGCGACCGTTACCGTGTTATCGCTCGCCTCAAAGCCCATTTCGATGTTGTTCGGCTCCCAACCGATTTTCGCCAGCACATCTTCATTTTCCGCGAGCACCACGCGCCAGGTGTTGCCGTAGGTCGCCTTGTCGGTCTTGTGCGGAAGAAACGCGGCGACATTGCGCAGATATAAGCGCCAGAACCGGCCTATCGACGTGTTCGGCAAAAAGCCATCGCGCAACGCGCCTTGGGTATAGTTAAAGCCGAGCTGTTTGATGATCGGACCGTTGACTATGAGCAGTGTTTCGCCGCCCGGAGTGTTGCCGCTGTGCTCGACGCCGTATCCGGGGTCGGCCATCGCTTCAACGGCCGCCACGAGTATCGGCATGTACTGAGGGCGGCATCCCGCCATCACGCCGTTTACGGCTACGCTCCAAATAGTGGCTGCGCGGTTGTGTGCGGGAAGAATTCCGAGTACTTCGTCCGCATCGCGGTCGGTGAAACGCAAAAAGCTTTCGATCTCCTCGCGCGTCGGAGGAACGATGGGCAGGCCGTCACCCAACTCGTTTTCGTAGAAGTACTTATTTACCGCTTTGAAATCACCTTTGAAAATGACGTCGCGCGCGCCGGGTTCCGCGTGCTCAGTGCCGGTGTCGGGCCTGGAGGTAAGGTTCTCGATCACACGATCAAGCGTTACTCCCAACACACAGGCGCGCAACTCCTCTTTGCTTTTGGTGCCAACGTGGCCGGGCACCATCGCCTTGGGTATCTTGGGCATTCCGAGCCCGATGGAAGTTGCCTCAAATTGACTGACGAAACCTTCGCAAACAATCGATGAGGTGGGATAGCCCGCTTCCTCGCACGCTACACTGGCCCGCAACACGGCGGGCGTGCAGGTTCCTCAACACGCCATCCCTGCGATGACCGCATCAACGCCCAGTTCCTTAAACCGTTTGGGAAACGAACCGACAACGCCGCGCTCGTTCGGCCCGGTGCCGTGGATGTTGCCGAATTCGCGCCAGCTTACGAAGCATAAGCTGGGATATCTCTCTTTAAGCCCTTCTTCGAGTAGCGCGAACACCTCATCACCGCGATACACGTAATCCCACACAAACACGATAGTCTTACCTTCGAAGGATTCGAGCCGCTTCGCGAGCGGTTTTAATTGTGTTTGGCGCGGACTGCGCGGCCAATAGACTTCGTACTCGTTACTCGTGGAAGACATCACAATCTCCTGTAATCGCATTGGTAAGGCTCGACCATCTGGCCGCGGCTATTCATTGCTATGGATGCACGGAATTTATCATAAGCAGAGAGGTGGCGCCAGTCGTTTAAACAAAAAAAGTGCCGTCGTCAAGTATGGAAATTCGACGCGTGAATTTTCCAGGTCGGCGCGCGTGCGGGCGTATAAAGCGCCGCACGCGTGCCGCGATGGGAAACTCGACTCTCGTTGGCATGCTGCGCGGGCCGTTGGCGAGGGTAAGTCGGGTTGAGGCGGGATGATAGCAAAAAGCGCGTACCACCCGGAAAACGGGTAAGGCTAAGACATGGACCGAAGTGTTTGCATGGCTCCCGGCGCGTCCTGACAAACCAATCTTGGCTGAGGAAGCGCCTGCAACGGGTTTTGCGCGATTTCGCATGAAACGAAACGGGAATGCGCAATGCCGCAATAATCAGCAAAACCGCGTAGAATTCGGGTGCGTCGGGTTTTTAGAGATTCAAGAGAGGATCATCTTTGGATCAAAAGACATCAGGCGGCATGCGTGAGCCGCACAGTTTTTCCCGCCTTATCAATCCTCGCGCCATCGCGGTGGTCGGCGCATCGCACGACTTGTCGCGCATAGGCGGGCAGCCGCTGCGGTTGCTCACCGAATTCGGCTATCGCGGCCAAGTGTACCCGGTCAATCCTAAGCACAAGGAGATCAAGGGACTGCGTTGCTATCCCAACGTCGCATCGGTGCCGAGACCGTGCGATGTTGCTTTGATCGCACTTTCGGGCGCGCACGTTACTCCCGTGGTCGAACAGTGCGGCGCCGCGGGAATCCCCTTCGCAGTGGTGATTTCATCCGGTTTCAGTGAAGCCGGGGCCGAGGGTAAAGCGCTTCAAGAAAATCTACTCGCTGCCGTTCGCACGGCCGGTGTTCGTTTGGTCGGACCCAACTGCCTCGGTGTGCTCAACGTAAAGGAGAATATACGCAACGGCTTCGGCGGCGTGATGAGGCACACTTTCGTTCCCGGACCGTATGCGATGGTTACGCAATCGGGCGGGTTCGGCTTTAGCGTGCTCACGACTGCCGCCTACTACGGCGTCGGCGTTAACTATGCCATTTCAACCGGCAACGAAGCCGACGTCTCGACCCTAGACCTCACCGAATATTTCATCGAGCGCGACGACGTTCAAGGTGTGTTCGTATTCATGGAAGGCGTTAAAGACGGGCGGCGGCTCATCGGGCTTGGAAAGCGCGCGCTCGAGCTCGGCAAACCGATATTTGTGTGGAAAGTCGGCAATAGCGACGTAGGACGCCAGGCGGCTGTATCTCACTCATCCCGTATGATCGCCGGCTACGAATTATTTCAGGCGGCGTTCCGGCACGGCGGCTTTATTGAAGTCCGTGAGACGGCGGAACTGCTGGATGCACTAAAAATATTTCGCATTCATCGCGGGCGTATGCCGCGCAGCAATCGCACCGGCATCGTCTCGGTCTCCGGAGGCGCGGGCGTGCTGTTGGCGGACCGGTGCGTCGAGCATGGACTGGAACTGCCGCCGCTCGCCACAACAACTAAGGACGAGCTGCGCACATTCATGGCGCCCTTCGCCTCCATCGCTAATCCAATAGATGCGACCGGCGCGGGCAACAACGATAGCTATGCGTCGTACAATCGACTCGTCAGCACCGTGCTGAACGATCCCAATATCGATCAACTCATCGTGCGGATACCCAGCTCGTCGGGCACTGTATTAGCGCAAGGGCTGATTGATGTTGCGCGCGGTAGCGACAAACCGGTGATGGTCGACTGGCCCATTTCCCCGGGCGAGAACCCGGTCCTGATGCAGCTTTTGGAGGATAACGGACTACCGTGTATGCCATCGCCCGGGCGCGGCGCGCGCGCACTTGCGGCTCTCAACGATTTCGCGCGACGCAAGCGCGCCTACGACGCGCAGTTGGCGCAACCCGCGCCGCGTGCGATAGCGCCGCAAGCGCTCGAGCTGCCAAAGGCCGCCGCGACCTTGAGCGAGCGCTGCTCTAAGCAACTGCTACAGGCATACGGGATTCCCGTCGTCGCTGAAGTGCTCCTGTCGGGCGATGTTATCGCAGCCCTGGAGATGCCGCCGCTACCGTTTCCGCTCGCCGCGAAGATAGAATCGCCCCAAATCGCGCACAAGACAGAGGCCGGAGCGGTGCGCCTTGATATTCGCAGCCTCGACGAACTTAAAACTGCTGCTCGCGATATCACCGCGGCCGCGCGAAAATTCGACCCCAATGCGCGCATAGAAGGCATTTCAGTGCAAGAAATGGCGCGGGGGCTTGAAGTAATCGTCGGCGCGATCAACGATCCGATCTTCGGTCCAGTCGTCTTATTCGGTCTCGGCGGAATTCACACCGAGTTGCTAAAGGATATTACACACGGCTTTGCGCCTTTCGACGCGTCCTATGCAAAACAGATGATCGATGGAATCAAGGGCAGCGCGCTCTTGCATGGATTTCGCGGGAGCCCACCGCTCGATGTGGAAGCGCTGGCCGACACGCTGTCGCGCCTATCACTGTTGCTCGCCGACCATGCGGAGCGCATCGCTGAGATCGATATCAATCCGCTGTTCGTTCGCACTTCCGGCCAAGGCGCAGTAGCGGCTGACGCCTTGATTGTCTTGAAGTAGGATAGCGCCGCGCGCCTTAACAATCGGCCACGTAAGGCGCCCCTCCTGGTTGTTGTCAAACGGGACACTCGCGCACGCGGCGATCTCACGCGCGCCGCGCTACTAATAATCGCATTGCTCAACACTTACGCCCAAGGGGATGCCGCATCTTTTAACGGCCCTTCCACGTCGGCTTGCGTTTTTCCTTGAAAGCACGCGGCCCCTCGAGCGCGTCCTCGCTGCGGTAAACCTTATCGTCGAACAATTGGCGCGCGTACTTCAATGCAGCGGTGCGGCTCATATCAGTTCCCAAATAAACCATTTCTTTCGCCGCAGCGACGGTAAGCGGTGCATTGGCGGTAATCTCGCGGGCAAAATCCATGGCTCTGGGCATCAGCTCTTTCGCCGACACCACGCGGTTGACGAAACCAATCTCGTAACCACGCTGCGCCGAGATCGAACCGGCGGTCATCAGCAACTCGAGTACAACACGCTGCGGAATCATGTGGAGCAGCGGTACTGCCCACGGAAATCCACGGCCCAGCTTCGCCTCGGTGATACCAAAGCGCGCGGTATCGGCTGCTATGCACAAGTCGCACATCTGGGCCATCAGCCATCCGCCCGCATAGGCGTGGCCGTTTACCGCGGCGATTACCGGCTTTGTCACCCGTAGATTCTCGCCGAGCGTAGGCATGTAAGGCGTCACCTGCATTTTCAAGTCAGCAGCTTCTTTGAGGTCCATGCCCGCACAAAAGGCCTGGTCGCCGGCGCCGGTGAGGATCGCGACACGCAAAGCGGGATCACTTTCGAACCGCAAGAACGCATTGTGCAGTTGCTCGCGCACAGCCATGCTGATGGCATTGCGCCGTTCCGGACGATTGATGGTGATTACTACTATGGATTCCTGAGTTTCGTAGAGGACTTCATTTGCCATGATATTCCAAGATGATTTAGTGATGAAAGGGTCGCTTCATACGAACCGCCGACGAATACAGCGACGGCGAAAACGTAGATGCCGGAACGTAGCGCAGCATGACGGGGAAAACTGCAGACACTCGCATCGGCCGTGTATCCGAAAACCGTTATGCGCACTCGGAACAGGGACAGCCGCAACTCGCTCGCTGCTGTTTGCAAGGGACAAAGATTAGCGCTGCATTCAATTATTGTCAACCCATGCGTTGCAACGTAATCGCAATCTTCTTGTACATCGCAACTATCCTGTTGTGAATATCAACCGAAAATGCTAGTGTTTTGACCTTGTTGTGCGGTAGATGGCATAGCTACGCGCGCGCACTGCGGCGCAATGTTAGCCGCAAAGAACCGGCGAAAACGTATGCCGCTTTCAGATGCTTGGCGGGGAGGCAATCAATCACAATGGCTAATCAACTGCGCGCGAGCACCGCGATCGTCGGCGCAGCCGAATCGGGTCTTGGGCAGGCTCCCGACGGCGCCACGCCATTTGATCTTATGGCGCAGGCGACGCATCGAGCGCTCGACGATTGTGGACTGAAGCTCAGCGAAGGCGTAAGGCAAGTGCGGGGCGAATGCGGGCCGCGCCAGGTGCCAGGGTGTGAAGTGGCGCTGTTACATGGCTCGGGCGGCGTGCTTTCGAGCCAATGCACTGCGCGGCTCGGTAGTGCCGCCGCAGTTTGAAAGAACGTGAGCTTATGAACCATCCGCTCCAGCTTCGGTGTCAGCGAACCCCCTTCCGATCTCAATTCCGGCATCAACTAGTCGGCTTTCACTGGGAGCTATTGACAATGCAGACCTGCCGCTCTATTTTGAGCGTGGCAGGCCTCGACGAGGCTCGCCCATTGCAATATTCTCTAAAACTGCTGATGCGCCCCCCGGACTGATTTGAAAAACCAATCTTTACGAATCGCCACGCCGCACGATCAATTCATCTCATCCAGCGGCTGCCTGGACCAGCTTTAGAGCATTCATTGCCGGCGTTTCATGATTCAAGAAAGATGGGGTTCTACGCCGGGTCCAGGTGCATTGCTTGAGCACAAGCAAAGGACTAAACGACTATGCCGATTGATTTAATCGTTGACGGGCCGGTGGCCAAAGTAGTGATAAACCGCCCCGAAAAATTGAACGCGCTCAGTTGGGACATGCGCGAAGCGCTTATCAAGCACTTCAATGAGCTGCGCTACGACAATTCCATCCGCGCGATCATCGTTACCGGCGGCGGCAAAGTTTTCTGCTCAGGGGCGGACGTTGAGCGCATGGACAAGCAAGACCTGCTCGCTGCCCGCGAGCGGACCCAGCGGGGCGGTCACGCCATGATCCGCGCCCTGCACGCCATCGAGAAACCCGTGATCGCCGCAGTGCGCGGCGTAGCGGTGGGCATCGGGTGGAGCATCGCGCTTGCTTGCGACATCATAATAGCTTCGGAAACCGCGCGCTTTTCGCAAATCTACCGCAAGGTCGGCCTCGTGCCCGATGGCGGCGCGTGCTGGTTTCTCATGCGACTACTCGGCATGGCGCGTGCCAAAGAACTGTTCTTCTCGGCGCGCTTTGTGCACGCCCCCGAAGCGCTGACGCTCGGCCTCGTGAACCACGTGGTGCGAGATGACGAGCTCATGGCAAAAGCCGAGGCGCTGGCAAGGGATTATGCCGACGGGCCGACTTTCACGTTCGGAATGGGCAAGAAGCTCATGCATATGGCTGCCGGTCCTAGTCTTGAGGACTTCCTTGAGTTTGAATGCATGGTCCAACCGCAGATGAACCAGACAGTTGATCACCATGAAGGTGTCGCGGCCTTCAAGGAAAAAAGGAAGCCGAAGTTTCACGGACGCTGAATCAGCGTTGCCATCGATGTTTTGGTCTGCAGACAATCAGTTTCATTCTTTCATTTTGAGATGCTCACAACCGTGAACGAAACGAGTTTGTCTAGCGACCATGAATGCGCAGATGGAGTCGCGGCCATCTGCGCAAGTAAAACAGCAGAAGAAAAAGGTACGCCGTGAACGACGCCCATAAGACGGGGGAAATTAAGCGCGAGCCGCCCAGCGAGCTCGCAGGGCTGCGCGACAGCGTTGCCAATTTCGTCTCGCGAGCATCGAGCCTCGCTCGAGTACGCGGACTACGCGGCCAGCTGCCTGGTTACGATCGCGCGGTATGGGCGAAAATGGCGGAACTGGGTTGGCTCGGAATCCAGGTACCAGAAACTTACGGAGGATTGGGCCTCGGGCTTACCGAATCCGGGGTCGTCGCTGAAACGCTCGCGCGCGGTCTCCTGCCCGAGCCCTACACGAGTGCTTGCGTCCTCGCCGCAAGCGCGGTCGCCGATGGCGACAATCCGCCGCTTAAGGAACGACTGCTGCGGGCGATCGTCGCGGGGAAGCTCGTTCCCGCCCTTGCATGGCAGGAGCAAGCTGACTGTTTCGATCCGCGCCACTCTAAAACCAGCGTAACACGCGAAAAAGAAACGGCGGTGATCTCGGGCAAAAAGCAGTTCATCGCAGGAGCAGGCGGAGCCGACGGATTTGTGGTCTCCGCCCAGGCCCAGGACGGGCCAGAACTCTACTGGCTGGAACGCGATACGGCCGGCGTCGAGCTTTCATTCGATCCATGGGCAGATGGAACGTTCGGCGCGACGTTGACATTGAAAGAAGCTCGGATTCCCGCGAGCAATCGCATCGCTTCCTCTGCGATCGCCGCACCGGCTCTCGCGCGGGCGCTCGACAACGCGACCGTCGTCGTCGGTGCCGAACTGCTGGGGATCGCCCGCCGCGCATTCGAACTCACCTTGGATTATCTGCGCACGCGCCAGCAATTCGGCAAGCTTATCGGCAGTTTTCAGGCTTTGCAGCATCGCGCGGTCGATTGCTATATTCAGATCGAGCTCGCATCCGCAGTTTTGCGGGAGGCGCTCGCCGCCCCCTCGGAGGCGAGAGCGGCGGCCGCGAGCCGCGTCAAGGCGCGCTGTGCAACTGCCGCTTCGCTCGCTACCCGCGAGGCGATCCAGATGCACGGAGCGATGGGCTTCACCGATGAGTGCGACGTAGGCTTATACGTGAAGCGGACACTAGTGCTCAACGCATGGCTGGGCGGCATTCACCATCACCAGCGGCGCTTTGCCATTCTTGCGCCGGTCAATGAGAGCGAGAGCCCCGCCGCGGAAACCGGCGTTCTGCCCGACCGGCTGCGCCAACTTCCTCGCGACAGCGATTGGAACAAACTCTCTGACGAGGAATTCCGTCTTCTGCTGCGGGATTTCGTCGAAATTCATTACCCGAAAGAATTGCGCCATCTGCCGCGACGCGTGCGCTGGCACGAAGTGCAGGACTGGAATCTGAAGCTCGCCGAACGCGGCTGGATTGCGCCGGGCTGGCCGCGTATCTGGGGGGGGATGGAGCTCTCGCCCGCAAAGCAGTTAATTTATCTCGACGAGCTCGAGCGAGGGGGCGTTGGCCGCGCACCAGATCAGGGCGTGCGGCAGCTCGGGCCAGCCCTGATGAAATATGGCACCGACGACCAGAAGCAGACCTATCTGCCCAAGATCATCTCTTGCGAGCACATCTGGTGCCAGGGATATTCCGAGCCCAATGCAGGCTCTGATCTCGCCAGCCTCACGACTTCAGCGGTAGAAGATGGGGACGAATTCGTGATCAACGGGCAAAAGATATGGACTTCCATGGCTATGGATTCGACGCATATCTATGTTCTTTGCCGCACTGACAAGACAGTGAAGAAGCAGGCTGGGATCAGTTTCATCATTGTCGATCTGAAGACGCCCGGCATCACGGTGAAACCCATCCTCGACATCGCCGGCCACGAGGAGTTTTGCCAGATTTTCCTTGATAACGTCCGGGTGCCCAAGCAAAACCTGGTCGGCGGGCTCAATAACGGGTGGAAAGTCGCGAAGGCGGTGTTGGAATTCGAGCGGTTGGGAATCGGCAGCCCGCGTCGACCGATGATCGCGCTCAACCGGTTGATCTCTATTGGCCGCAAGCTCAACCTTTTCAGCGATCTCGGTTTTTTGGACGGGTTTACGGTCTTGCGGCTCAACTTGCTCGACAATGCCACGCTCTTTGCCCGTTTCACCGACGCCGCGACCAATGGGACACTGGGGCCGGAAGTGTCGATACTAAAGATCTGGGGCATGGAAACATTTCAGCGCATCACCGAATTCTGCCTGGACTGGGCCGGGACCTACGGGGCGGCCGGGTCGATCGAAAGCGACGGGGAGTGCACCGATCTGCTCACGCCATACTACATGTCGCGACTGATCACGATCGGGGGCGGCAGCAGCGAAATTCTGCGCAATTCAATCGCCAAGCATGTGTTGCGCCTGCCGAGTTGATTTCTCGGGGGCTGCGGGACGAGTTTGCAGCGGGTGGCCGATCGGCGATTGACTGGCGCCGACGGCGCACGAGCTCACCCGCCTCAAGCGGCGCGTTCAGCTCTTGATGACGAGGTTTCCTAATTGTTCGCTTAAGTCTGAAATCCGTGGTACATCAAAGGCGGTCCCGAGCAATGCGAGCACTTGCCGTGCTGAGGGCTGGCCGATGGCCAAGCCGGCCAGCGATATGAAACTTGTCCTCGAGCTCCGCCCCGCCCCTCGGATTTTCGGGCATACCCTTGGAATAAGCCACGCGCTTGGTATGGCGCTTCCCCGCCTTGGTCACGATGGTTACCTTGCCGGCATAGAGTTGAGGGTAGACTGCATCCATCTCTGCGTCGATCTCGACCCTGATGCGCGACGCCAGGTCGCACGCCCGCGACTCCTTGATGCGGTCTTCGGAGAACTGCTCCAAATACGCTTTGCGGTCCAAGAATCCATGGATCCTCGTGTGACTTGGGTTTACGGGATAAATCAGCCCCTTATATCCCACCGTTTTCAGAATGGCCAACGCGCGTCCGCCGGCGCGGGATGTTTCCTCGGTGGCACCGGCGACCGAAACGGCGCGCGGTGAAAAAAGGCTGGCTAAGCCCAATTGTCGGTCAGTGCTGGAGTGAAGTGGGGCGTCGTCGGAATGCCCAGGTCATGTGCCAAGCCGCTGCTGGGCTAACGCCCCTTGAAGGGTTTCGGCTGGCGCTTTTCGACGAACGCCCGGGCGGCTTCGGCGAAGTCCTCGGTCAGATAGAGCTTCAGCGGATCGCTATGGATGGTGGCGTCCCGCGTGGCTTGCGCCAGATACCACCGCCGCGCCCGCGTGGTCACTCGCACGCTGAGAGGCGGATGCTTGGCGATGACTTCGGCGAGCTCGCGTGCCGCTTCCATCCGTTTCCCGGGCTTTACGATACGGTTGATGATGCCTGCGGCGAAAGCTTCTTCGGCGGAAAAAAACCGCCCTGTCAGCGCGACCTCGTCTCCGAAAGCGCCGGCGCCGCGGAAATGCAGTTGCGCCCAAAACTTGGTCCCGCCCAGCCCGCGGCCGATTTCCGTCACCTGAAACTTCGTGCCGTCCTCCGCGACGATGAGATCGCTGTCCAGCACTATGCCTAGCCCCAGCCCTATGGCGTAGCCATGAGGCGCCGCAATCACGGGTTTCCAATTGACGGCACGAGTAAACAAATCGATGGAAGGCGCCGCCCGGCCCGCGGGGCCGCCGCCTCGCTCGAGCTCGTCGCGGCTGCGCATGTGGCGTTGATGTACGTCGGCCCCGCTGGAAAATGCGCGGCCGTTCCCACACAGGATTCCTACGTTCGCATCCGGATCACTGTCGAGCCTCTGAAGTGCAGCTGATAGTTGTCGCACCATCTCGTCATCAAAAGCATTCAACTTCTCTGGCCGATTGAGCGTAATGACGGCGATGTGATCGTCACAGCAGTATTCGACTACTTTGGTACTGCTTTTACTCGACATTGTGTCCCTCCGGTTGCGGTGATGGTCAGACATCTTTGAAATGATGGTTGCATTTGTGTCACCCCAAACAAAGGCAAGATTCCGCGGATCAAATCGTCGCCAATCCGGCAACCGCAGCACCATCGCCACGCCGAGCTTGCGCGTGAGTGGTGCGAGGCGGAGTGCTCTTTTCTTGGAACAGCGCCAAGACAGTCTGGATTGATACTGAGCATCGTTGACATATGCTAATATTACCATCGATAGTCAACCGTGGTCTTTTTAATGTTCGGAAGGGCAGCAATAGGTCCGAAGGGCTAACCATGCTTGGAACAACATTCGTCTTCAACCCGACGGCGCCGACTTCGAAAAAATCCCGACCAGTCGAGCGCACCCTTAAGTCTCTGAAAGGCGCAACTGTGGGCGTACTCGACAACGCCAAGCCGAACTTCGATCATCTGGCTGATGCGATCGGGGAGCTTCTCACCGAGAGATATGGCGTTGCCAAAATTGTAAAGCGCAGGAAACGGGTCGCAGGCATACCGGCTCCCGAGGCCATCATGCAGGCCATGGCGCAATGCGATCTGGTGATCACGGGCGCCGGTGATTGAGGATCATGCACGTCGTGGTGTATCCACGACAGCGTAGAATCGGCAAAGCGGGGCCGCCCGACGGTAGCGATCATTACCAGCGCTTTTACCTCATTGGCGCGCTCCCAGGCATCAGCGCTTGGGCACCCCGATCTTCCCATCGCCGTCATCCCGCATCCCCTGGGCGTACGCACGCCCTCGGAAATACGCGAGATCGCTGAAAAGCACGTTGCAAACATCGTAGAGCTGGTCTGCGCGAAGGACTCGCCATGACCGACGATCGATCCTCTAAGTGCGCAGGACAGGTAGAGCGCGCAGAGCTTATCGCGGTCGCTAACGACTGCCACGAGATCAACAAGCTCTATCGCGCTCGTCGGTGGGGTGACGGCTTGCCGGTGATTCCGCCCACGGTGGAGCGCGTAGACGAGATGTTGCGCCACACGCGCCGCACTCCCCAGGAGGTCGTCGCCGCCGTCGCGCCGGGGTTCGGCGAGGCAACTGTCGAACTCATTGCAATCAACGCCGTGCTCGCCGGCTGCGATCCCGCTTACCTGCCCGTGGTGATCGCTGCCGTCGAGGCTGCATGCGCGCCGAAATTCAATCTTCAGGGAATACAGGCCACCACCAATCCGGCAACCGCGTGGCTCATCGTGAACGGCCCCATTGCAAAGCAGTTGGAGATCAACAGCGATCTCAATTGCCTTGGCCAGGGTTCATGGGCCAATGCGACTCTGGGACGCGCCTTGCATCTCGTCTTGCAGAACGTCGGAAATGCGCTGCCCGGCGATATGGATCGCGCGACGCAAGGCCAGCCTGGAAAGTACACGTTCTGCTGCGCCGAAAACGAAGCGCGCAGCCCGTGGACGCCACTGCACGTAGATCGCGGCTACGCTGCCCAGACGAGCGCCGTAACTGTGGTGGCCGCATCGGGCACATTGAACCTATTGAGCCATGAAAAAGACGCCGCGCAATTGCTGCGGGTATTCGCTGAAAGCATGTGCTACCCCGCCAGCAACGATTATTGGTGCGGGGGAGAGCCTTGGATCGTCATCGGACCGGAGCACGCCGAAATCCTGGCGCGCGCCGGGCTGAGCAAAGCTGACGTCAAGAATGCTCTGTGGGAGCAATCGAAAATGCCCGCAAGCCGCAGAGCTCCCAAGGATTACGCACGGACCTGCGATGCCCGGCGCGACGAGCTCGGAGAGATCAAGCCGGATACGATATTGCCGATCGCGCCCACACCCGAAGAGATAGGCGTCATCGTCGCCGGCGGCACGGGTACGCACTCGGTCTACATACCTTCCTTCGGCAACTGTCGGTCGGTGACGCGCCCCGTAGCTTAAGCCCCCGTTTCGGCCTAGCCTTAGCTTTACTGTGTCATAAAAGCTGATTCCCCCCCTTGACGGGCATAAGCGCTAACCTTATTTGGCGGTCATTCATGCAAACCGTGAAGTTGCATCGTTCGCTTGCGCGGCGGTTCGGCCAGGTGTCGAGCGATGGCGGCCCATTGGTTCAGACAGCCGCCGAGCGACAGCGCGACCGGAC